>JAYVUU010000023.1:0-15300 GCA_043787635.1 Synechococcales cyanobacterium | reverse complement strand
AGCCCGTGCCAAAATCATCAATGCTAATTTGAATTCCCCTTTCTTTTAATTGAGTCAGCGTCATAATCGTCGATTCAATATCTTCAATCAGCATACTTTCCGTAATTTCTAGGGTTAGACAATTTGCCTGTAATTGAGTTTGGGCGAGAATACGATCGACTTCATCAACGAGATCGGACCGTTTAAGATCCTGTGATGAGAGGTTTACGCTCACCTTCAAAGGAGAAAGATTGGGGAATATAGTTTGCCATGTTACCAGTTGTTGACAGGCTGTCCATAACGCCCAATAGCTCAAGCTGGTAATCAGTCTGAGTTCCTCAGCCACGGCTATAAACTCTCCCGGAAACTTTAATCCGTAGGTTGGATGCTGCCAACGCATTAGGGCTTCAAACCCAACGAGATTCCCCGTATCTAGAGCCACAATTGGCTGATAGTGCAGCACAAATTCTTGGCAGTCAATGGCTCGACGCAAGTCATTTTCTAGATGCATTCGTCTTAGGGCTTGCCTGTGCATCTCGGCATTAAAAATTTCATACCTCGCTTTGCCACTGGCTTTTGCCCGATACATGGCAATGTCAGCATCTCGTAGTACATCAGAGGATTGATCGTAGTCCTTTGAACCTAACACCACACCAATGCTAGCGGTCGTATAGACTTCTCGTTCTTCGACCATTATGGGGATCTTGAACTCGGTCAAGATTCTCTCTGTCGCATGAACGGCCTGTTGAATATCTTTAACGTCTTCAAGCAATATCACAAATTCATCGCCCCCCAGACGCACCACCAGGTCAATTTCTTGGAAGATGACTCGTAGCTTTTGGGCGATCGCAATGAGTAACTTATCTCCGGTGAGATGCCCTAGGCTGTCGTTGATCACTTTGAAGCGATCGAGATCGAGAAACAAAATCGCAAAGTGATAATCGTCAAGGCACTTAGCGTTATGAATCGCCAGCCCCAAGCGTTCCATCAACAGATTTCGATTGGGCAATCCAGTTAGGGCATCGTGGAGTGCGTCGTGCTTTAGTTTGGTTTGGACTTGGATACGATCGGTGACATCACGAGAAGTCGTTTGGAGTTGAATCACTTGCCCCGCCGCATCTGTAATCGGTTTTGTTAAGGTTTCAAACCAAATATAATGACCAGATTTCTGGCGCATTCGATAGGTAATGGGGATTAGCTTTCCGAGGATGACTTCTTCATGAGCTTCTTGACGAATCCGATCGCAGTCATCAGGATGGAAAAAAGTATAGGGATCTCGTCCGACCATTTCGTCGTAACAATACCCCAACAATGTTTCACAGGAGATACTGACATAGAGATATCGACCATCGGGATGATGGAGACACACCAGATCATTAATATTTTCAGCTAATAATCGATACCGTTCTTCACTTTCTCTCAGCGCTATTTCAGCATGTTTACGATCGCTAATATCAATGATTAGCCCATCCCAAATCAAATCACCGTTGGGTTGCTGGGTGGGACGTGAAATCCCTTGAATCCATTTGACCTGACCCGATGGTGTAATGATGCGATATTGGCACTGCCATGTTTCTAGGGTTTGAGCAGATTTTGTAATGGAGTTCTGTAAGAGTTCTAAATCATCGGGATGGGTCAAATTGAGGACAGCGCCAGCATCCTGCAACGCCTCATCGGGTGAGAAGCCGCACAGATCCGTAAATCCCGAACTAATGTAGGTGTAGTAATCAGATCCATCGGGACGAAGGCAATAGCCAAAGATGAGACCGGGCACATTGTCAGCCAGGGTTGTAAATCGAGTTTCACTCTCCCGAAATGCGGCTTCTGCTCGTTTTCGATCGGTAACGTCCAAGATCAGAGTGTCCCAGACAACATCCCCATTGGCTTGTCGTTTTGGACTGCCTGAACCTTCTAACCACTTCTTCTGACCCGATGGAGTGGTAATCCGCCATGACCAAGACCAAGTTTGTAGGGTTTGCGCTGATTCCAAGACCGATGCATACATAGCCGACACATCTTCAGGATGGATCATTTGCCACATCAGCGTGGCATCTGCGACCACCATCTCAGGCTCAATTTCCCAGAGTGAACAGGACCCTGGACTCATGTACAAAACAGCATCAGAACGATCGGACCGAAGCAAATATCGAAAAATTGCACCGGGTAAATTTGCAGCTATATTTTGGAAGCGGGTTTCACTCTGCTCTAAGGCTTCTTCTATTTGATGATCCTCTATCTCTCGACATTTACGATCGGTAATATCGACCAGAATGCCATTCCAAATCACCTCTCCACCTTCTTGCCGATAGGGCAAAGACTGTCCCAAGATCCATTTAATTTTTTCTCCAGCAGTTTGAATGCGAAATTCAAGCTTCCAACGTTCTAAGGTCTGGGCAGAACTGAGCATCGATCGATGTAAGGATTCTAAATCTTGAGGCACAATTAAGTCCCAAATGACTCGAATATCATTTATGATAGCCTCTGGCAAAATTCCAAATAAGTCTCGAATGCCACGACTCATGAACATTACCTTTAACTCCCCTTCTGCACTAAGTCGGAGTTGATAAATAGTACCGGGGATGGCATCAGTGAGGGCGCTCAGTTCATTCTCTTTTAGACCCGCTTGACTGTTTTCGACTTCGTTGCGTTTACGATCGTTTCCAGATAAAGCAGCATCTGCGACTAGTGAGTTAACAAGATGCTTGACATTAGTGGGGGTATTTTCCCAATCTTCTGGAGAAATCTGCTCAGACAGTAAAGAAAGTTGCTTTTCCATAATCACGATGATTAATAAATCTCCTGATTGGCTTCTAGTCAATGGTACTACTCACCCAACTTGACACCGATTGGAACTAACTCAAGTATGAGTCTACACTGATGGTACCTGTAAGGAGTTGAGTAGATCTACGGTTTAACCTACGTCACTAATCGGTCGATCAAGGTCAGGGTTGCAATGGTCGATGTGATCTTGCTAGTCGCCCCGATCGAACAAGAAACCCGATCGTAAACTCATGGGTCTAACGATCGGGCTTCTTGCTTTTAACTGAATAATCTATTAATTACCAGCTCTTATTTGTTCGGTTGAGGGGTCATCCGCAAGTAAGGCTTCACTTCAGTAATACCTTTTGGAAACTTCTTAATTGCATCTTCAGTAGAGATAGAAGGCACAACTACACAGTCGCCGCCATCAGTCCAGTTTGCCGGAGTTGCAACACCATAGTTATCTGTCATTTGCAACGAATCGATTACGCGCAATAACTCATCAAAATTCCGTCCAGTGCTAGCGGGATAGGTGATGCTGAGGCGAAGCTTTTTGTTGTTGTCGATTACAAAGACCGATCGCACTGTCAATGTAGTGCCCGTGCTGGAATTCGGGTGAATCATGTCATACAGCGTCGAAACTTTCTTATCTTCATCCGCTAAAATAGGAAAATTAACAGAGCAACCTTGAGTTTCATTGATATCGCCGATCCAGCCCGTGTGGGACGCTGCGCTATCTACGCTCAATGCGATCGGTTTTACATTGCGGGCCGCAAATTCGTCCTTTAGCTTAGACACCATGCCTAACTCGGTAGTGCAGACAGGAGTAAAGTCAGCTGGGTGCGAAAACAACACAGCCCAGCCCTCTCCGATCCACTCATGGAAATTGATAGTGCCTTCGGAGGAATCTTGAGTAAAGTCGGGAGCAATATCGCCGAGACGAAGAGACATAGCTGATTTTCCTTTTTTTAAGTCTTATGAGGGTTTTCAGTTCACTCTAGGAAAAAATTGCCTAGCTAAACTGCAACAGCAGTGAAAACTGCATGATTGTGAATCATCCCATAAAAAAGGTTCCTATTACGCCATTCACCCACCCCGGGATGCTGCCACATGATTGTGTTGATGTAAAATTTTTTTATCTGTGCGCGCTTCAGGTTTCTGTTTCATGGGGAATTTTTTAGCTACGATAGAGCCTGTCAATCATTGTATCCCCAGCTTAGGCCCATGACTCTCACCAATATCGGATTAAATTCAGCCTCCTGGACTATTGAAAACGTGAGTGATGATGTGCCGCTTACCTTGGAGTTGCAACGCCGTCTTAAAGCTTGGGGCTACGATGTGGGAACTCCCGATGGCGATTGGGGTGCGAAAAGTCAGCGGGCTTACAGTGCGTTTGCGAAGGTGTACAAATTTGACGATCGCACATTATCTCCAGCAGCGGCCCGTCAACTTCTCAAAGACGCAACCGCACCGATCGTTACCCCAGCACCTGTGATGCCGAAAATGTTACGGGATGTGGGTGGGCAGTTAATGACTTGGCCGATCGCAAGCGTGATTGACAATGTACCGCTGGCATTAGATATTCAGCGCCGTCTAAAAATTTGGAATTACAACGTAGGCACACCTGATGGAGATTGGGGCCCAACATCGCAACGAGCCTATGCTGCATTTGCTAAAGACTATCTACTCAAAGACACAGAACTATCTCCTGTCGCTGCTCGGCAATTGCTGTCAAATCCAACCCCGCCAAAAGTTGTTGATCCCACACCCATTGTGGTGAAACCCGTTGAAGTGAAGCCGATCGCCCCCACTTCACTCAAGGCATTGGCTGATCAATCTACCAGTTGGTCGATCGCTTCTCTGAAATCTAATGTATCGTTCACCCGGGAATTGCAGCAGCGTCTAACGGTTTGGGGACAAGCGCCCGGTGCGGCTGATGGCAATTGGGGTACTAAGACTGATGCCGCATACGGCACATTTGCAAAAGCATTCAAATTTGAACCCGACAAAATTTCCCGTGATGCCGCGACCAAATTACTAGAAACACCGCCTGTTGTAGTGCCGCCCGCTGTTGTCGTTAAGCCTGTTGATATAAAGCCTGTTGGTACTGAAACTCCGATCGCTCCAGTAGCTGAACTGCCTGTCAATCTCCGTGCTGCATCCCGAGGCATGGCGACTCTCCCAATGGCACAAGTGAGTACAAATATAGCGCTTGCTAAAGAAATTCAAAGTTCCCTCGATACCATGGGCTATGGCTTAGGGACTGCTAGTGGAAAATGGGGTCCGAAGAGCCAAAGTGCCTACGATCGCTTTTCCCTCGCCTACAAACTTGACAACAAAATCCTATCGCCTCGATCGGCAAAGCTTCTGCTAGAACCCGAAATTCCAGGGATTCCGATCGTCCTGCCCGCCCCACCCAAACTCGCCATGGCTGATTATCAGGCGGTTGCGACTTCGATTCGGTGTGACGTGGCGGCGGTTCGTGCGGTGATTTCCGTCGAAGCAGCGGGGTCTGGTTTTCATGACGATGGCCGCCCGAAGATTTTGTTTGAGGCCCATTGGTTTGGTGATTTAACGAGTGATGACTATGACGATGATTACCCGTCGATTTCTAGTCCGGTTTGGAACCGCAATCTCTACATTGGTGGCGTTGGTGAATGGGACCGATTGTATTTAGCCTGCACGCTCGATCGGGTTGCTGCACTAAAGTCTGCGTCTTGGGGGTTGGGGCAAGTCATGGGCTTCAATCACAAGGCCGCAGGCTACGCGGATGTAGAAACCTTTGTTCGGGATATGCATTTGAGTGAAGGCAAACAACTGATGGCGATGTTCAATTTTATTAAAACCAATGGACTCGATCGGGCGTTAATTCGTAAAGATTGGGCGACTTTTGCACGGGGATACAATGGCGAAAGTTATCGTGCGAATGCCTATGATGAAAAGCTCAAGGATTCCTATGATTACTGGGTTTCGGTGATGTGATTAACGACATTCCATTCCTCTAATGTATTACAGTTAAAAAAAATAGTTCGATCGTCCCAATGTAGTTCTGCAACATTCTGAGAACTTAACCATTGCTGAAACGATCGTCCCCCCTGATTAACATATTCAATTAGTGAGGATTTACATTCAATTCGATAAAACCCACAGAGAACCTCAAAAAAACCCTGTGAATTCTTAGCAAGATAAGCGATCGTATCCTCTGGAACTTGACTTAATTGTTCAATCCATTGGTTTAATGTTTCAACATTCAAATAGGGTAAATCACAAGATAGAAGCAAAATCCAATTACTAGTGATTTCAATTTGATTCAATGCTTCGGAAAATGCACAGAGTGGACCTTCGAGAACCCCATCGTCAATCCGATCGCAACCTTCAGGAATTACCCCAGCATACTCTCGGCCACTCACAACATAAACAATATTGCTCACGGTCAAGGCTAAATTACAAGTTCGGGTGAGTAATGGAGTTCCATTTAATTCCAACAATGCTTTATCTCGGCCCATCCGTTTGCTTTGTCCGCCCGCAAGGACGATCGGAGTCACAATAGGCTTAGAGACCAAGGGCAACACATCTATAGCTTGAGTCATTTTTAGGAGTCAGACTTCATCACAATAATCACATACTACCGCTTGTAATCTGTGTAGTATCCGATCGTCAACTCGTAAGTATCAAAACTCATCAGAGATCTTTTGAAGTTATTGAACACGGGTTCCCCATCAGTGATAATCTTGATACTGGCAAATTTGCCCGCTCGAAAGTGATTCCCGATTGTGACTAGCCCTGACTGCTGGTGGGGATTTTAGTGAGGAATACTTTCGTAGCAAACTCGTATATTTAATCACTGGAATTATTCACAGTAGGGCTTAAAGCATGGTCACGGCAGCAGCAAGTACAGGGTACGTCACCCAAGTCATCGGTCCGGTTGTTGATATTAAGTTTCCGGGTGGCAGTATGCCCGCGATTTACAACGCTGTGGCAATCAAGTCGAAGGACGGCGCAGGCAAGGAAGTAATCGTAACCTGCGAAGTGCAACAGCTTCTCGGCGACAACCAAGTCCGGGCTGTATCCATGAGTACCACCGATGGTCTGGTCCGGGGTGCCGAAGTGACTGACTCCGGTCAATCCATTCGCGTTCCCGTTGGAACCCCAACTTTGGGAAGAATTTTTAACGTCTTGGGTGAGCCTGTAGACGAGAAGGGTCCAGTGGCGGCAGGCGAAACGATGTCGATTCATCGGGCTGCGCCTAAGTTGACTGAACTTGAAACTAAGCCTTCTGTATTTGAAACCGGAATTAAGGTTGTTGATCTTCTGACCCCTTACCGTCGCGGCGGAAAAATTGGGTTGTTTGGTGGAGCAGGCGTGGGCAAGACCGTCATTATGATGGAATTGATCAACAACATCGCGACCAACCACGGCGGCGTATCTGTGTTTGCAGGTGTGGGCGAACGGACTCGTGAAGGGAATGACCTTTACAACGAGATGATTGAGTCCGGCGTGATCAATGCTGATAATCCATCTGAATCGAAGATTGCACTAGTCTACGGTCAAATGAACGAGCCACCTGGAGCGCGGATGCGTGTGGCCTTGTCGGGTTTGACCATGGCGGAATATTTCCGTGATGTGAACAAGCAAGACGTTTTGCTGTTTGTTGATAACATTTTCCGCTTCGTCCAAGCGGGTGCCGAAGTTTCCGCACTCTTGGGCCGGATGCCATCGGCGGTTGGTTATCAGCCGACTCTCGGAACGGATATGGGTGACTTACAAGAGCGGATTGCATCCACTACTGAAGGATCTATCACGTCTATTCAAGCGGTTTATGTCCCTGCGGATGACTTGACTGACCCAGCCCCTGCAACCACGTTTGCCCACCTTGATGGAACGACGGTGTTGTCCCGTAACTTGGCAGCAAAGGGAATCTATCCTGCGGTTGATCCGTTGGATTCTACCTCCACCATGCTTCAGCCATCGATCGTAGGTTCTGACCACTACGACACAGCTCGTGCGGTTCAATCCACCCTGCAACGTTACAAAGAACTGCAAGACATCATTGCAATTCTGGGTCTAGACGAGCTTTCTGAAGAAGATCGGACCTTGGTCTACCGTGCCCGTAAGGTTGAGCGTTTCTTGTCTCAGCCGTTCTTCGTTGCAGAAGTATTCACTGGGTCTCCTGGTAAGTATGTCTCCCTTGAGAAGACTATTATTGGCTTCAAGAAAATCTTAGCGGGTGAATTGGATGACTTGCCTGAGCAAGCGTTCTATTTGGTCGGTGATATCGACGAAGCGATCGCTAAGGGCAAAAAAATGAAGGAAGACAGCAAGTAAGTTATTGCGTCGGGTGAATTGTGGTGAAGTTAGGGTCTAGGCTTTGACTTCACCATTTTTACTTAATTCATTGCTTAATTTGTTTGCTTAATTCATTTAGATAGGAGATTTATATGACGTTAACTGTTCGTGTGATTGCACCGGATAAGACCGTGTGGAATGCACCTGCTGATGAAGTGATTTTACCAAGTACGACGGGTCAGATGGGAATTCTGTCTGGTCATGCTCCCATGCTGACGGCGCTGGAAACAGGTGTATTGCGGGTTCGTGCTAACAATGAATGGACTTCCATTGCGTTGATGGGCGGGTTTGCGGAAGTTGAGAATAGCGAAGTGACGGTTTTGGTGAATGATGCTGAACCCGGTACAAGCATTAATTTGGACGACGCAAAGGCTGTTTTAAATACGGCTGAAGCTCGGTTCAATAAGGCTCAAAATGGGACCGATCGTCCTGAATTGATCATAGCGACTCAGCAATACAAACGCGCTAGAGCAAGAGTTCAAGCAGCGGGCGGAAATGCTTAGTTGGATTTAATTAGCTTTTGATAGTGATTTGAATGGGAGAGGATTAGTCCTCTCTTTTTTTGTTAGCGATCGGGATTTGACCTGAATTCGGTCGGAGTTTATCACCTAGCTACCAGTGGAAATGAATCATGGCACGACTGAATGATCGGCAGCTCAAACTATTACGGGTTATTGACGAGGGCAATATCACGGGTGAAGACATCGTTAAAGTCCTGGGTTCCTCTATGCAAATGACCAGCTACTACCTCAACACGCTGGCTGATGATGGCTATTTGAAAGTTGCCCGAGTTTACGACAACGAAACCCGAGACTTCCTAGTCGTGCGTGCTTATCTCACGGACCTAGGTAAAGCTTCCCTCGAAAGTGCGAGGATAAAAGCCAGTGATACAGTCATGGCTAGCCCGATCGCTACGACCAGTACCATTGCATCACCATTTATTCCTCACCAAATTCAGCCGATAGACTATGCCCGCATCGCTGAAGCGATCGCCCAAATCAATTCTCAAATTGCCCTAATTCCTGAAGGCCGTCGGGAATTAATTGAAGTCTATATAGAAGATTTGAAGAACGAAGTTAATGTCGCCTATCGTCGCAAACTAATTCGTCTAAAAGCTTATTTTCTGGCTGTTCTAAACATACTGTCTCCGATTCTTAGACAAGGCGCAGAACCCTTTCGTCAACCGATTGAAACGATCGCATCCCAGCTCCAACTCGACATTCAGCTTCCCGAAAAAACGCCAAGATAAATATCCTAAGCCCAGCTTTTTAAGAATTCAAGTCCGATCTCAATACTTGGCGATCATTTTGTATCCGTCACGCGCCAACTCAATTTTAAATTAATCCAAAAATTCCACAGCATGACAAGCGCGATCGCCAATAACTTAGCCCCGATCGCCGGAACCCCAGCAACAGTACTCATCAACCCCACCAACGTTCCCTGCAACACGATTCCCACTAAACAAAGCACATTAAACTTCAGGAATCGTCGTATTCTCGATCGGTTGCCCGGTTGCTGAATAGACCGATCGCCAAAGGTCCACCGATCGTTCCAAATGAAATTATTCCATACCGCAACCTCGGCTGACACGATCGTCGCCGTCACCGCTGCCACCCCCAATCCATTGGAAAGCATCCAAAATACTCCCACATCGACCACGACACCACTCAGCCCCACCGCCCCAAATTTCAAAAAGCGATTGACCGGAAATCGTTCCTGAAATCGTTCCAAACGACCATCAGACCGCAATCGTACTAAGTGCTGCAAATACTCTACATACTGCCGCCATGTCACCTTACTCTCGCCATCTTGTCGTTCTTGGAATACATACCCCACTTCCGAAATGTGTTCAATGTCACCGCGTCCCAGAATCTCTAACAAAATTTTGTAGCCCTGTGGATTCAAAATTTGGTCCGTCACCGACGATCGGCGCACCATAAAATAACCACTCATCGGATCACTTACCCGCCCCACCACTTGAGGCGCAATCATCAACCCTAAAATCTGTGCACCCCGCGAGGTCATCCGACGAAACACACTCCACTCGCTAATTCCCCCGCCCACCACATGCCGACTCGCCAACGCCAAGTCACTCCCCGATACTAACTCAGCCAGAAGCTTTTCCAATACCTCTGGCGGATGCTGAAGATCCCCATCAATCACGCCCAGCAAGCGTCCCCGGCTCACCTGCCACCCACGAATCACCGCCGTGGACAATCCTCGTTCTGTTGTGCGTCGCATGACCCGCAAGTTTGGATATTCAGATAAGAGCGATCGGGCAATCTCCCACGTTTGATCCGGGCTATCATCATCGACAATAATTAATTCATAATCATTCGGGCAAATCCGATCGAGTAACCCCGTCAGCTTCTCGACTAACAGCCCCACATTGCCCGCCTCATTGTAGGTCGGTACAACCAGCGACAACAATACGGTATCAACCTGCTCAACATGGGGGATTTGGAGCAACCCAACAGGTACAGACAACAGGTCAAGAGCTAATGTAGGCACCGGAATTTCCCCAGAATAACGATCGTAAAAGATTCAGACAACAACGAACTCTACTGGAATCACAAAAGAGTACTTTATCCCCAGATTAAAGTGATTCCATACAAATATAATGGAATACCGAACACGATATTAAATGGAAAGGTAACCGCTAAGGCCGTCGAAATATACAAACTCGGATTCGCCTCCGGCACCGTCATTCGCATTGCAGCCGGAACGGCAATATAAGAAGCACTGGCACACAAAACGGCAAATAACAGCGCATCTCCCTTAGACATATGAATCAAATAAGCAATAGATGTTCCAATTCCCGCATTTAAAATTGGAATTAAAATTGCAAATGCAATGAGAAAAACACCCGTCTTCTGTAAATCCTTGATTCGTTTTGCCGCAATCAATCCCATATCCAACAAAAAGAACATCAACGCACCGTAAAACATATCGCCAATAAATGGTTTTACTTTTTCATAGCCATGTTCACCACTCAACATCCCGATCGCAATGCTCCCAAACAGTAAAAACACCGACCCATTCAAAAACGACTCCTTCAGCACTTCGACCCATTCAATCTTTTCTCCCTCACCTCGCTCAGCCCCGAATACCTGCACTAACACTAATCCCACAATAATCGCCGGAGACTCCATCAAGGCCAACGCCGCGACCATATAGCCGTCATATTTAATCCCGATTTGCTCCAAGAGTGTACTCGCCGTAATAAACGTCACTGCACTAATGGCTCCATAGGTCGCGGCGATCGCGGCTGAGTTGTAGGCATCGAGCTTTGTTCGCAAGATAAAATAGGTGTAAATCGGCACGGCGCATGACATAAAAATAGCGGCACCGATCACCAACACAACATCTTGACTAAAGCCACTATTGACTAGCTCAACACCGCCCTTAAATCCGATCGCGATCAACAAATACAATGAAAAAAATTTAGGAATTGGCTGAGGAATCTCCAAGTCTGACTTCGACAGCACCGCCAACATCCCCAGAAAAAAGAACAATATCGGAGGATTGAAAAAATTCGATGCCACCAAACTCAAATCCATGCCCAGCCTCAATTACTGTAGAAAACGCTGCGATCGAACCGTTGCTAAGTCTGACATGCATCGGTGACATCCGATCGTCTGCGTCGCGAAACTCTTGCTATAATCGGATAGCAGAGCAATATCAGGACTTATTTGGGACTGTAGCTCAGATGGATAGAGCGACCGCCTCCTAAGCGGTAGGCCGTGGGTTCAACTCCCGCCAGTCCCGTTCCCAGCAAGGGTTGATTATTCTCTTTGATATTAAAAGTGGGGGCGGTGCAGTCATGTAAAGAGCGGAGAAAAAGCTTAATTATGGGAGCCTTACCCGGTGAGACTTCTAAGAATGGAAATTATTCTTCACCCTTCACGGAGTGGCACTCCCGAATTACAATCGCCCGTTGTAACTCCTATGATATTCATCAACCCAAAGACCGATTTCGCCTTCAAGAAGATATTTGGCTCTGAGCAAAGTAGAGGAATTTTGATTAGCTTTTTGAATGCTATCCTCTACGGCGGCAATTCTGTCATCCAAGATTTAACCATTCTAGATCCTTACCAAGCTCCCAAAATTCTTGGTATCAAATCTAGTTATTTAGATGTCAAAGCTAGACTTAACAATGGGAACTGGGTAATTATTGAAATGCAGGTTTTAAATGTCGAGGGCTTTGAAAAAAGAGTCCTCTACAATGCAACTAAAACCTACTCTGCTCAACTCCGTAAAGGCGACGAATATGGAGTTCTCAGCCCCGTTATTGCCTTGACCATAACTGACTTTGAAATGTTTAATGACATCGATCGACCTATTTCACGCTTTATCTTGAAGGAGAAAGAATGTCCAGTGGAGTATCCGATTTCTGATTTGGAGTTAGTCTTTATTGAATTACCGAAGTTCAAGACTGCTCTTTGTGATCTTGAAACCTTAGCGGATAAATGGATTTACTTTCTACAGAATGCGAAAGATTTAACGATGGTACCGGAGACGATGGGCGCTATTGAAGAAATTCAGCAGGCGTTTGACATTGCGAATGAAGCAGGTCTATCACTCGCAGAACTTGATCTCGTAGAACGGCAGTTGATGTACATCCAAGACCAACGGGGTGCTGTCACCTATGCGATGAAGAAAGGGATGAATGAAGGCAAAGAGGAAGGTAGAAAGCAAGGTAGAAAGCAAGGTAAAGAGGAAGGTAAAGAGGAAGGCAGAAAGGAAATGCAACGATCGATCGCCCAGCAGCTTCTTTCTACTCTTGAGGACAGCGCAATTAGCCAAGTTACGGGCCTGAGCCTTGAAGACGTGCAAGCAATCCGATCGGATTATTTAGTGCCATAAAACAAACACAACGGAGAACCCCATTATTTCATGTCCAAATTACGTTCACTTCGTTCCCAAAACCTTAGATAAAAATGCCCACTTATCTGCGGCTTCCTCAATCACTTTTGCCGTCGGTTTCCCCGCGCCATGTCCCGCTTTTGTCGCAATGCGAATGAGTACAGGATTATCGCCCTTGTGTGCCTTTTGCAAAGCTGCTGCGAACTTGAAACTGTGAGCCGGAACCACCCGATCGTCGTGGTCTGCGGTCGTCACCATAGTCGCCGGATACTGAACGCCTGCTTTCAGATTATGCAATGGTGAATAGGCATACAGTGCCTTAAACTCCGCCGCACTCTTCTCCACATCTCCATACTCGCCCTGCCAAGCCCAGCCGATCGTAAACTTATGAAACCGCAGCATATCCATCACCCCGACTGCCGGAAGCGCAGCCCCGAAGAGTTCTGGTCGTTGCGTCATACAGGCTCCCACCAGTAATCCGCCATTGCTACCGCCCTCGATCGCAAGCTTACTGGATGACGTATAGTTCTCAGAAATCAACCATTCAGCCGCCGCAATGAAATCGTCAAATACATTTTGTTTGTTCAATTTCATTCCCGCTTCATGCCAAGCTTGACCATATTCACCACCACCCCGCAGGTTTGCGATCGCATACACCCCGCCCATTTCCAGCCAAGCCAAATTAGATACAGAAAAGAATGGTGTTAACGAAACATTGAATCCACCATAGGCGTAGAGAAGCGTTGGATTCATTCCATCTAGTTTCAAACCTTTTTTATACGTGATAAACATTGGAACCTTCGTTCCATCTTTACTTGAATAGAAAATCTGTTTGGTTTCATAGTCTCCAGAATTGTATTTAATATTAGGTTTTCTGAAGACAGAACTTTCATCCGTAGTCACGTTATACCGATAAATTGTATTTGGTTCAGTAAAACTTGTATAACTAAAGAATGTTTCAGTATCCGATCGTTTCCCCGCAAAACCACCAACAGTTCCGAGTCCCGGTAATTGAACATCCCGAACTAACGAACCGTTTAAATCATAAATCTTGACTTGACTATGGGCATCTTTCAAATACGCCGCCACAAATTGATTATTTAACAATCCAACATTGCCGAGGGTTTCCGGCGTTTGAGCAATGACTGTTTTCCAATTCGATGGCAAAGGTTGTTTAAGATCGATCGCTACCACCCGACCACGAGGCGCATCCAAATCAGTCTTCACCCAAAACAATTCACCATCATTCTCAACAACCGTATAGTCGGCATCCCAGTCCTTAATCAGTTCAACAACCGATGAATTAGGCTGCGACAAATCCTTATAGAAAATCAGATTCTTACGATCGCTTCCCTTCCACACCGTAATCACCAGATAGCGACCATCCTCAGTCACATCCCCACTGAATCCCCATTCTTTTTGATCAGGTCGATCGTAGATCAATACATCGTCAGACTGCGGTGTACCAACTCGGTGATAGTAAAGTTTTTGAAAATAATTCACCGCTTCCAGTTTGGTTTTCTCATCAGGTTTGTCATACCGTGAATAGAAGAAGCCCTTATTGTCTTTCGTCCAACTCGCACTCGAAAACTTTACCCATTCAATTCGATCGTCCAAATCCTTCCCCGTCACCACATCCCGAATCCGCCATTCCTGCCAATCCGAACCTGACTTCGACAAACCATAGGCTAATTTACCCCCATCATCCGAAATCGAAATTCCAGATAGCGCCACAGTTCCATCCGTTGACAAGGTATTGGGATCAAGGAGCAGGACAGGCTGAGAGTCTAAGGTCTCAATTTTGTACAAAACATTCTGATTTTGTAAGCCGTCATTCTTAGAATAGAAGTACCGCATTCCCCGCTTCGAGGGCATTCCATACTTTTCATAATTCCACAATTCAGTTAATCGCGCTTGTAACGTCTCACGTTCAGGAATCGCCTGCAAGTAGCCAAAGGTCACTTTATTTTGCGATTCAACCCAAGCTTTTGTTTCCGTTGAATCTGGGTCTTCTAGCCAGCGATAGGGATCAGAGACCGTTACGCCATGATAGACATCAACTTGATCAACGGTTTGAGTTACGGGATATGTCATGGTCATACCTATAGTTTGAGTGATCAAAATAAATACAAATACGATCGGGACTAGCAACAGTGGTCTAACGAGCTTAGAAGGAAGGGCAATCGATCGCAGAAAACCATGAATTAGTTTTAGAAATTCCATAGATACCCAGTTGAAGCTCTCGCTGTGGTTGACTACTCCCCGCTCTAAAGAGACAGGGATTCTAAGAATCACTTCTTAGGGTTTCTGCTTCGTAGCACCCGCCTTCACAGATTTACTCTGTTCGGG
>JAYVUU010000022.1:0-3410 GCA_043787635.1 Synechococcales cyanobacterium | reverse complement strand
CCCCCTAAATCCCCCTTAAAAAGGGGGAGTATGAAATAAGGTTTGTCCTTGTTATCCTTCGCGAAAAGGACTATGAAATAAGTTTTGTTCTTGTTCTCTCTTGCGGCGAGCACCACGAAACAAGCCTTACTCTTGCTCTTGTTCTCCCTTTTCAAGGGGGCTAGGGGGATCGGGTCTTTCAATACCAACGAAACATCATCAAATCACCCCAAATATCTCATTCCCAAACTCCCCAACCCACTCCAAATCCTAACTATGACAACACTTTTTGATACTCCGCTTCGGGAAAATCCACTGCGCGTCGGACTCCAGCAGCAGAGCATCCCAGAGCCAAACATCATCGTCTTCTTTGGAGCATCGGGAGATTTGACCAAGCGAAAACTGGTTCCCGCACTCTACAAACTCAGAAAAGAACGCAAACTTCCCCCCGAAACAACGATCGTAGGCATCGCACGACGTGACTGGTCCCACGAATATTTCCGGGAGCAAATGCGCGAAGGAATCACCGAATTTTCGGACGGCATTGGCGACGAAAGCCTCTGGGACGAATTTTCAAAGGGATTGTTTTACTGCTCCGGCGACATCGACAACCCCATGAGCTATCAAAAGCTCAAAGCCTTTCTTGCTGAACTTGACGAATTGCGTAATACGCGGGGCAATCGCGTTTTCTACCTCTCCGTCGCCCCTAACTTTTTCCCAGAAGCCATTCGTCAGCTCGGCGTGTCTGGCATGTTGGAAGACTCCACCAAAACCCGACTTGTGATTGAGAAACCCTTTGGTCGGGATCTCGGATCTGCCCAAGCCCTGAACCAAATTGTCAACCAGGTTTGCCGTGAAGAACAGGTCTACCGAATTGACCACTACCTAGGCAAAGAAACCGTCCAAAACTTGCTCGTCTTCCGGTTTGCCAACGCCATTTTTGAACCGCTGTGGAATCGACAATACATTGACCACGTTCAAATCACCGTCGCCGAAACCGTCGGAGTCGAAGATCGCGCCGGATACTATGAAAGCGCGGGTGCCTTGCGGGACATGATGCAAAATCACCTGATGCAGGTCTTCTGTCTCACCGCCATGGAACCGCCTAATTCCCTGGATGCGGATGCGATTCGGACCGAAAAGGTGAAGGTGTTGCAGGCCGCTCACTTGGCTGATTTAAACAATTTGGAAAACTCTGCCGTTCGCGGTCAGTATTCCGCCGGACAAATCAAAACCAAATCAGTTCCGGGCTACCACGACGAAAAAGGCGTTGATCCCCGATCGACCACTCCGACCTTTGTTGCCATGAAGCTGATGGTGGATAATTGGCGCTGGCAAGGCGTGCCGTTCTACTTACGCACAGGAAAACGGCTACCGAAAAAGACCAGCGAAATCGCCATTCAATTCCGCGATGTGCCGCACTTGATCTTTCAGCAAGTTGCTAAGCAAGTAAATCCAAACGTACTCACCATGCGGCTTCAGCCCAATGACGGCATCTCTATGAAGTTTGAGGTGAAAATGCCGGGGGGCGACCTGCGTAGCCGATCGGTGGAAATGGATTTTGGCTATGGCACAGCCTTCGGGAAATCCTCTGGGGGAGATGCTTACGATCGGCTCCTGCTCGACTGCATGATGGGCGACCAAACCCTATTTACCCGATCGGATGAAGTAGAAGCAGCATGGCGTGTTGTAACTCCGATCGTTGCTGCTTGGGATGCTGCTGCCGATCCCGACTCCATTCCAAAATATGCCGCAGGAACTTGGGAACCCAAAGAAGCCGAAGACTTAATCAACCGCGATGGACGCAAATGGCGGCGGCTTTAGAGTTTGGGTTTAGAACCCGATCGCAGTGAATTCAGCCAGACTAGATTCAAACTACCCATTCATACCAATCAGGAATTACTCATGGTCTCCACAGCAGCTCCCCTGATACCATTACAAGCCCCAAAAGATGTCTCCCTATCCAAAATTCAATCTGAATTAGATGCAATCTGGACCCTATACAGCCAGCCCAGTTCAGATGGCTCAATTCTAGGCGCAAGCAAAGCAACCACCTTTACGCTACTGGTCTACGAACCCGAAGAAACTCAGCAACTTCTAGCTGAACTCGGTTACTACAGCGGACCCGTTGACGGGATCAGTGGACCTCGAATGAATGCAGCCCTTCACTCTGCCCAAGTGGCTTACGACATGGAGGTAAGCGATCGGGTCTCCATCGAACTCATTGCCCGTTTGCGTAAAGAAGTCTTCATTTGTCGCGGTGTTGACCCTCAAGAAGGTGATGTTTGCAATATCTCACCTTATAGCCTTGATACTGGGGGCGCAGGACTGGCCGATGCGATCGCCGCCCAAAACCCCTGCCGGATCATTTCTCTACTTCCCAGCACAGACCTTTCTGACGATAGCGTTACCGCCCAAGTCTCCGCCTATTGCCCCATCCAAAAACGCACCGCCAACGCTATGGTCTGCTGCGAATACATCACCCTCAAAGGAATTGAATCAGCATTAGCCCGATCGAGTTCTTTAATACAATCACTACTGCAACCGGGTTTGCCCAGTTTTCTCTGGTGGAAAGGTGAACCCAATCTCGACCAAGCTTTATTTCAAGAACTCGCTCAAGCTTGCACCGTGCTAATTGTAGACTCCAGTAGCTTTGTGGATAACCCCGAAGGACACCTGGCAAAACTAGATTCCATGCGGGAAATGGGAATCCAGATTGCCGACCTAAACTGGCGCAGACTCGCACCTTGGCAGGAGCTAACCGCCGAAGCCTTTGATGCCCCAGAACGGCTACAAAGCTTACTAGAAGTCGATCGGGTCACACTGCATCATGAAAAAGGAAATCGCACCCAAGCCCTACTCTATTTGGGTTGGCTAGCAGGTCGGTTGAATTGGAATGTACACAGCCGGATCGCGGAAGGCGGAGATCTCGACACCCAGCGTATTTTTCTCACTGACCCAAATGGTCGGCAAATTGAAGCCGATTTGCTCGCCATTGACGATCGCGCTTCAGGGTTAATCATGGGCGATTTACTCGATTTACGGCTCACCTCCAGCAATGCCGAAGCCAACTGCTGCATGATCCTTTGCTCCGAAACCACGGGCTGTATGCGCATGGAGGCTCAGGGCGGGGCGGAATCTTGCTGGGTTAACCAGGTGACAACGCTGGATGACCAACAGGCAGAAAGCTTGCTGAGTGAACAGCTTCGCACCACCATGCGGGACTTACTCTTTGAAGAAAGCCTTGCGATCGCGGCCCAAATTGTTCGAGCTAGTTAAGTGCAGTCGCGTGGTCCGTGGCTCATTGATTGCGCTAGCATAATGACACTCATCTTGACTACTCCCCGCTCTAAAGAGACAGGGATTCTAAGAATCACTTCTTAGGGTTTCTGCTTCGTAGCACCCGCCTTCACAGATTTACTCTGTTCGGG
>JAYVUU010000021.1:0-5618 GCA_043787635.1 Synechococcales cyanobacterium | reverse complement strand
CCCGAACAGAGTAAATCTGTGAAGGCGGGTGCTACGAAGCAGAAACCCTAAGAAGTGATTCTTAGAATCCCTGTCTCTTTAGAGCGGGGAGTAGTCAATAAGCGTTTGCGTTGTTAAGAATTTATCTGATTCACCCCCCGATCGTCTTTTCAAGTGAGATTTGGATGTGGGAATCAGATGATATAAGTCTCACTGTATTCATACGGCTAAGAAGGTCATGCTTCTTAGCCTGTTTTCTGTGGTGGCCAGCTATTCTCTACCCATTCCTGGAACTCGGTCCAACTTAGGTCCGTGGAATCACGGTAAAGTGCTGATGAAGTCATGGGCTGGATGAATGGGAGACGTGGCAAAACGGATTTTGGGTCTTGACCCTGGGCTGGCGACGTTGGGCTTTGGGGCATTGAGCTGTGTGGCTGCCGTGGGGAGGCAAGCGGCAAAGGTGGACGTGTTGGATTATGGCGTGATTCAGACACCCGCCGGGGAAGAACTGGGAACGCGTCTGGTTATGCTCCATAACGATCTCCACAGTCTGATTGAGATGGTGAAGCCGGATCTCGTCGCGATCGAAAAGCTTTTTTTCTACAAAATGGGGAATACAATTCTGGTCGCCCAGGCGCGGGGCGTGTTGTTGCTGGTGTTAGCTCAACACAATTTGCCGATCGTTGAATTTACCCCGGCCCAAATTAAGCAAGCCGTTGCAGGTCACGGTAATGCAGAAAAACAAGAGGTGCAAGAAGCCGTGGCGCGGGAACTGGGGCTTGAGAAAATTCCTCGCCCCGATGATGCGGCAGATGGATTAGCGATCGCGCTGAGTGCTTGGTTTCAGTGTTGAGTGCTTTAGGGGTGAACGACTTGGCGCGGTTGCTGCGTTTCTAGCGATCTGATAGTTTGGTCGTGTCAAGATTGATCAGAGGCAACGCGCCATTACCGCCCATAACCTGAGGAAATTTACCATCCCACTTTTCGATCGCTTGCTTCTGTAAGAGTTCCGGCGTTAGGGTTTCCCGAAGCAGTCGTTGGGCTTCGGCTTGTCCTTTCGCTCGATTAACGTTGGCTTCTGCTTCCTGTTCAGCTTCCTGTGCGACATAGACGGCGCGTTGGGCACGTTGTTCTGCAATTTGCTTTTCTTCAACGGCTTTGGAAAACTCAGGAGAAAATTCTAAATCGACCACACTGGTATCCAGGATGATGATGCCGTATTTATCGAGTCTTGCACCCAGAGCCTGGTCAAAATCTTCTTTTAACTCATCGCGACGAGTGATCGCTTCTTCGACCGTGCGTCGGGCAGCAGCGATTTTAAATGATTCTTGAGTTTGGGGCGCGATGATTTTGGAAACAATGTTTTGTAGGCTGCCTTGGGTTCGACGAATATCCACAACTTTGATTGGATCGAGGCGAAAATTGATGGCAAAACTTGCCGTTAGATTCTGCAAATCTTTAGTTGAACTTTGAGCGGGGACTTCAAATTTTTGAACCGTCAAATCATAGATATCGAGGTTAGAAATCAGGGGTGGCTTGAGATGAAATCCTTCTAGTAAGACCTCTGGCTGTGCTTTTCCTAGAATGCTCAACACACCTGCCTGTCCTGGGTTCATGACGATCGTAGAATTGAAGCCAAGGAACAAAAGAATAGCTAATAGTGCAAGGATCAGGGGCTGCTTAGATAGTATGGGAGTATTCATAGGAATTGCTTGAAGTGTTGGGCGGATTAATTTGAATCAGAATTGGATTGAATCGATGACGAATCAATCAGAGCATTGGAAGCAATCAACGGAGCAAGAGCTTCAGCCAGAGATATATCGGGGCTATGTATTTCTAGAATCCGAATTTTAAGGCGTTGACCTTCGCGAAGGGTAAGGGGATTTGTTGGGCGAAGTACGCCTGCTTCATAAATAACGGTCAGATCGGCCATTAGTGTAACCGTGAAAACGAATAGAAGTGCCACATCATTGTAGGCTCAAATTCCAGCGCTAATGGGTTTAGAAGAGTAGTGAAGACCTCCCACCTAAGACTCTTCACCGGGCTTCTTCTGCGATCGGCAACCCCTGTAAGAATGTTGCAGCCTGACCCATTTCTTTGCCGTTGCGATCGGTCACGCCCCAAATCGTTGCATTCTCAACCCAGAATCGCTTGCCCGTCCGGGAAATCCGAACACCGCGATAATCTTGAACATAGCCATTGTTTTTTGCATCGAGCAATAGCCGATCGCGATCGACTTGAGCCAAGGGTTCAGCAGAAAGGCGCGACGGAAGCTTAAGAAAATGGTCCCAATCAAATTCCCACAGATTCAATGCCATTTGATTACCATAATTAAAAATTGGGTCTGGCTGAGTGTCATGGGAAACAATCACAAAGTTTGCATAAAACAAATGATGGGCTTGGAGTTCGATCGATGGACTCCGATCGATTAAATCATGACCCGTTAACGTTTTAAAACTATTCAAAAGGTGCTGGCTATGCTCTATCAGCGGCGCAGTCAGCAAAGTAGAACGATCAAAACCAGACATAACATCCGCTCCGCCTAAATGTAAATGCATCCTAGATTTTACCTACAATCAGGAGTCTCGGATATTCATCGGATGTATTCAATGCACATTCACAAAAATGGGGATGCCCGATCGAGCATCCCCAAAACTATTCAATCAATCCGATTTAAATAGGTATTGACAGGCAAGCTTTTGTCATAGACTCAGCTAAGTCTACTGAGCTGGGGGCATCAACACCGTGTCGATGACATGAATTACCCCATTGCTGGCTTTAACATCAACGGCAGTCACGTTTGAGTCGTTGATAGTTACGCCATTGCTCTGAACCAGGACGTTCACCGTATTCCCCTGAACAGTTTTGACCTGACCTGACTTGATTGTCTTTGAAAGGACTTCACCCGATACGACGTGGTAGGTCAAGATGTTGACAAGCTGGGCTTTGTTTTCTGGCTTCAGTAAGTTTTCAACGGTACCTTTAGGCAGTCTGGCGAAGGCTGCATCTGTAGGAGCGAAAACGGTAAAGGGACCGTTCCCTTTCAGAGTATCCACCAAACCAGCGGCTTTTAGTGCTGCTGTCAGGGTTTTGAAGGAGCCATTTGCTGATGCAACGTCTACGAGAGTATTGGTTGCCATCTCAGCCGGGGGCATTAACACCGTGTCGATGACATGAATTACTCCATTGCTGGCTTTAACATCAACGGCAGTCACATTTGAGTCGTTGATAGTTACGCCGTTGTTTTGAACCAGGACGTTCACCGTATTACCTTGAATGGTTTTGACCTTGCCTGACTTAATTGTCTTTGAAAGGACTTCACCCGATACGACGTGGTAGGTCAGGAGCTTGACAAGCTGGGTCTTGTTTTCTGGCTTCAGTAAGTTTTCAACGGTGCCTTTGGGGAGTCTGGCGAAGGCTGCATCCGTGGGAGCGAAAACAGTAAAGGGACCGTTCCCCTTCAGGGTATCCACCAAGCCAGCAGCTTTTAGTGCTGCCGTTAGGGTTTTGAAGGAGCCGTTCGCTGATGCAACATCTACGAGAGTATTGGTTGCCATCTCAGCCGGGGGCATTAACACCGTGTCGATGACATGGATCACTCCATTACTGGCTTTGACATCAACGGCAGTCACGTTTGAGTCGTTGATAGTTACGCCATTGCTTTGAACCAGGACGTTCACCGTGTCACCCTGAATGGTTTTGACCTTACCCGACTTAATTTTCTTTGAAAGCACTTCGCCAGATACGACGTGGTAGGTCAGGAGCCTGACAAGCTGAGCCTTGTTTTCTGGTTTCAGTAAGTTTTCAACGGTGCCTTTAGGGAGTTTCGCAAAGGCTGCATCCGTGGGAGCAAAGACGGTAAAAGGACCGCATCCTTGTAGGGTATCCACTAAACCAGCGGCTTTTAATGCTGCTGTCAGAGTTTTGAACGAGCCATTTGCCGATGCAACGTCTACGAGAGTACCTTTAGCTTTCTTAGAAAGCTTCGTGTTAGCAGTAGCGGTCTTGTTGTGTGACGCGATCGTTTGCATCGTTGTGGAGGTGACGGGTTGTGCCTGAAGCGCTTTTATTTCCGCTGCCTTAACAGGGGTAATTCCTGCGATCGTAGTGGCGCTCAAGATGCCCGCCATACTTAGCAAATAAGCTACATTCAATTTAATCGTCATAGATAGTATTGTCCAAAACCTGTAAGTTTGCCTTAACCGGATGATTGCCTAAATCTCAATTTTTTACGAAGGAGTGGCAACCATTAAGATTTATTATAAAGCTGTCTAGCTGAGTCGGGGAATTATTCGATGAATCCAGAAACCATTTCACTACCCGCAATCCAGCCTGTACTCCAAGCGCTTTGAAAGTTAAATCCTCCCGTTACACCGTCAATGTCTAAAACTTCTCCAGCAAAATATAGTCCTGGACAGACTCGACTCTCCATGGTCTTGAACCCGATTTCTTTTAAGTTCACGCCACCACAGGTGACAAATTCTTCTTTAAATATGCCTTTCCCAGTGATTTGATAGGCTCCATTAAGTAACTCTTGCAGCAACAAATTAAGCATGGGTTTTGATAAATCTGACCATCGCATTTCCGCTGAAATGCCTGCCGCGATCGTAAGGCTTTCCCAAAGGCGGCGGGGTAAAAGCACGGGGCATTGTGCCGCAACGGTTTTGCGGGCGAGCTGAGATTTTACTTTAATTAAATTGTCCTTCAGGCTGTCGGGATTGGTGTTTGGGAGCCAGTTGACCGTCAGCTCGGCTTGGTAATTGGTGTCATGCAAGGCTCTTGCGCCCCAAGCCGATAGCTTCAAAACAGCGGGTCCGCTTAAGCCCCAGTGGGTGACGAGGAGTGGACCCGATTGTTCGAGTTTGGTGCCTTTGAGTTTCAGTTTGACCATGGGGACCGATACGCCGGGGAGGTCGGTGAGACGAGGATCTCGGATGTTGAAGGTGAATAGTGAGGGAACGGATTGTTCGAGGGAATGACCCAGTTCCTTGGCGATTTGTTGCCCGATCGCGCTACTGCCCGTAGCCAAAAGTACCCGATCGCACTCTAAGGTTTCATCGTTCCGAAAAACCAGGGTGAATCCGTGGTCTTGACGGATTATGTTTTTTACGGCGGCTTGGGTTTTAATTTTTACGCCCGCCATGGTCGCGCTGGAGATTAAGCAATCAATGATGGTTTGAGAATCGTCGGACTCTGGAAATAGACGACCATCGGGTTCGGTTTTGAGTTTCACTCCCCGATCGGTAAACCAGGTTACGGTGTCACGGGGCTGGAATCGGGTGAATACGCTGCGTAAGGCTTTACCACCACGGGGATAATGTTGCGTGAGTGCGGCAGCGTCATAGCAAGCATGGGTAACATTGCAGCGCCCGCCGCCGGAAATTTTGACCTTGGCGAGTACGGTCGGACCTGCCTCGAATAGTGTTACTTGCGCGTTAGGGTTTGATTCTGCTGCTGCGATCGCCCCAAAAAAACCCGCTGCTCCCGCTCCAATCACGACTATTCGCACTGCATTTCTCCCTAAATCGTGAGTTAGAATGTTGACACTCTCAGCACTAAAGTGACTGAGATTCTTAGCTCGACGATCGGACTTAAATATGAAGCGTTTCCGCATCAAACCCAGAGATCCAATCTCCCTA
>JAYVUU010000020.1:0-19104 GCA_043787635.1 Synechococcales cyanobacterium | reverse complement strand
TACGACAGGTCATGTCGGAACTTCGTTGCTAGACAACGTAAACGCTTAGGGAGATTGGATCTCTGGGTTTGATGCGGAAACGCTTCATATCTAAGTCCGATCGCTGAACTAAGAATCTCAGTCACTTTAGTGCTGAGAGTGTCAATGCCAAGAAGTAGGATTCCCGACAAAATCCCGATCGATACCCCTTTAACTACTATTTCTAAAAATTTTGTCTACATCATGAGCCGATTTGAATTAAAAATTTACTGCACGAATCCCCGCTGCGATCGGCCTGAAAACTCGGCTGGAGACAAGGTTTGTGCAAATTGCAGTACGCCCATCACCTATCGCTACCTCTGGGCAATAGAATCGAATGAACGTCCGATCGGTTCTATTCTCGGCAATGGTCGCTATAAAGTCGTGTCGCCTAGGCTTTGGCTCGATTTACAACCGGGGCTAGTTCCTGTTACTACCGAAATCCCCGAAGCATACCTGCCCTATCTACATCTTTATGACCATCGTTTACACCTGCCCGAAATCTACGGTATGTGTCAAGATGGCGGACAGAATACGCTACTGCTAGACAATGTGCCGTTCAACTCCGAAGGGCAGCCCTATCCTGGGTTCATGGAAAGCTTTGACCAAAGTAGCGCAGTGCGGCAGGTGTACTGGCTTTGGCAGATGCTGGAGTTGTGGTCGCCGATGTTAAATTGGCAGGTCGCTAGTAGCTTATTGATTGAGGAAAATCTACGGGTCCATGATTGGCGGCTACGACTACGTGAGTTGACCGTAGACATCACGGAACCCACCTTAAGCGATTTGGCGAATTTATGGTCTGGACTATTGCCGGAGGCCCGATCGAGCATCGCCCAACCGTTGCAAGAAATTTGCGTCCAGATGCATGATCCAAAGACCACAATAGGAACCCTTCGTACCGTTCTCAATCAGCTTTTACTAGAGCAAGCTGGACAATTATCGTTGGGGTTGCAAGCCGTTGGAATTACCGATGTGGGTCGGTCCCGCGAGCACAACGAAGACACCTGTTATCCTTTGGGCCATGCCACAATTCAGGACGATTTATTTCCCCGGTTATCCATGGTTTGCGACGGCATTGGGGGACATGAAGGCGGCGAAGTAGCGAGTCATATGGCGGTGCAGTCGTTTAAACCCCAGATCCGAGCCTTTCTAGCTGAAGTAGCCGAGCAGTCGGAGCTGATGGAGCCAGACGTGATTTGCGAACAGCTTGCCGCCATTACTCGCGTCGTCAACAACCTGATTTCTAATCAAAATGACCAACAGGACCGCAGCGATCGTCGTCGGATGGGGACAACTTTAATGCTGGCATTGCAAGTGCCTCAACGGGTTCGTACCGCCGCCGGAACGGTTCTGAGCAACAGCCATGAGCTTTATTTGGTGAGTGTTGGGGATAGTCGAGCCTATTGGATGACGGCCCAAAGTTTGCATCAGCTCAGTGTGGATGATGATGTGAGTACGCGGGAGGTGCGGATGGGGCGCAGTACTTACCGCGAGGCTCTGATGCGACCCGATGCAGGAGCGCTAACCCAGGCACTCGGAACCCGTGATAGTGAGTCGTTGCGGCCCAATGTTCAGCGGTTCATTTTGGAAGAAAACGGCGTGTTGATGCTGTGTTCCGATGGACTCAGCGATATGGACTTGGTGGAGCAGCATTGGCGAGGAGTTGCGGAGGATTTGCTGCGATCGGGTCTCTCTCTCGAAGACTCCGCCCAACAGTGGGTGGAGTTAGCCAACAAAGAGAATGGCACCGACAACATCTCCCTAGTATTGACCGAATGTCAGGTCACGCCTCAAGCCCGAAGGGTTGCTTTTGAAGCCACACCGGACCCTGAAATTAAGAGTTCTGAAGTTGCCGCAGAAATAGTGACCTATGTCGCGCCCAAAAAACAATGGGGGGGATGTCTAGGGTTGCTCCTGTTGGCGGTGGTCGGGTTTGGTGGGGTTGCGGCTTGGTCTATTGTGGATCCAGGTGGATTTAGTGGGGTGCGCGATCGGATTCAGCTAGAAGTTCAGCAACGGTTACCAAAGTCTCCGTGAAATCTAAGGTCAACGTACCGCCTTGTGCAAAAATGGTGAAAATACAAATGCTGATAGACGCAGACGGAACCGCTATGGAAGTTGGAACACGAATTCGGGTAAGCACATCGGTCTTGATTTATCATCACCCGGAGCATCGAAATACTGCGTTTGATATAGACGGTCAGGAAGGGGAAATCGTTGCGATCGCGACATCTTGGAAAGGTCGGCCCGTCAGTGCAAATTTCCCATTTGTTGTGAAGTTTACCCCGAAGCTAAAAGTTCATCTGACCGAACAGGAAATGACCGCGATCGGATAGTTGATTTTAATTTGCTACAGATTTGTTAGAACAGTTGTTTGATGAGGATACTACTTTCATCAAACAACTATTTTAAAGGTTTAACTAGTCAATATAACTATTCGCTTGGCGTGTAAACATTTCGGCATAGCGCCCGTTGTGTTGAATAAGCTGGCTATGATTGCCTTCTTCTAGAATTTTGCCATGTTCAAGGACAATGATCCGATCGGCGAGACGCGCTAATGATAAACGATGACTGATTACAATGGTCATGCGTCCACGGGCGATCGTTCTAAAGATTTCATAGATTTCATGTTCATTTTTAGGATCAAGGGCTGCGGTCGGTTCATCGAATATCACAAGTTCAGACGTACCCAGACGCAGAAGGGCACGAGCGATCGCAATCCGCTGCCATTGTCCACCGGATAGGTCAATCCCTTTTTCTAATTGTTTACCCAATGGCGTTTCGAGTCCTTGTTCAAGTTCCATAATGACGTGGTTAATTCCTGCATCGCTCAAGACTTGTTCCAAGGCGCGATCGTCCTTGAGTTTTGGCAGATAGCCCCAGCCTACGTTTTCACGAACCGTTGCGGGAAATTTGGCGTAGTCCTGCATGACAACCGCGATGCGCGATCGGAGTTCATCGAGTGATACATCTTTGTAGTCCACACCATTCCATTCAATAGACCCAGAATTTGGATCGTAAAGTCTGGCGAGCAATTTGCCGAGGGTTGTTTTTCCAGCTCCATTTTCACCGACTAGAACCACCATTTCACCCGGTTTCACCTTAAAACTAATATCTTGCAGAATTGCTTTTTCACTTCCCGGATAGCTAAAACTGAGATTATTAATGGTTAGTCCCTTTCCCCGATCGGGCAAGGGCAAGGCATCAGGTCGATCGATTAAGGTTGGCTCTAAATCTAACAGTTGAAATACGGGACGGGTTGCCAGTGCTACATCATAGATATCTCCAAGATTGCTAACTAAGCTGTAAACACTTCGCTTGAGCTGAATAATTACACCTGTATAGAGTGCAATATCGCCCAAGGTGAAACGACCTGTGACTACACCAAAAATCACATACAAATAAGGAATACTGGAGCCAATACCGCCCACAATTGATAAACAAATCAAGGCGATCGCCCCTTCTTGGCGAATATCTTGCATTTGTTTGAATAGACGATCGAACAGTTCTTTCCACCGATCGAGCATCACATGTTGTAACGAGAACAATCGCATTTCTTTGGCGTAGTTCTCCTCCTTTAGCAATTTCGCATAAATTTCTTTTTCCCGTGATAGCGCTGCTTGGCTTTCTTCTACCCGCCAGCTTTTCCGCCAATAGCGTAAATCAATCACCACACTAGGAATCGCAAACCCCAACAGCATTATGGGAACCCAGAGTGCAATGCTAGCGGCTAGAATTACGGCGGGAATGAGGGTGAAAATTCCCATAAATGAACCCGCAAAAATAAATGCAAGTCGCTGCATTCGTTGAATGCCTTTGGTGGTCAATTGGACAATATTTAGTAATTCAGGCTGTTCAAACAATGCAATATCATTGAAATTCGCAATCTTAGCAATTACTTTGCCTTCGATGGTCCCTTGAACCCGATCGCGCAGTGCTGCAAACATTTGCGTATCAATGGACGATACCGATTCAATAAATAGATTTGTGCCAATCAATGCCCCGATCGCCGTGAGCAATTGAGGATATTGCCCTACGATTGTCCAGTCCAATGGCTTGTTGGCGGCGGTGCCTGCGAGAGATGCAGTTTGGTCAATTACGACTTTACTGAAGTAGAGGGCGGCGGAAGGTCCAGCTCCACGAATTAAGTTGAAAATTCCGATCTGCCAAAGTTCTTTTGGTGCGGACTCCATCACTAACTGAACCGATCGCCAGAGCGCTTGACGAATGTCAGATTTTTCAACGTTTTCAGGGGGTTTGGATGATGACAGTATGGGTCTCATAGATGGCACAGTAGCGAATTCAATCTCAGGCCGGGAGGGTTGATTGAAAAAATTAAACTCTATTGCGAATCGATCGCCTCTAAATCATCATTATTAATCAAAAATGAACCCCGACTAAATCGCACTCCCCAAGTATCTGCCGGATGCCGAGAGGTTACAGTCCCTGCTTCACCGATCGAAATTACAGTCCCCGGACGCAGCATCGGTTTAGACTCAGCCGTTTTTACATAGGGCAGCGCTTTGTTGAGCTTAACGGTAGAACCAATGGCGATAGCAGCAGTAGTCATAGAAGATCACGCGATTTTTGAATAACTCTCTAATTCACAGGATAAACTAAAACATAGACAAAGTTTAGTGAATTAACCCTAGGTCAAGCTCCATGACGATCGCAGTATTTGGCAGTTTGAATATGGATCTAGTCGCACGGGTCGCGCGATTGCCCCTACCAGGTGAGACCCTGATGGGGACTAAGTTTTTCATGACTCCCGGCGGTAAAGGCGCGAATCAGGCCGTCGCTGCCGCAAAACTTGGGGTTTCAACGACCCTAATCGGTCGGGTTGGACATGATGATTGGGGCCGATCGTTGCTCACAGAACTACAGCCCTATGGCGTTGAAACATCGGGGATTCAAATCGATTCAACGATTCATTCGGGGGTGGCGATTATTACCGTCGCTGAAACGGGCGAAAATCAAATTATTGGGGTGTATGGTGCAAATGCCTGTTTAGATCAAAGCGATGTCGATCGATTGATACCTGTTTTACATAATTCAGAAGTGCTTTTACTACAGCTTGAAGTGGCGATCGAATCGGTTAAACGTGCAGCCCAAGCGTCCCAAGACGCGGGCGTTATGGTCATTTTAGACCCTGCCCCTGTGCCAAAAACTTCGATCGCGCATTTGTATCCCTATATCGATTTGTTAATTCCCAATGAAACCGAAGCCTCGCAGTTAGTTGGGTTTGAAGTGAATTCCGTGGAAACCGCAACCCAAGCCGCAGTTGTTCTTCACAATCAAGGAGCCAAGGCCGTCGTTATTAAACTCGGTGCCCAAGGGGCTTTGTATTCGGAAGAAACGAGTTCAGAAATTACGACCGCCTTCATTCCGGCATTTGAAGTCGAGGCGATCGATACTGTGGCGGCGGGTGATGCTTTTGCGGGTGGGCTGGCCGTGGCGATCGTGGAGGGCTTTTCCATAATTGAGTCCGTGCGTCGAGGGTGTGCGGCAGGGGCGTTGGCAACATTGACGATCGGGGCACAGGTCGCCATGGCCGATCGGGTTCAGTTTGATCAGTTTTTGCACGATCGGACCGTGATTTGAACAGCCTTTGCGGTAGTCTGTAGGACTGTGTTTATCTCTGATGTTCCCATGAGCTTGCGAATCTACGGCAACCGTCTTATTGAAACCCTACCGGGCGACGAATTGCGCCCCACTAGTTCAAAAGTGCGGATGGCGATTTTTAATATTTGGCAAGGCTCTATCGATGGTTGTCGATGGCTCGATCTTTGTGCAGGCAGTGGCTCGATGGGGGCGGAAGCGTTGTGTCGGGGTGCCACTACAATAGTCGGCATCGAACGCGAACCGGAAGCCTGTGCGTTAGCTGCTGCCAATTGGAAACGCCTTGCCAAACCTGAACACAAAGCGCTGATGATTCGCGGCCATGTGCTGAAAAAAATGCCGACGCTACTCTCTCAATGTGGGGGGGTGCCCTTCGATCGTATTTATTTTGATCCGCCGTACAACAGTGAGCTATACGAACCAACCCTAGCCGCGATCGTAGAACATGGGTTGCTGTCAGACCATGGCGAAGTGGCAGCGGAACATGCAGCCGGACGATCGATCGTTAGTCCAGGATTAGTGATTTGTCGTGAGAAAAAGTATGGCAAGACTGCGGTGACATTTTTTCGGAACGCCATCTAATTTTGTCGAATTGGAAATTTGATCACTCAAAGTCAGTGATCAAATTTCCCAACCGATCGAACAATGTTGTCTGAACCATCAAATCAACATTGGCATACTTCTTGACATAGTTTTGAGCCTTGTGATTAATTAATGTCACCAAATGATTGAATACCGATTCTGCAATTCCCGATGACGCTAAAAGACGATAGGCTTCATCGGCAGTTTTACAGTCTAAAACTCTGGTTACGATCGCCGCACTACCACCACACCGAATCACCGCCGCACTCATAATTTCCAATTTTGCATCCGCTAAATGACTTGAAGTATTAAAAATACCGCCCGCCAACTTAATCAACTTCCCCTGATAGCCCAGCAGATGCACCGATCGGACTCCTTGTAACCCAGCTTCCACCAATAACGCCCCAATCCAATTCCCCGTTTGTACAACAGCCTCTGACGAAATCCCTAGACGCGATGCCACCTGCATTCCATTGCTGCCAATACAAAACACTAAATGATCTGAATGTTGAGCTTTATCTCGAAGATTTTGTTGAAACTCTTTAAAATGAACTTCCGCCGACAATGGCTTTGAAATGCCACTAGTACCGAGAAGTGATAACCCGTCCACAATTCCAAAGGCTGCATTTGACGTTCGCAGGGCTAACGATCGTCCCTGGGGCAAAATGATTTGCACGATCGCAGATTTTTCTGGAGGAATCAACGCGTCAAGATTTGCACTAAACAATCGCCGCGCATACTGATAAATCGCAGGCTCCCCCGACGTTTCCGAAACGCCCAGCCCAGCCCCCCCAACCAGTAGCAGCCGCTCGGTTTGGCGGGACACAAGCTGAACCTCGGCCCAAATGGGAGTATCGCGGGTCAGGTCAAGATTGTCTCCCGGATCGCTGACGGTAGTGGCTAGGGCGCGATCGTCCCCTAATTTAGCCACACTCGCGATCGGAATCTCCGCAGTACCCACCCCATCTAATAAATCAAGCTCTACCCATAGTTCCCCTGATGAACGGCTTTGGGCATCTTGAAGATGTAACTGTATGTGAACGAGAGCTGCTTTTGCTGCTGCTACCGCAAAAACCGGAAGCGTGTATCCAGTACCGCGAGACATAGAACCTCAACACTAAAATCAGGAGAAACAGACCTTGGAGCATTCTGACGTTCTCCCGTACCAATGCCACAATTGATCCTAAAATCAAAAGACCTGTCTGCCCGAATCACCGTCACCCTATGCCCCACCCCACCGGACTCACTCACGAAGAGGTTCTTCGCCGTCGCGCCGCAGGACAAGGAAATAATGTAAAAGTCCAAACCAGCCGATCGTACCTCGAAATTTTCCAGGAGAACTTCCTCACCTTCATCAACATGGTATTTTTCTCCATCAGCGGTGTCATGATTGCCCTAAGGCGCTACAGCGATGCAGTCTTGGTGGTTGTGATTATTCTGATTGGCGTTGTCATTGGCATCGTCCAAGAGGTTTGGGCCAAGCGGAAACTAGATGAAATTGCCCTACTGCAACGCCCGACCGCCCTGGTGATTCGGGAAGGGGTGGAGTCTGAAATTACGCCAGACCAGTTGGTGTTAGGCGATACCCTAGAGGTGAAATCTGGGGATCAAATCCTAGTGGATGGCGTGATTCTGGGCGATGGCAAGATCGAAGTCGATGAATCGTTATTGACGGGCGAATCAGACTTAATTTTAAAAACCAGCGGCGATCAGGTGTTCTCTGGAACCATTTGTGTAAGCGGCAGTGCTTATTTTGAAGCCACTCAAGTGGGCGCGAATACAGTTGCTTATAAATTGATCTCTGGGGCGCGATCGTTCCGTAAAATTCTTACCCCCCTTCAACGCGAAATTAATCTAATCATTCGAGCCTTACTGCTCGTCGCCTGTTTCCTGTGGCTTTTAGTCATGATTAGCTTTTTCAGCCGAACCTATAGTTTCGCGGACATTGTGCAACATGCGGCTGTGGTCGCGGGGTTGGTTCCAGCGGGGCTATTGATTGCCATTACCGTGGCTTATGGGACCGGGGCGCTGCGGATGTTGGGTGAGGATGTGTTGATTCAGCAGGCCAATGCGGTGGAGTCTTTGAGTCATGTGGATGTGCTGTGTGTTGATAAAACCGGAACGCTCACGGCTAATCACATCAACCTGCAATCTATTCACGCCATAGACTATCCAGAAGCTGCTGTACGGGAAATCTTAGGTGATTACGCCCATAACACCACTGCACCAAACCGAACATCGGAAGCACTCGGTAATGGCTGCGAAGGCAAAACACGGCAGGTCGTGGCTGAAATTGCGTTTTCCAGTGCCCGAAAATGGAGCGCTATTTCCCTTGCCCCGATCGCCGATGATGAGGTGACGGATGAGGCTCAAGCCTACGTTTTGGGGGCACCTGAAATGCTAGAACAGGCGCTGACTCTGACCCCCGAAATCCGATCGGTATTGCAAGCAGGCACGTCTCAAGGGTTGCGCGTATTGATCTTTGCGATCGCGGCTGGAACCGACTGGATGACCGCCGAAGAGACCGTGTTGCCGTTGTTAAAACCTTTAGCCGTAATCTACTTTAGCGATCAATTACGAACTAATGTTGCTGAAACCTTGCATCAATTCCGCACCGCTGGAGTCGAGCTTAAGGTAATTTCCGGTGATAACCCTGAAACAGTCGCAGCTCTCGCACGGCAAGCAGGGTTATCAGTAGATGGAGATCTCAAAGTAGTCTCAGGTCTAGACTTAGCAAAGTTGAGTCCGGTGGAGTTTGATCAAGTCGCAAAAACAGCAACGGTCTTTGGTCGCATTACTCCAGAGCAAAAAGCTGCCATTGTCAAATCCCTGCGCAATCAACAGTGCTATGTGGCAATGATTGGAGATGGTGTAAATGATGTGTTGTCATTGAAACAAGCCAATCTCGGGATTGCGATGGAAAGTGGTAGCAAAGCGACCCGATCGGTGGCCGATATTGTATTGCTGAAAGATTCCTTTGCATCGTTGCCCCACGCCTTAATTGAAGGTCAACGGATTCAAAATGGAATTCGGGATTCTCTAGCAATTTTTCTGATTCGAATTGCCTGCGTCACCATACTGATTTTTTCTATCGCAATGGTGACCGATAGTTTTCCAATGTTTAATAAACAGAGTGCCCTACTTGCCCTATATGGAACAGGGTTACCGACGGCAATGTTTCCGATTTGGGCACAGCCTGGAACGACGAAAAAACGACGAAAAGTATTCCGATCGATTCTTCATTTCATTGTCCCGGCTATCATTAGCATGACGATCGTGGCTTTATTTGTATATCTATTATTTTTAATGCGCGCCATTCTAGATTTACAACCCGGACTTCAGCTCAGTGATTCTGACTATGCTCTGCCCCGAACAGCACTTGTGACCGTATTAATTTTTTGTCATTTATTACTGTTACCATTCCTCAAACCTCCCACTCGACATTGGGTCGCCGGAGAACCATTGAGCGGGGATATGCGCTATTCGTATGTTGCATTAGCAATGGCAGGGGTGACATTAGCAACCTTGACGGTGCCAATCTTCCGAGATTTTTTTGAATTAGCAACCTTGAGTACTATGGATATTTTATTCTTAATCACGGTGGCATTGGAATGGGCCTTTATTCAACGAGCACTTTGGCGGAGTCGGTTTTTTGATAATTTCTTGGGTGTGGATCTGCGCTAATTCTAATTCTCCTTTTATTACACTTTCCTGACATCATGACTCAATCTTCACCTACTGCCCCAAAGATCTCCGTTCACTGGCTTGAAATCACAGCGATTAGTCTCGGGGGTATCGCCTTAGTCGGCGCTGCAATTGCTGGGCTTGCACATAAGCTCCAAACCAATATGCACCAAGCCAATCGGGTAGAAAAAATCGCCCAGAACCTAATTACCTATCAATTTCCTGAATCCGCTCATGGTCGCACTGGTCTTAGTATTGGGGCCGAATCGTTTGCGGTGATTACCGATCGGATCAACGATCCAAACCTGCGTCTATTTGTTCAAGCCTCTCCGGTCAACGGGGTAGAACGATCGTCTGTTGTCGTGCGGGAATATGCCTTGGGTTCAGGTTGGCAAGGGGTTTGGGAAATCGTCACAGAGGGGACTCAGCCCTTTTCATACTGCAATCAAACTGTCAACTTAGAGACTCGTCGGGGTCGTTGGTCTAAAACGGAGGGTGTAGAACCTCGTCCAGCGATTAAATACAGTATTGACGCGACGATCGATGGCTATGATCAAACGATTCGGATTCTGGCAACGGGAACCAATGCCGAGCCGCTGGCCCAAGGTTTACTCAAAAGTATTCAATGTCGTCAAAAACATCAGGATTGACGATCGCCTAAGTTAAAGTCTTTAGTCTCACAATTTCCGACTTCACCTGTGATTTGATTTGGGTCATAACATTTCCTTTAGTTTTTCACCTGCTAAAGCAATCATCCGTTACGGTTATTAACTAAACCCACCACATTGAGTGAAATTGAGCGAAAATCTGACGTATGAAGATTTTGGTTTTGACCTGGGAATTTCCACCCCGGATAGTTGGCGGCATCGCTCGTCATGTAGCAGAGCTATATCCAGAACTCCACCGCCATGAGATTCATTTACTCACGGTCCAGTTCGGTGAGTCATTGTCCCAAGAGATTGTTGATGGTATTTACATCCATCGCATTGCCGTGAGTGAGAGCCAAAATTTTCTCCATTGGATTGGCCGGATGAATGAGGCACTCGGACGGTATGGCGGCGATCTAATCGCCGTTCAACCGACGCTGGGTGCAGCGAGTTTTGACGTGATTCATGCCCATGATTGGCTGGTGGGAGATGCCGCGATCGCCCTAAAGAATCGATTTAAGTTACCCCTCATTGCGACTATTCACGCCACTGAATATGGTCGCAATAATGGCATCCACAATGATCTCCAGCGCTACGTTAATCACAAAGAAACTGTACTCATCTACGAATCATGGCGTGTCATTGTCTGCACAAACTATATGAAGCGCGAACTCCAGTATGCCTTCCAAACTCCCCCAGACAAGTTAGATGTGATCTTTAACGGCATCTCCCCTGAGAAAAAACGGATTGATCCGACGATCGATCGCGTCGCATTTCGTCGTCGTTTTGCCCAAGACCACGAACAAATTGTTTACTACGTCGGACGAATTACCTATGAAAAAGGCATTCGTCAACTTCTGGATGCTGCTCCGCAAGTGATTCAAGGCTTGCAGGGGAACGTAAAGTTCGTTGTAATCGGCGGCGGCAATACCGATTCCCTACGGCATCGATCGGCAGAACTGGGCATCCAGGCCCACTGTCTATTCACCGGATTCATGCCCGATAGTGAACTTGATCAATTCCAAACGATTGCCAACTGTGCCGTATTTCCTAGCCTGTATGAACCCTTTGGCATTGTGGCGCTTGAAAGCTTTGCCGCCAGAGTTCCTGTTGTCGTCTCCGATACGGGTGGAATGCCGGAAGTGGTGCAGCATGGTAAAACGGGCATCATCACGAGGGTTAATAATCCCGATTCGATCGCGTGGGGGATTCTAGAAATCCTCAGAAATCCGGACTATGCTCAAATGCTAGTGAAAAATGCCTACGAGGATCTTGAGCGTCGGTTTTCTTGGTCCCAACTCGCCCGCCAAACTGAACAAGTCTATGCCCGTGTCATTCAAGAACGATCGCAAGTTGACTGGTAGCCTCTTGTTCCCCCTTTTCAAGGGGGTTAGGGGGATCGGGTCTCCTGTCACTGAAACCTCTAAACATCTTCCAAATCAGCCGTAGCCTCAGAACCTCCTCTGCCATTCTCCATGTCAAACCCAACGTCCCGATCGTCCACCTTCAAAATTCCGAGCTTTAAAGATTCGGCACTCTTTGAGCAAGCCATGACCCATCGATCCTATGCTCACGAACAAACAAAATCAGGCCGCGACAACGAGCGCCTAGAATTCTTGGGCGATTGCGTGCTGAACTTTGTCACAGGCGATTTTTTATATGAACGTTTTCCCGACAAAACCGAGGGGGAACTCACCACATTGCGAGCAGCCTTGGTCAATGAAGCGCAGGTGGCGGCCTTTGCCAAGGCGATCGGACTGGGGGACTATTTGAAACTAGGGGTTGGGGCCGATCGCGATCGATCGCGCGATCGGGCTAGTGTCTTGAGCAGTACGTTTGAAGCCTTAATTGGTGCCTATTATCTAGACTGCGAGGGCGATATTGAGTCCATTCGTATCTACCTAGAACCCGTATTTGAGTCTGTTGTTCCGGCTTTAGAACATACTGCTGCCCAAATCAACTACAAAAGCCAGCTTCAAAATTGGGCACAGGTCCATCACCAAAAAACTCCCGACTATCAAATAGTCACCAGCAGCGGACCCGACCACTTGAAAACATTCACCGTGGAGGTTTCCGTAGCGGGTCAGGTGCTAGGCCGAGGAATAGGTCAAAGTAAACAAATTGCAGAAAAACTCGCCGCTCAGCAAGCACTGAAAAAAATCTCATGACCCTGATTATTGCGGGCGATCGTTCCGGCAGCGGCAAAACCACCATCACCCTCGCTATTTTGGCAGCCCTTCGTCAAAAGCAAATTGCCGTGCAGTCGTTTAAGGTCGGACCCGATTACATCGATCCCATGTTTCACGCCCGTATTACCGGACGACCCTGCTACAATCTGGATCCCGTTCTCACCTCTGAAGACTACGTTCAGCAGACCTTTCACGCCCACACCCAAGGTCAAAATCATGCGCTGATTGAGGGCGTGATGGGGTTGTTTGATGGCGCTGCAATGCCCATGGGGTTTGGCAGTACGGCTTTTGTTGCGAAATTATTGAAGATTCCGGTGCTGTTGGTCGTCAATTGCCAAAGCACCTTCCAATCGATCGCAGCCTTAATCCACGGCTATCGCAGCTTTGACCCAGACGTAAATGTCATGGGCGTAGTGTTGAACAAGGTGGCCAGCGATCGGCACCTGACGTTACTTAAGGCGGCGATCGAACCGCTCAATATTCCAATTTTTGGGGTGTTGTATCGAAAAGATGAAATTAAATTGCCCGATCGTCACCTCGGTTTAATCCCCACGGACGAGTTACCGCACCTTAATCAGGTCTTTGACCAATTGGCTGAATTGGGATTGCGATGCTTTGATTGGGAGCGGTTGCTGCCACGATTAACAACGACACCGACATCCGAGCTTAAGTTAAGTCAAGAAGTCACCCCACTGACCACGCCCATTCGGATTGCGGTGGCTCGGGATGCAGCCTTTAATTTTTATTACGCTGATAATTTAGAACTCTTACAAACCCTCGGAGCTGAATTGATCGAGTGGAGTCCGTTGCGGGATACTCAGGTGCCAGAGGGGGTAGAAGGGCTTTACTTTGGGGGCGGATTCCCTGAAATGTTTGCCGAGCAATTGGCCGACAATGTTCAGGCGATCCGATCGGTGCGCCATGGGATCGAGGCTAAACTGCCCACCTATGCAGAATGCGGCGGACTGATGTATCTCTGCAACAGCATCCGAGATTTTCAGGGTCAAGACTATCCCATGGTGGGTGCGTTGCCCACCCAAGCAATTATGAGCAAATCCCTCACCCTCGGCTACCGTAATGCGATCGTAAACGTCAATACCCCGATGCTCCGAATTGGCGATCGGCTCACGGGTCACGAGTTTCACCGATCGGAGATCATCACCTCTCCGACTACGCCGATCTATCACCTCAGACGCTTAGAGCAATCCAACACCGAAGCCCCTATTTTGGAAGGATGGGGACAGGAGAGTATTCAAGCATCCTATTTGCATCTTCATTGGGGAGCTACACCGCAATTTCCGAAGCGTTGGTTATCCGAATGTCAGGGATGGCACAAGAACGGGATATTCTAGTAGAAATGAATTAGATAACTTTGCGGACGTTTTCATGACCGGATTGGTTGAGCAACTCACTCAAAAACTCGCCTCCCTCGATCGTCAAACTGACGAATTGAAGGCGAAGCTCGACCTAACCTATGGTAGTTATCTCCAAGTACTACAGCGGGTAACACGTCAACAGGTGCTGCTGGCTTGCTACCACATGTGCACCGAGAGCTACCCCGAAGAATTTGTCAAACTCTCCATGAATCAGCGCTATGAACTCCAAACGCAGATCAAAGCGATCGCTAAGGACACTGGGTCCGCGCTTGCAACACTTCTAACAGGTTCTCCCCCTGCTCAAGCGCCCAGCTTTTCCTCCATGCCCCCCGACAGGTTTATGGAGGAGGACGATGACGAGGAGGACGGTGAGACGTTTACCGTGGATTTAGACCCAACCGTATTGTCAGAATTTTCCGCAGGGTTTTCTGTTTCACGGAGGGACGCGATCGATGAAATGTTTGACGACGACGATGAAGATGAAGACGACCAGGAGCCAGATGATGAGGATGAGGACCAGGAGCCAAGCGATCGGCGACCGATGACTGAAACCAATGCCCGTGAACTGCAAGCCATTCTCGCCCAGGTCGCGGCAGCTATCGCGGCTAAAGAATCTAAAACTCCGGTTGATTGGGTCTTGACATGGCAAGACGAACTAGACCAGATCATTCAAGACAAACTTAGCCAAGCGGCCTACCGGATTAATCAAGCCTTGAAAAATGCTCAAATCATTCCTAGGAGAGTTTCCGATCGTGCCCTTGAAGCCGCATCCCGAGCCGATGCTGATGGCTTAACTAAAATCCCTCATGTGATTCAGGTGTTGATGGAACTAGGACAGATGGAGGTGTCGTCAGATGACCTTGATAACTTCTCTGAGACCCTCTCTGATACTGACGACGATTCTTTAGATGAAACCAAAAGGCGACGGTCCAGTGATTCATCGACCGACCCCACTGCCAATCGAAAGCAACGACCATCAATGCATCGGGTGCCGCTTTTAAGCCACATCACGATATTGCAAATTCGTCTAGCTGAGATTGAATTCCATGATCCCCTGTTGATGCGTTGGCGGCGCAATCTCCGCGAGCACATTCTAGAACTGCAAGCCCTTAGCCAGGAGTATCGAAAATATCAACGAAAACGATCGGTAGCTGAAGCCCAAGTGGCATGGCGATCGACCTGGTTGAATGATGTTTGACGGAGAAACACTGGTGAAATTTGAGTTGAATCAACCGGATCTAAAGATTGCGATCGTTGGCGATGTGCATGACCAATGGGACGAAAATGATCGGGATGCTCTCCATGCGTTAGAGGTAGATCTTGTGTTGTTTGTTGGCGACTTCGGCAATGAATCGGTCAATATTGTGCGTCAAGTGGCGGCGGTTGACATTCCCAAGGCCGTCATTCTCGGCAATCACGATGCTTGGTACAGTTCCAGTCGCAAGGGTCAAGAAAACTGTCCCTACGATCGCAATCTAGAAGACCGCCTGCAACAACAGCTCGACCTTCTTGGCGAGGCCCATGTCGGCTACGGTAAGCTCGATTTCCCAGGGTTAGATCTTTCAATCGTGGGCGGGCGACCCTTTAGCTCTGGCGGACCCGAATGGAAAAATAAACGGTTCTATCGCGATCGTTATGGCATCCACAACATCACTGAATCCACTGTGAAAATTGTCGAATCGATCGAAAGCACCACCTGCAACAGACGAATTCTGATTTCCCATAATGGACCCGCCGGATTGGGTGCAACTCCCCACGATCTCTGCGGCAAAGACTGGGAACCGATCGGCGGTGACCATGGCGACCCAGACTTGCAAGCCGCGATTGGGCAAACACTTTCCATCGGCAACCCCCTCTCCCTTGTTACCTTTGGTCACATGCACCACCGCTTGCGCAACCGTCTCGGCGATCGTAAACGATGGTGTGTTACGCCAGAGACCGCCTACTTGAATGCCGCCTGTGTTCCCCGCATTGTTAAGACGGACACTGGAATTCAGAGATTATTTTCTGTGGTGACGTTGCAGGGGCAGGCGATTACTAGTGCGGCCATTGTGCGGCTGGATGCGAGACATCAGGGTTGCGATCGGGACGATTTAATGCGGCTGAGACCTTTGGGGTGTTAGGCATTTGATTCGATCGGGCTTTCTAGATAACATCAGTTTTGGATAAGATAGTCGGCATTCAATTTTCAAGGTGCAGTGCTTCGCCGTTAGGCAGCTAGTTTTTTTTAAGCGGTTGATTACCTTTTGGGGATGGCAGATAGCTCAATTATGGCTTGTGTATACACAGCCGTCTCGCTAAGAGAACTAGGGGGAATAGGGTCTCAGCTACCGCAACGATCGACCTTTAAAACACACTCTAAGCGCGAACCTTAGTTGAACAGTCATCAAGATTAAACAAAACCGTTAAAGTGTCCATCGCTTGACGGCGCGCTTCAATATCTTTTTGAGTTCGCAATTGCACCATCGGTTCATGCAAAATCTTATTCACAATTCCACGGGTCAACGCTTCCACAACTTCTTTGTGTTTATCACCAAAATCAGTCCCCAATCGAGACAATGCTTTCTCTAGTTCCTGAGTCCGAATCGCTTCGACTTTATTACGCAAATTACTAATCGTTTCCACCGCATCAAGCGATCGTAACCAATTATCAAATGATTCTACTTCCTCATCTAGCAGCACTTCCGCTTCCATTGCCATTTGGCGGCGGCTCTCTTGGTTTTGGGCAACCACTGCTTTTAGATCATCTACATTGTAGGCATTGACATTAGAAAGTTCTTTGACATCTGAATCAACATTTCGAGGAACAGAAATATCAATAATAGAAACTAGACGATCGGGATCTAGAATGCTTTCGAGTTTGACCCGATCGAGAATAGGCTCCGTCGCAGAGGTACTAGTGAATACAATATCAGCCTCAGCTAACTGCGCCATCATTTGATCCATTAAGCCTAATTTCAAATTGGCTTCAGGGAAATCTTTCGATAGTTCTTCAGCACGCTTCAGGGTGCGATTTAGAACCGTCACATCTGTAGCTCGTTTTGAGACCAAATGCTTGACCAAAAGACGCGACATCTTACCCGCACCCAAAATCAAAATTTTATAGGGAGCCAACTCTCCAATTTTCATCTGAGCCAACTCAACTGCCGCCGAACTAATCGAAACCGCACCCGTTCCAATACTAGTTTCTGTGCGCACCCGTTTTCCAGCCACCAGCGCTTGCTTTAGTAATTGATTCAAAATCCGTCCGACGCTATTACATTGCTGACCAGATTGATGACATTGCTTAACCTGTGCCAAAATCTGGCCTTCCCCCAACACCAAACTATCTAACCCCGACGCAACGCGTAAAAGGTGCATGACAGCATCCTGATGCAACAACGTAAACAAATAAGGCCGCAACCGATCGATCGGCAACTTACTATGAGCCGACAAGAACTGCATGATTTCGCGAACACCAGACTCAATGTCTTCTAAAACAATATAAATTTCAAGACGGTTGCAGGTACTGAGAACGGCCACCTCAATGATGCTGGGACAGGCACGGAGCTGGGCGATTGCGCCTTCATATTCAGGCTCTGGAATACTAAGTTTTTCCCGTACTTCGACAGGTGCTGTTTTATGAGTCAGTCCAACAACCGCAATATTCATACTTTCAAATGGTGGATATTTATGTCACAGATTTTGAGAAAAAAATGGTGACGGAACCATTGCAAGCATTGCCCGTTTTCCATCACCACTTTCTATTCTAACGCTACAGGAATTGTGAATAATCACAATGTCTATGACGTATTTATTAATTATTACGATTAATTCGTAACAGTTAGTATCGTAATCCGCTTAGAGACTAGTTAACCAATTGAATGGTTTTGCCCGGTTCCCACATGTGAATCGTATCGACAAATCGTGCTGTTTTGGATTCGCTGGAAACAACAAGAGTCTGAGTCCGTGCGCCACCAGGGAAGTAGCGAACGCCTTGGAGCCAGTTGCAGGAGGTAATCCCAGTTCCGACAAACATCACTTTGTCCCCGGAGGCTAATTCGTCTGCGGTGTAAATTTTGTCAGGATCGGTAATACCCATGCTGAGCATCCGAGCAATATTGGCTTCCTTGCTTTCGCCAATCAAGCCCGTTTTCACGATCGCCGGATCATAGATTAATTGACCTTGGAAGTGAGCACCCATGCATTTCAGCGCAGCCGCACTAATAACACCTTCAGGTGCTGCACCAATTCCCATGAGGGCATGGATTCCAGAATCAGAGAAACCACAGTTAATCGCTGCGCCGACATCGCCATCGCCGATCAATTGAACCCTAGCACCCGCTGTCCGAATTTCTTTGATCAAGTCGTTGTGGCGTTCGCGCTTCATGACGATGACGGTGAGGTCATTGATGGGAATATCGAGGCACTGGGACAAGATTTGAAGGTTTTCAGTTGCAGATTTGCTGATGTCAACCTTGCCTTTGGCGGCTTGAGGGGCGGCCAATTTCTTCATGTAGAAGTCAGGCGCGGCAAACAATCCACCTTTTTCAGCGATCGCCAATACTGCAATAGCACCCGCTTGACTGTAGGCACAAAGGTTAGTTCCTTCGCAAGGATCGACAGCAATATCGATCTCTGGACCTGTGCCATCTTTGTGACCGAGACCGACTTCTTCACCAATGAACAGCATGGGCGCGTCATCCCGCTCACCTTCACCAATGACGATCCGACCGCGCATGGCGACCTTGTTCATTCGTTCCCGCATGGCTTCCACGGCGGCTTCATCGGCCCCGTCTTTGTCACCCTTTCCGGTCAAACGGGAGGAGGCGATCGCGGCGGCTTCCACAACTTCAATAATCTCTAAACCAAGCTTGCTTTCCATATCCACTGCGTCCTCAAGACTACTGATTTTCGGCGCAAAAGGATTGCGACTTCAGTTAAACAGTCTACCAACAGGCGGACCGATCGCCAGAGCCTGAGAGAGTGACTTCAGTGTTAAGTTTTGTA
>JAYVUU010000019.1:0-3761 GCA_043787635.1 Synechococcales cyanobacterium | reverse complement strand
TCGAGTCAAGAGTAAGTCCAAAGTCAGCCAAGGCCGCCTGAAATGGAAGATCCACTAGCCCATTAATATATTTACTAAAAAACGAGGTCAGATCAAACTCAGCAACCGATTCGATCGTCCGTTTCAAATCCCCCGGCGTAAATCCAATTTCCCCCTCTGCACTTTGACCAAACTCCGCCCAAAGTTTTCGCATCACATCATCAAACGATCGGGCGTTTTCATGTCGTCGGCGTAGGGCCAAATCCAACAAAAACGTCACCATTTCACCTTTGAGATAGTAAGACATTTGAGAATTTGGCGTATTGCTATCTGGGCGATAGAGCTTAATCCAGGCATCAAAACTCGACTCACTCAGCGGCTGTACCGATCGACCTGGGGTGGTCAGATAGCGAGTAATGCTTTTACTCATATTTTTTAAATAAGTCTTCGCATCATAGAGACCTGCCCGCAGCGGAATCAGGCTGTCATAAAAGCTAGTGGCACCCTCAGAAAACCAAAGAGACGGCGTGTAGTTTTCGCCGTCATAATCGAAGGTTTCCAAGGCTTTAGGTCGAATACGTTTGATATTCCAGAGATGGAAAAATTCGTGGGCCACAAGAGTCAGAAAATCTTCGTAACTTTCCCGTTTTTTGAATCCATTTCTAGAAAAAATCAGCGAGCAAGAATCCCGATGCTCCAATCCACCGTAGCCATTGCTCAGATGCAAGAGAAAAGCATAGCGATCGTAGGGCAGTCCGCCGAAAAGTTTGGCCTCGGCTTCAATAATTTTTTGAGTATCCAGAATAAGCTGGGTTGGGTCCACATTGCCCTTACCCCAAATCACCCATTCGTGGGGTTTCCCCAGCACCTCAAATTCAAATTTACTGTGCAGTCCAATCTCAAAGGGACTGTCTACCAAAGTATCGAAGTCTTTAGCCCGAAATGTATTTGGGCTAATTTCTGGAAGTGTCGTCGCGATCGTCCAATTTTCCTCAGGCAACACAATGGTCACATCGATCGGTAGATTCTCTTGTCCGGGACTATAAAGAAAAGTTGAGGCTCCATTGAAATAACCGTGAGTCCGATCGAGGTGGTTAGTACGGACCGTCAGTTCATTTGCGTAGAGACTGTAGGAAAATACGATCGGAGCCTGAACGCTTTGAGTATCAAGTCTCCAGTGGTTCTTTGCAATTTTCTTCCAGGGTACAGGCATCCCGCTCGCATCTCGCACCGCAAAATCTTGAATATGCCGTGAATACTCCCGCACTAAGTATGATCCTGGAGTCCAGACCGCCATCTTTAGCTCAAAACAATACCCCAACTCACCGTTCACCTCAGCTTCGATTTCAAAGCGATGGTTAGTGGGCTGGGGCATTGAGACGCGGTACTGAATCGTTGGGGATAAAATAGAAAGCATAGAACGTAAAAGATAATATCCGTCTATCATGCCTTAGTCCTGAAGAGTCCGACGAAGGTTTTCGCTAGCTAGCTCGGTTGAGTAATTGATTCATTTGAAGCAAATTCGGAAGCAGCATCACCTGACGATCGGGTCTGGTCACAACCCATCCTTTCTCCCGTAATTTCGACAAAATCTTAGACACTTCATCAGCGGAAATATCAGAAATATCCGCCAAATCTTTTGTAGAAATATTAAAAATCTCGACCCCTGCGGATACTGTTTCACCATAGGCATCTGCCAAGGAAACTAAGGTATGAACTAGTTTAATTGCGGGTACTTTATCACGCAGTTGAAAACGTAAATTTGTCTGTCGGAGTCTTCGAACCATGAGTTGCAGCATCCGATGATGAAGCTGCGGGTCTTTGAATAACGTCTGAACAAAACGCCCAGCGGCAATGCTTAAGAGTTTAACGGAACTTAGCGCAATCACATCAGTCGATCGGGGCGATTCATCTAGGACAGCCATTTCACCAAAGAAATCACCTTTTCCCAGAATGGCTAAGGTTGCAACATCGTCTGCATTATCAGAATGACGGCGCACCTTGACCCAACCCGATGTAACGAAATACAAGGCATTTCCCCAGGCATCCTCCATCAGCACGGCACGTCCGGCGGGATATTCATGCTCGACTGCCGCTGACATTAACCAATCCAGGGTTTCAGGGTTGGCGGCAGCAAGAAGCGGAAACAATTCACTGACAACTTCGGTTTGCATGGATGCCGCGATGCGCGAAAGGAGATAACGTTTTTATTGTGCCCGATCTTCTAATCAAGAGTTGCATTGTTTAAGGAATGTTCCCGACCATTGCTCGGATCGTTGGTAGCCAGGTTTCAACTAGGGGCTGCCAACCAATGACGATCGCTTGCCGATGAGCAAGACTCTCAACATCAACACTATCTCGATTATAGTGCAAGGCTTGCCCCTTTAGATCGCAGCACATCAGTCCGGCAGTCTGGGCGATCGCCAAGGGAGCAACGGTATCCCAGACTCTGACCCGTTGATTAAGATAGATATAAAGCCCAGCCTTCCCCGTCAAAATTTCCAGAACTTTCAAGCCAAAACTGCCCCCTCGTTGTTCAACCTTCAGAGCAGGTATTCCGGCTTGAAATGCTGACCCGAAGCGTCGAAAGTCTTTATAACCCAAAATAAATGTTGGACTATAGTTCAAGCAATTCGGAGGCAGAATACGCGGCGCTTCTCCGGCTTGAGATTGCCACAGACCAAATTCTCGCCCGCCGTAGTATAACGATTCATATTCTGGCGCATAGATCCAGCCTGCGATCGGCTGCTGTTGCTCCATGGCTCCCACCATCACAGAATACTCAGGATCTCCATTAATAAAATCTTGGGTGCCATCCAAGGGATCAATGCACCACAACCTTGGATACGGCTGCCAAAAATTTGCTAGTGATGCACTGTTCTCTTCAGTCACTAATCCATCATCGGGAAACAGTGCTGTGAATTCTTTGCTGAGGTAGGCATCCAAAGCCCGATCGACATCCGTCACATAATCATCAGTCGCCTTTTCATAAACTTGAAATCCCGACCGTGCAAGACGTTTTGCCTCAATGCCACAGGTCCGAACCCGATCGCCCACCTGATGTATAACCTCTAACTCCCAACGCCCCATCCCGTCCCCCTCTCAATAGCACTCCCAGCCTATCATCTCCCTTTTACTCAAAAAACGGGCAGGCTACCCGAAAGTAACCCGCCCGTTTAGCTTGGGAACGCGCAGAGAATGGGATTATTGCAGAACTAACTTGACGTTAGCGTTGCTCAAACCAGGACGCTTTACATCCGCCAAGGTACGGTTAATCGCGTACTTTTGATTGATAGAATTGATCAACTCAGTCTGGTTGTGCTTTTTCGCAACGCCCCACAGGTCAGCGATGAGATCAAACGAACCGTCTGTATTCCGAGACCAGCCTAGGTCGTACTCGCCTTCGAGAACTGCTACAATATCAGCGTGAATGCTCTGACCGTTGTAACCCCGGACATCCGCCTCAGTCTTAGTGGTAATGCCCAAGTCCCGTAGAGAGTTCTTGAGAATTTCAGCGTCCGAAACCTTAGTGCGCAGAGTGCTAAAGTGAGACATGAGATTTTCCTCCGTGGAAATTTGCAGACAACGACAAACAGTTGTGCGAAGCAATCCGTATCAATCCGTTAACCTCAACACTAGCCTGGTTCCCTGATGAGAAGGCTCCAGCGTATTTAAAGTTAACCCCTCTCTCTTTCGAGAGAAAGCCTTTTAAAACTCCGACCGCTGATATTCAGCGACGGAGGCTGCCGCAGGTCGAGCACGTTGGCGTGCCCAATCTCTGA
>JAYVUU010000018.1:0-5223 GCA_043787635.1 Synechococcales cyanobacterium | reverse complement strand
GCAAACATTGCTCATATCAATGCACTTCTGGGTGAGACGACTGCAACCGTCACACCCACCAAACGACCTTACAACCGTAAAACTGTTGAAGAACCTTCTGAAGTGCGGACTAAGCGGGCTTACAATCGCAAACAACCTATGATGAAGACTCCCAAAAAGTCCAAGATCATGGACCAAGCGATTGCGTCTGATTCAAATGCACCTAAAAGCAAATCAACTGCAACCAAAGCGAAAAAAGTCAAAGCCCCAAAGTCCAAACCCACTCCAGCCGACTTCCCAACGTTGAAGTCTGATTATGCAAGCTTGACTCCAGCACAAGCAATCTCAGCATTGTTACAATCTGCACCGAAAAAGGTGTTTAATGTGGACGATGTGATTGCGGGAATCTATGACGCGATCGATGAACATGAAATGGCAAGAACCCGCCAACGTATTGGCGTAACTCTCGGTCATTGTGCGCGTCGTCAAGAATGTGTCAAGGTCGATGGCGAGATTGCTCAGTATCGGTTCAACGGTTAGGGTAATTTAATGGGATTGATCGTAGGGATTCTGCGATCGGTCCTATCTTTTTGGTAAGTCTTCAATAGTTCATAGTTCTAAACGCTCAATTTTGCATAAACAGTTTGGCTGAATTTTCCCCGCCACGAAAGTGTTTGATCATCAAAGATCTCTCATGACCGTTTCTACTAGCCGAGCTTAGTGTTGTTAAACAAAACGAGTCATTTGAACTCGATAACGGTCTTTTTTAGTAATCACTACTTCTCCAACTTCGACGCGTCCTTTACCTCGAATAGCAATCAGATCGCCGCTTTTGATCGTATGACTAGAAGATGAGATTTCGCGCCAGTTGACTCGGACATCGCCGCCCGTGATCATATCCACCATTTTGCCGCGAGACATCCCAAATCCAGCCGATGCGATCGCATCCAGCCGCATAGAGGCTTCCGTACTAGTTAATTCTTTTTTCTTAGGTTCACGAACTTTAAGTTCATCCAAAGGGATGCGACGGGTTTTGACGGGCACCGATCGCACTTGATTGAAATTCAGTTCTAAAAATTCGACTAGTTCTGGAACCACAATCGCCTGTGCCCCGCGTTCGCCCAACACCAGCACATCGCCCACTTTATCCCGGACTAATCCAGTTCCAAGAAGTGCTCCTAGGAAATCTCGGTGGGTGGCTGAATCAAATAAAAAGTTGCCAGCAATGTCTAACGCTACCAGTTCGACTTCCGATTCCTCGAATGGTATTTCGCTACGGGCGATCGCAATGCGTTTACGTTCGGCTTGGGGATAGCCACCAAAGGCGATCAGTTGAACGTCATTTAATCGTGAAAAGATACGCAGTGCCTCGGCCCATTCTGGCGGCGACATGAAATCTGTGCAGACCACCTCCCATGTTTTAATGGCGAGTTCAGCCCGATCGATGACTTGTGCCATGGTTTCCCGATATTCAGCGCCTTTCAGCAAGTCTTCACGCGGTAGCATTGGATTTCGGCCTTTTATGGAAAGTAGCGTACTCGAACATCTTATGATGGGATGAAACGTTTGAATTTCCTATGACTACGAATTACACTGTCAACTACACGACAAACTATCTGGTGGCGGCTATTGCCGATCGGATTATGGCGGAAGAAGCCCTGATTTCATTGCGCAGGGAGGAGATTCCCGATCGGGCTACGGCGATTCTGGGAAAAGGCTTCAAGACGTTAGAAGAGTACAGCCTACCGGATCCAGTTGAGAGTACTTGGAGACGCTTACGTTGGACGGCAACCTGGCTAGCTCCGTTTGGGTTTCTGGGGGGCATGGGATTTAATGTTGTGACAGGATTAAATACGTTTCCGTGGGCGGGCGATGTAGGAAATATTTTGATTGGGGGACTGTTGGGGGCGATCGGTGGAACCATGGGCAGCATTCTGGCGAGTGATGGCTGGTTAGTGATTTTGAGTGGGAAGCGGTCCATGACCCATCGACAGCGCCTTGACCAAGGTCAATATTTAGTGGTGGTGAAAGGCAGCGAGACCCTCATCAGACGGGCAACAAAGGCGTTGTTGAAGTACGAGACATTGAGTTTGGACAATTATCCAGAGTAGTGAGGCATAAAACAGAACTCACAGCTTGGCAACAATTGCTCAAATCAACTGCTCAAATTAGCCTTCGATCGAATCTCCCAGACCTATTGTACCTTGGTCATTCGGCTGGGCTGCGATCGGCCACAATACGCCAGCAACGCAGAAAATAACACCGTACCCAGCAAGTACTTCAGCGGAGCCGGGAGCCAAAGCTGAGGCGAAATAAAGGCTTCAATAATCCCGGCAAAAATTAGCAACACCACCACCCCAAACATCAACTTCGCCGCCTGAAGTCCGTACACCTTAAACGCATCCACCCGACGATACTCTCCCGGAAACAACAACGCCTTGGCAATCAACAATCCGGCTCCCCCAGAAATAAAAATAGCCGGAAGCTCCAACGATCCATGGGGAAACACAAACGCCCAAAACGGATAGGTCAAACCGCCCTGCGCCACCAAAACCCCGATCGCCCCCAACAAAATCCCATTAAATATCAGGATGTAACTCGTAAACAATCCCGCCGTAATACCACCCGCCGCTGCTCGAAACGTGACGCTGAGATTGTTGATCATGATGGTGCTAGAGGCCATGGGTTCGTCGCCCAAAATATGCCCCATCCAAAGTTTTTTCTGTTTCAACACCAAATCAATCATGCGCTCCGGTACGACCAGCCCCATAAAAGCCGGATCTCGCCATGCATACCACCAAGCCACGATCGCCCCTAGCAAAACCATCGCCGTCGCCAGCCCGATATAAATCCCTGCCTCTTGCACCACCTGCGGAAATCCCCACAGCACAAAATCCCGCGCCGCCTGCCAGTCCTGACGACGGGAGCCTTGGTAAACCTGGCTGTAGGCGCGACTGGTGAGGCGTTGTAAATTGTGGGTGAGGGTTTGTCCGAGCTGGTGGGTGCGGGCGCGGGCCAGGTCTGCCGACACGGTGCGATAGAGGCTAGACAACGATCGGACTTCTGCCGCACTGAGAGACTTAAAACCCTGCTTGTCGATTTTCTGTAGAAGTTCCTCTAGCTCTTTCCAAAGGGGGTCCTTGCGATTAATCCAGCGCTGGAGATTCATAGGTCGATCGGGGTATCGTTAGGAAATTACGTATTAGTTTCCATCATTTTGATTCGTTATGAGAAGTCCAACGAACCCAGTCTCAAGTCTGAGTCAATACACTCGGCTCAAGCAGCCGCTTTCCATTGGCGATGTGGTAAGTGTGGGCTTTGCCATTACCCGGCAGCGCTGGCGACTATTTTGTGGAATTTCCCTGCGGGCGGTGGCTTGGCTGGTGATTCCATTTTTGGGGATTACTTTGATGGCAATGATTTCTCAGTCTACGCGCCGATCGCCGGGATTAGCCGTTCTAGCTGTGGTGGTGTGGCTGGTGGCATCGCTCTATTGTTTCGGAAAATATCTAGCAAACGCGGGCTTAATCTCTCGCCTTGTATTCAATGATCTAACCCAAACTGAAGAAAGTGTCAGAGATGCCGCACGGATCACCCGATCGCTGACCTGGTCCTATTTGGGCGCTAGTTTAATTTATTTACTCATTGCTTTAGCTGTGGGTTTTGGACTGGGCTTTATTTTTACGCTTGCCTTTTTTCTACTCGTGTTGCTGCTGGGATTGGTTGCGGGGATGGTCGGTGGAACGGGTGCATTAACCTCGCCCCTGATGGGAATCGGGGGAGTCCTCATAACGGGGGTAACGCTACTGCTGGTGTTGGGGTATTTCACGGCTTTGGTCTGGATCCTGTCACGATTTTTCTTTTCAGATGTGCCGCTGTCGGTGGAGTCTAAGCTGGGAAGTCTGGGGACAATCGGGCGAAGCTGGGCGCTTAGTGAAAAGTCGGGGTTTCGGCTGATGACCATCACGACCGTTGGCTTTTTAATTACGCTGCCCATCAATGCGATCGGTCAGATGATTACAGTGCTTCCCTTGGGCTTGAACCGATCGGGTGTGGCCTCGATCGGGTTAGCCACTGCGGTATCAAGTCTACTGAATGTGCTTGTTACCCTGGGAATCACGATGTTAACCTTAGGCTTCTGGCAATCGGTGAAGGCAGTACTTTATTTTGATTTGCTCAACTCCAAGGAAGGGCTGGGGTTGGACTTGGAAAATTGAGTATTTTGAGTCGAGAGTTTTGATTCGTGTTGAGGGCAATTATGGGACGGTTTGAAGATGGGAGTTCAGGGAAGAATTTAGGGGTGAAGGCGCTGAAGTTTTTTGGAGAGATTCGGTTGCGAACGCCAGAAAGTGTGGAGTTAGAGTTTCCATTGGCAGGAGTTGGGAGTCGGGCTTATGCGCTTTTAGTGGACTATACGTTGATTGCGATCGCGATGGTGACGCTGATACTGGTGGGATTATTATTTTCATTTCAGACCTTGGTCTATGCGTCTCAGGATAGGTCTGGTTTCGTCAGCTCTTCAGCTAAGTGGATTCTACCGATCGTACTGTTGGGATTATTCGCAATTTTTGTGGGTTATTTTGTCTTTTTTGAAACCCTCTGGCAAGGTCAAACCCCTGGAAAACGCATGGCCCAAATTCGGGTCATTCGAGAAGACGGTCGCCCGATCGGGTTACCCCAAGCAACACTCCGGGCACTGTTAAGAGTGTTTGACGACATTTTGGTTGGATTGGTGGGCTTCCTTTTTATTATTCAGGGTCGTCGGGAGAAACGGCTGGGCGATTGGGTCGCGGGGACGGTGGTGATTCAAGAATTGCGACTCAGAACGGACAAAATTATCATTAGCGATGAGATCAAAGCCAATCAAGTGGCGGATACGATGCTAGAAATCGCGAATTTCAACTTAGTGATGCCCGATGATTTTGCGGTTATCCGGGAATATTTAAACCGCCGCAGTCGATTTTCACCCAGAGCCTTGGAAACAGTGAGTTTTCGACTAGCAGAACAGTTGAAAGCACGGCTTGATTTAGGGGCACTGCCCTCAACCATAACGGCAAATTCATTTCTGGAGGGAGTCTATTTAGCTTATCTCCGTCAAGGAACACGCTAAGTATCCTGATTGGGTAGAAATATTCCGAATAGTTTTTCATAAAAAGTGCCTGATACGCGGGAAACTCAGCGTCTTTAGACCTGAGAGGAAAGCGAACGGGTGGTTTTAACCACCGTCAATCTTCTGCTACAATC
>JAYVUU010000017.1:0-23231 GCA_043787635.1 Synechococcales cyanobacterium | reverse complement strand
CCACCACCAAGTCCACCGGCCACAACTAGTCTAAACCTGGTGAAGGCTCGATTGGGCCTATCTCGCCTTTGTGGTGCGTTAAATATCCCACCCATAACGTCTTACGACTTGACTAAAACTGGCTACAGTACATCCAGTACAACTCAGGTCCGCCCCCTTGTCATGCCTAAGTTTCCGGCCCTGTACTACATTTTTCCCCAAGTGGAGCATGGTTTGAACGATGGTCCTGGAGAGGTCATCGACAAAGAACCCTACACCGAAGATCTCTACGTTAAGTCGTCGATAGGAAGCACCACGTTTAAGCCAGTTCAAGATGGTGCTGCAAATGAGAAATATCCGGCATCCGATTCTTTTACTAGTATCTCCTCTGTTCCCCTATCATTTCCAAATTCAGTCACTATTCCCAACACATTACTTGCCCGATTCCCTGATCAAAATAGACCAGTTTTCCGGGACAAAGACTTCAAAGTAGACAGTGTTGCGATCAAACCCCGCAACCTTCCCGGAGCATTGCCTCTAGAGGGTTCATTGGGTAAAGATTGGGTCTTACCTGCGTCTGACAATGTAACTGGGACAGCCCCCAACAATGCGAACATCCCCATTAACATCATTGAAGCCCCAATTCTTTCGGGCAAAACATTAGTTAATAAACCCTTTGCCGTACCGTTCTTGGATCGCGCTTTCTTTGATGGCCGACAATTGATGCTTGCTCGGACCTTGGATCTAGATATTGGGATGATGCGTAAAGAAAAACCGAAAGGCGGAGAACGATCGGAACCATTGATGCCGATGAGTGGAATTGTCTATGCGTTCCGTGAAGACGCGGTTCGTGAAGATGCGATCGCCCGTCCTGCGGGAACACGAATGGATGCCACCAAACCCTCAGTCCCAACAGACCCAGCACTGGTCAATGGAATGTCAATTAAAGCCGTTGATTATCTACCAGATCCAGCCCGTCGTGTTCATGGTTTCCGTTTGAGAAATGGTCGTCAAGTGAAGCGAAACTCAACTTATGAGACGGGATCCTTTGCGGCTGCCGATAACTACAGAGGTCTCTCGGTCTTCACAGACCAACCCCTTTATATTCAAGGGGATCTAAATCGACATCAAACAGGCGTAGACGACACCATCGGCGAGGCGCTCGAAGAATTCAAGGGCACCAAAGCCTTGATTCGGGGGGCTAACTTCGATGAAAGCAAGTTTTATGACCGTGGTGGTGGTGGTGACAGCGGTGAAAGGGACGGTAGATTTGCAAGCTTAACGGACGATCGTTGGCGACCTACAGAGTTGTTTTCCGATTCGATTACCATTCTTTCTGAGAACTTCTGCGACGGCAGTATTTCAGACATGTTTGTCAGTTACGACACCAGTAATGGCAACAATTCTCCTGCTGACAAAGGATATCAATTTCACCCGAGCAAAAAGCCAGTTCTAGATGAATCAAAACGTAGCATTTACCATGACGCTGCGTCGGGATTTAAAACCACGGGTCTCTACAGCCCGGGGTGTGCAACTGCTGATACGGGATACACCTCCTTCCACAATGCCGATCGGCCTAACAATCAGCTTAAAATATCGGTATCAGGAAAGACGGGCTACTATGACTGGCTACGTGAAAATCCAAACTTGACTAGCTACAATGCGGCGGCAAATGTTGTTGACAACTATGCAAGTGATGCGGCCACAACGCCCACAATGCCTGCCGGTGACTACACCACTCCCATTAAGATTTCCCGTTCTGGTCTTCCCCTACTCAGTCGGCCCTCTGGTCTCTCAACTCCCGATCTTACTAAAATCGACCAAAAAATTTCGGCGGCAGGTACTACTTATGCCTATGCAGATAAGAATTCGACAGATCCTGAGGTGAGAAGCGACAAGGTGGGGTTTGGGTCCATCGATACGGGTAACAACTCACTTCGTAAGCTCATAACTGCTGCGACATCTCCGCAAACCAGTGATGCGACTAATGTAAATTCCATTATGGTCAGTGGTATTGTCCCATCTCAAAGTGGCAATAGCTACGGTGGTCTCCATAACTTCCCCCGATTTATTGAGAGATGGGATAATGTCGTTTTGGACTACGTTGGTTCATTTTTGCAGTTGAGCTTCAGCAACTATGCAACGGCTCCGTATCAAATGGTGGCTTGGGAGTATAACGACTCGGGTACGTTGACCCCGCCCAAGGCCGCTGGAGTAGAACAAAACATTCCTTATTATCTGCCACCTTTACGTCAGTGGGGGTACGACGTAGCATTGCAGCTAGCCCCAGCTAGTCCGGCGGCTTCCCGTTTTGTGGTGCTCAAGACTCCTCGAAATGAGTTTTACAGTGAACCTCAGATCAATGATCCATACATCCAAAGTCTGTGTGACGTTGCTGAAACTAATAATTTCCCTGGCGCAATCGGTCTAAGGGCAAGATGTGGCATCAAACCGTAGAAATTAATTTGAGGACTACTAATGATCAAACGTCAAGTTAAATATCCAATAGATTCGTTGAGGGTTGTGCTAACCCAGGTCTTAAGCAGGGCTTCCAAATCCTGCTCAAAATCTTCAGCGAGTGGATTTACCCTAATTGAGTCACTAGTTGCCATCGTTGTTGTAAGCATCACAGTTGTTGGCATCTCACCGCCCATCTTTTGGGCAACAGGAACTCGAGTCCAGAACCGTCGTGCTGAACAAGCCCTATCGATCGCACAAGGAACCATCGACCAGGTTCGGGCAAGAGTTGAACGGGGTGGGTCTACAGCTCTTGAGTTACCTGCGATCGATACAAAAGCGGAGGCAGGTAAACGACCTAATCCGGATGCCCCGGCTCCTTCGGCTGAATGGACCTCAATGCAGGGAATCATACCAAAATGCAATACTGTTGCACTACTTAAACCGTCCATAGCGGCTGTCCCTGCGACACCTACGACGACGGCAGTTCCAGCGATCGCGGGAGATCAGCAATACCCGGATATCAGTAAGTATTTACCCGTTGATATAACGACGACCTCTGAGAGTTCGGTCTGTAGGCCCGACTTCTTAGTTCAGGTTTTTAGGAATGAAGGGATTTGCGACAATGGGCTTTGCTCCGCGTCAGCCGTACCTGCTAATGAAAGACGACCACTAGCCTTTTCCGTCGGGGTTCGGGTGTATTCTGCTCTGGCTAAAAATAGCAGTACCGCATTAGAGAAGGAAAAAGCCAGTCTAATTGGCAGAACGGGTACAGGACTGACAGGAACCCGTCCACTCGCAGTGCTGTACGCCACAGTTGCGAAAAGTGATGCCTCTCTCTCTCTCAGCAACTATCGCGCGCTCTGCAAATCTGGTGGCACAGAAGCACGTTGTGAATAGAGAAGTGACTGGGCTTGAAGAGGATTTGTGGATTCGGGTGTTTTATAGAGGCAATGACATGAAAAGCGGATTGTCGAGACAAGATAAGCATGTTCGGCTGTGGTTGCGGATGCTGCCTAACCGGACCGATCGGCGAGGCTTTACCCTAATCGAATTATTGGTTGCAATTATGATTAGTGGCTTAATTCTTAGTTCGTTACTTTATCTTGTTGTGGAGGTCTTGGGGATCAACCAAAAAGATGCAGTTCGCAGTGATACGCAACGCGACATGCAGTTGACGATAGATTACATCACCCGAGATCTCCGAGAATCCTTTTATGTTTATGGAACAGAGGTAGAGGGCAATGCGGTGCAGAGTTGCTTACAGACGCGTACAGTTACAGACGCAGCCACTCGTGGGGCATCAAGTCTATGTACAGGTTTGCTGGCATACCTACCTGTCCATCTAACACCTGCCGATAATAGCAACATTCCGGTCTTAGCATTTTGGAAGCCGGAACCTTTGCCCGAAAAGGTGTCAAAGTATTGTGTGAGCAAGAAGGATGATATCGGTAGGATAATTATTGTAGGAGGCAAAGCCAATAACCCGCTCGATCGAATTCCTTGTGTTGCTCAGCGAATGTATACGTTAGTTGTCTATTCATTGAATACTGAAAATTCTAGTGGCACATGGAAGGGGCGAGCAAGAATTAAGCGGTATACCCTTCCTCATTTTTCAGAAGATTTTACATCAGACACTATAAAAAGTGGATGGGTGCCTCCTGTCGCTGCTGACGATCAGAGACCTCTATCTTGGCCTTTTGGAAAAGACAAGGACAATAGAGTTAACAATTTACAGATATCTTCTTCTAGTGCAACCATTCCAGGAGCTGGAAGCCCCTCAGCAACTCCTGCTGAAAATGTTGTCTTGACAGATTTTGTAGATTTTGCGTTGGACGCGAATGGTAAACCGAGGGTTCCTGAGGTTCTTACTTCAGCTCCAGATAAAAATAGTGGTTACTGTCCCTACAACTTTGAAGTTGCTAACTTTGGAAAATTCAGACCTGAGTTTTATGCTTGTGTCCGTCGAGCGTCGATCAATGAGAATCCAGAAGTCCGTGTTGTGATTAAGGGGAATGCAGCGGGTCGTGGTGGGATTCCGTATGCGACGGGTGAGGCTCCATTTCAGATGGAGTCTAATGTGGTGGGTCGAGGAGTCTACAGTAGACAACGATCGGGTAGCTAACGTCAATCTGACTGCAATGGGAGGTTTTAGAGATGATGAAATATTTTCGATCGCGCCAGTCTAACGGTGGTTTTACGCTAATTGAGCTTTTGGTTGTCGTTATTATCATTGGTATTTTGTCTGCGATCGCGGCCCCTGGTTGGCTAGCCTTCACAAATAATCGACGGATTGGGACTGTGCGTTCTCAAGCAGCAGATGCCATTCGTAAAGCTCAAACTGAGGCTAAGACTAGACAAACTCTTCGAGCCGTGGTGTTCGATACTGCCAGCGATCCGCCAAGGCTTTCGGTCACTCGGTGTGAGGCTTCAACAACGGCTAACAATTATGACTCAGCTCAATGTGTATTACCTACACAGTTGGATTGGCAAACTTTGGGTGGCGGTGATATTAAAGCAGGGTCTGTTGAATACACCAGTACGACTAAAGGGCAGGCTGGGAGCTATGCCCCTAAAGTTACAGGACAAGTGCGTTTGGTATTTGATGGCAATGGTGTTGTTAGAAAAAGCCTATCTGATGCTCCGGGAGCGGCTTCTCTTGATTCTAGTGGTACAGACGGTACCGCAATTTTTGTAGTTGGGTTTCAGTTAAAACAGAGTCCAGCGACTAAGCGCTGTCTTATTGTTCAAACGTTGTTGGGTGGTCTACGTGAAGGAAGCGCTGCAACTAAGGCAGAATGTGGGGCATGATGGTCGATCGCCTTTTTCTCTCGGAATTGTGAATATGGAGTGGGGATTCCTACCGAGCTAGCTCAACATGATTTATCAAACCTTGCCCGCTTGGACCAATGCTCAACCTAAGCAAAAAAACCTCGTGAAACGAGATGCAGAAGCCCTACTTCAGCACTACAGTTTTGATCTGGGAAATCGCCCATTACAAGTACTGTTGGCAGAATGGCAAACTCTTTTTTCCCTCGATTGGATTAGATTGGCAGTGATTGAAGCCTTGTATTTAGGACGATACAAGGCCGTGTCTGTTGAACAAATTTTGCGCCAATGGGTAAGACGAGACCAACCTGCGCCGCATTTTAGCTACGAGTTTGAACATTTAGTCTGCGATCGATTTCCTCGGACACTACTACCAGACCCTAGATTAATCGACAACAGTCGAGAGACCTCGGGGTTAGGTTGGTTGTCCGACCATGCGCCAGGTTGGATGGTTTTAGCTAAAAAAATTCAGGCTGAACGGCTCGAAGCATTAGCTAAGGAAAACTCAAATATGGTTGCGAATACGTCTTTAGGCTAAGGTGTTACCCGAAGGACAACTAGTGTCATGTCGTCGGTGTTCGGATTTCCAGCGCCAATAAATTCTTGAACTTGATCATACAAATAGGTCAAAATTCTCTGTGGATCGGTGTAGTGCAGTGCGGCCCAACGAAACGCTTGAATCAAATTCTCTTCATCAAACTGGACACCCATCGGATTCGCGGCCTCCGTAAATCCATCGGTGTAATAAATGATCAAATCCCCTGGGTAAAGTTGAATTTGACAATCCTGGTAGGACGTATTTGCATCCAGCCCAATCAACATACCCAAGGTGTCCAGTCGTCCCACGGTATTGGTGGCCGATCGCCACAAAAACGGAGGATTATGGGCTGCATTGCTGTAGGACAGAATTCGAGTTTTAGGATCGTATTCAGAATAAAACAGCGTCACAAAGCGATTAGAATTTTCTAAATCGGCATACATGACTTGATTTAAATGCTGCAAGATTTTCGCAGGACTATGACCATTCAACACCTCAGCTCGTAACATGCCTCGGGTCATGGTCATAATTAACCCCGCCGGAACGCCCTTCCCCATCACATCCCCGATCGTCACCCCCCATCGTCCCGATTTATCAACCGTTTGGCCCAGTGAACCTGCCGGAATAAAATCATAATAATCGCCTCCCACTCGGCTTGCCGTTTTACATCGAGCAGCCAGTTCCAGTCCCTCGATCGTGGGACAGTTGCGAGGCAATAGGCGATTCTGGATATCGGCTCCAATTTCAAGCTCCCGATCGATCCGTTCTTTTTTACGCAATTCAGTCGTCAGTTCATCATTGTTGATCGCTACCGCTGTTTGATCGGCAACAAGACAGACTAGTTTTTGACGCTGTTCAGTCCAGGCATAGTTGGGATCACGACTAAAAACAAAAAGACGGCCCCGCTCGTGAGTTTTGGCGACAATTGACGTTCCGAAAACTTGAATTTCTTCCCCTAGGGTTTGGATCATTTGCTGATCGATCGATGCGATCGCCGCTGGAAACCTCGTCAAGGCATCAGTTGGCTGAAGCTTTGCGATCGACGTGGTGATTTGTCGTGCAGCCCGCTCGAAGGCTTGACGGACTTCTTGGCCCCAGCGCGGGTCTTGACAATGAATTTGTTCCAACCGGACTTGGCCATTGCGAACCATGACCAGTGCCCCGCCATCGGCATCGGTCACACGAGAGGCCATCATGGGAATCAGCTCTAAAAATTGGTTGAGATTATTGAAACTACGTAGCGCAAAACCCAGGGAACTCAGGAGATCCTGAATTTTAGCTTGCTCCCGACTGAGACGGGCAACTAATTCCTGAAGCGCCAGAACAGAAATTCCATCTAGGGAAGTAGTCAAGGCATTGGGACGATCGGTCAGAGAACAGGAGAAGGGAATAGGAGTCATGGGGTAGTGAGAGATAGTAGAAATCGATCGTCCGCTTGACTTGTCGGACGACAGTGTTGAATCGACTACATCGGTAGCCGTTCAGCCCATGCAAATAAGAGTGGCGCTAGGGACTAATGCTTGGGAATTATGGTTAAGATTTCCTAATTCACAGCAGTATACACAGGTCGTTAACGATTGACACCGATTCAGTCAGTGATTTCAGCAGCAATGTTTTGACTTTAATATCGAGAAGTCTTGATGTTGAAAATTCTACCGAGATCAAACCCTAGATCAGACCTAAGAATTTGTTTCCTTCATAGAATCTAGCGGAAGAGAAATTGTTGACGAACTCAGACGATCGAGCATCCCAATAAATTCGCGCTCAAACGTAACTTGCGCCCGGTTGGTGGTGCCACCGAGATAAAGCTGTCCTTTTTCATAGAGTCCCCAAACCTGAGAATGGGATACATAGCTCATCAGCACGCTGATCATCATCAAGGCAAAGCCCAAATAGACCACTGGAATCCCCGGATCGGCCTTGATTTGTAGCCCCGTACTGCCAACGACATCAACAATGGTAATTTTCACCCCCTTCACATCCACCGACATCCCTTTCCGCACCGTAGAAATCAGCTTTCCATCCATGCCATAGACCAACACCAGCCCCTGCATATCTTTCACAATCAGCGATACGCCATCGCTACCATCGGGCTTAATGGGTACAAATGTCCCCCAGAGACGACCATTAGGTATCTTCAATTTGCCGACGGGGAAATTTAGGACGGGGCTGTTATTAAATTTCAGGGCAATCCCAGCAATGGACCAGTCTGCCTGATACATCGTGATGCCTTTGTAGCGCATCGGCTCATTGACATGAATGGTTTTACGATCGACTTCTTTCCCCGCTTCATCCAGTACTGAGAGATCCGAATAAAACTGATCGATTTCCCCAGTAGGCAAATAATTAATCCAAAAGCGATTCACCTTCACCGCCCAATCCTTTGGGACTTGAGATGCAGCCCAAGGTCCGGCATCAACGATGTTAGTAATCTGAAAGGTGTTGCCACTGGCGATAATTTCTTGGGCAATGAATCCGGTGGTTGCGCCAATGATGCCGCCTACCATAATGACAATCATGCTGATGTGGACCACGATCGGACCCATCCGACCCACGATTCCTTTGCGGGCATATAGCGTGTCGCCGTCTTGAATTATTTTGTATTTGTTTTCTGTGAGAAGCGTAATCAACGGATCAATTGAATCCTGAGCCAGTTCGGAACTGAGAGCGAATTTTTGAAATTGTTTAGGATTGGTGTAGAGCTTTTGGGTCCGAGAAAACCACTTGAGGGACGGAATTTGACGTTTTACGGTGCAGGTAATCAAGCTCGCGCCAAACAGCATCAACAGCGACAAATACCACCATGTTCGATAAACATGATCCAGTCCAGCCACTAACAACACTTTCCAAGTCAAAAATCCAAACAGCGCAGGTTTCTCAGGATAGTTGGTTTGGTAAAACGCTTGACCTTGCCCCTGTTCAATGACGGTACCTGCGATGCTAAAGAGCGCGATGACGAGGAGAAGGACGATCGCGAGCTGGAGGTTGCCCAATGCGGGTAAGACTTTTCGGTTGGTAAAACGTTTGACAGCCGCAATCATAGTGATGGAGGGGTTGCGAAGATTTATTAAGTGCTCTCATTCACAATACCGCGCTTTAAGGGATGCGGGAAACAATAGACACCACACCAAAGCCAATCAGAATCACGCCGCTAGTGGGAGTAATCCAGCCGGACCATTTACGGACTTCTAATATTTTTTTGAGGGCGCTGGTGAAGGTTCCGGCCAACACTAGGGGGGCAACATAACCAACCGCATAGCTCAACAGCAACCCACCACCAAGCAGCGGGTTTTGGGTGGTGCCAATCCAGGCTAGCAATGTGGCGAGGACAGGAGTGCTACAAGGGGAGGCGACGAGACCAAAAGTAAGACCGATTAAGTACGATCGTAGCCCTCGCGGTAAATCGTTTGAAATCCATTCAAGACCCAGACCAGCGGGCATTCGTAGGGGCAACAGTTCTAGTTGATTGAGACCCATGAGAATAGCGATCGCCCCAACTATCAAGGGCAGTCCAATTCCAATTTGACCATACACTTTCCCCAATAATGTGGCCCCAATCCCCAATCCTGCCAGCGTTGTCGCCATACCGAGGGCAAACCATAGTGACTGTACAAAACCGGAGGAGGGTTGCTCCCCATCACAACTGCTAATGTAACCGATGGTGATGGGGAGCATGGAGAGGGTGCAGGGCGTTAAGCTAGTCAGCAATCCGGCGATGAATATAACGCCGATACTGATGAGACTGATATGGTTGAGTTGTTGTAAAACTTGGTGATTGGCTAATTGGCTGAAGGCGTAAAGCTGGGCTTGAATGGTTTCCCACATAGCTGAATTGATGGCGAGGGCGATCGTAGTTGTCCTTTTATCATAATCTAAACTTTGGAAATGCCTAGGACGATCGGTCTGTATGGCGATGATCTTGTGGACACAGTGTGTTCTATCTTTAGGTCATTATTTACGTTGATACAGGTGAGTCAATCAGGAGTTTCTAGCCCTCATGCAATGGCACGACCGCTACCCCGATAGTCATCGTCAGGCTCAAATCGACCACTGCCTCGGTATGCAAAGATGTGTGATGACAAGGTGTTGAAGGATAGAACGGTGAAAACAAAAGCAAGATCAAGAAGCTTGGAAAAGAGGCGAATGAGTTGAGTGCACATGATAGTTTGTTGGGTATTTAACTATTCACTCATACGCACTCTCCATAGCCTGATCAGGAAATTTTGAAAGATATCTCAAAATTAAAACCCAATATGAGATCTAGTGCGAGTCGGACTGAAGACCCTCCACAAGAATCCATTCGCCAGACTGATTTAGTCGCCCGTGTAATGACAGAGATGACCGCTGTATGCAGGTTTTCAGTGAATGATCAATCTCAGGGTCGGTTGTGACCAAATGATAAAGGCGACCCTGTAATTCCACGGGAGTGTTGATTTTGAGTTGGTAGAGATTTTCATCTAATCTAATAAATTTTCCAGTAAAAAACTCAGCTGGTCTGGTCTGTGGCGAAATTGTGTCTAAGTCAGGAGTGTTTGAGGGCGCATTGCCTTGCCGGGGATAAGCTTCAGGATTATCGAGGTAGTAATGTTGCCAAAATTTCCATTTAGGATCAGTCAGGGATTGGTTATAAAGTGGGATGACGGCAGCGGGTGCGATCGGATCGTTAATTAATGCGGTTTGGAGCGATCGGACGGGCAGATTTCGAGGTTGACAGTCTTGTTCAATACAGAGAGCTGCGGCCAGTCCAGTGGCTTGACCGAGGTTGAGAACAAGAGGTTGGAGTCGGGTTGCACCGTTAGCCATATGGGTGACGGAGATGTTTTTTTCGCAGGCAAAGAATCCATCAATGTGTTCAGGAATTAGGGCGGTGTAGGGAATGGTGAACGGGGTTCCGGTCCAGCGTCCGCCCCATTGGATCGATTTTGGAGCGAGGGGAATATCGCCGCTGGGGTAATGGTGATCGTTGGCGTAGTTGCCGATCGCGATCGCAGTACAAACCTGTTCAACCCGATCGCAGCCCATGCCGCTAATGGTGAAGGGGAGTGATGCGGTGCGCTGACCTTGGGGGAGGAGATCTTGTTCGCGAACGGTAGTTAGACCAATGATTCGACGACTTTCACGGTGATAGGGATGGAGGGCGAGGGCGGGATGGAGCCGATCGGGTGAAGCTGGAAAAACGTCTGTTGCTAAGCCGTATCGCATTCCTAATTTTTGCTGAATCCAATAAGCAAAAGCTAAGCTATGGCGCTGTGCTTCCAGCCCGTAGGCAAATCGTGCGTCTTGGGATTGAATCAGCCGATCGACTCCTTCGCCGTAGTCGTTGCCGTGAATTGGCCAGTTGATCATGAACCGATCGCCGGGAAGTCTGCCGTAGTTGAGAAATTTTTCACCGCCGTAGTTTTCCCAGGCTTGTTCAAACTGGGTTAAATCAAAATCGTTGTTCGGGGCTTCGATCGCGGGTGCAATTTGACCTTCGCCGTAGTCTTTCAGTACCACAACCCACGTGGGAACTTGAACAGGATAACGTTTCATCCAATCTTGAAGTTCTGCTGGGGCACTGGGTTCTTTAAAGTTATGACTATCCCAGCCCCAACGATAGGGAATGTCGGCCAAGGGTAGCAAGTCTCCTAGCTCAGTCGCGTCTATTGTAATTTTGGCAGTGATTTGATAATCGTCAGTGGTCACGCCTGTGATTTGGTTGCCCGATCGTTGGACCGATCGAGGGACTTGGTTACGAATCCACTTTAAGTTAGGTAATTCTGTAACCCAGCGTTCAAAAATTTCGGCCCCAATACGCGGTTCATAGGTAAAAAAACTGACCCAGGCATTATCTAAACCGCCCGGTTGACAACGTTCAAGTTCTTTTAAAAACTGACCCCAAATCCCCGTTTGCCATGCCCGCAATTCATTCCCATCGGGAGCCGCAACTCCAGCGCTCGTCAGCATTCCACCCAACCATTCAAATTCACTCACCAATACAACTTGAACTCCGCGTCTGGCGGCTTGAATGGCAGCGGCGGTTCCACTGGTCGTCCCGCCAATGATGAGAATATCGGTGCTGAACGATCGCATACTGTTACATAACAAATGATCTGTCGGAACATTGTAAAGGCGATCGGGCATGGGATCACATTTGTTGGGTTATTCGACCATTGCCAGTGACGTAGGAAGGCGGTAGAAAAATCGAATGTGACTGTTCCTTACCAATATATTAGAGCGTTCCATTCAGCCATTGGACCATTTCAGTCAGACCCGGACCATCTAGATAGATTCGCATTTATTCCGTTGCTTGGGCTTATACTGTGCTTTCGACAATGCCCATTAATGTAGTAACGGCGATCGCCCAGCACGAGAGAGAAATGACGAACGGACAAAATGGGCAAAACGGACACCGAAGACAATTAGAAACCCAACTCTGGAATATTGCGGATTCGTTGCGGGGGAAGATGAATGCCGATGAGTTTCGGGATTATTGTTTAGGCTTTATTTTCTATAAGTATTTATCGGAGCGGCAGGAACTTTTTGCGAATGGCATATTGGCGGAGGATGGGATTGAGTTTCTGGGGATTGATGGGTCGTCGGCAGAAGGGAAGGAGTATTTAGAGGCAATTCGGGAAGAGTCGATCGCTGAGTTGGGCTATTTTCTGAAGCCGTCGGAGTTGTTTGGGGCGTTGGCGAAGCGGGCTTTGGGAGATAAGCGGACGGAGGAGATTGATAAGCTGACGGATGAGGAATTGGAAAAGAGTTCGGGGTTTATTTTGGATGATCTGACTCAGGTGTTGAGCAACATTGAGCGATCGACGATGGGGAAGGATAGTGAGGAAGATTTTGATCATTTGTTTGAGGATTTGGATCTGACTTCGACAAAGTTGGGGCGAACTCCGAAGGCGAAGAATGCGCTGATTGCGAAGATTTTGGTGCATTTGGATAAGATTGATTTTCGGTTGGAGGATAGCGAGAGTGATGTTTTGGGGGATGCCTATGAGTATTTGATTGGGCAATTTGCGAGCGGGGCGGGGAAAAAGGCGGGGGAGTTTTATACGCCACAACAGGTTTCTAAGGTGTTGGCGAAGATTGTGACGACGGGGAAAAAACGGCTGCGGTCTGTTTATGATCCGACTTGTGGATCGGGTTCGTTGTTGTTGCGGGTGGCGCGGGAGGTGGAGGAGGTTGGAGATTTTTATGGGCAGGAGATGAACCGCACGACCTATAACCTGGCACGGATGAATATGATTTTGCATGGGGTGCATTATCGGAATTTTGATTTGCGGCAGGAGGATACGCTGGAGCGTCCGCAGCATGAGGGTATGCGGTTTGAAGCGGTGGTGGCGAATCCTCCGTTTTCGGCCCATTGGAGTGCGAATAAGTTATTTGAGTCGGACGATCGCTTTAGTCAGTATGGAAGGCTGGCCCCGTCGTCTAAGGCTGATTTTGCGTTTGTTCAGCATATGCTGCATCAGTTGGATGAGAATGGGACGATGGTGGTGGTGTTGCCGCATGGGGTTTTGTTTCGGGGTGCGGCGGAGGGGCTGATTCGCAAGTATTTGATTAATGAGCGCAATTGGTTGGATGCGGTGATTGGGTTGCCTGCGAATATTTTTTATGGCACGAGCATTCCGACTTGTGTGTTGGTGTTTAAGAAGTGTCGGGAGCATCCAGAAACTATTTTGTTTATTGATGCGAGTGCGAGTTTTGAGAAGGCGAAGAATCAGAATTTTTTGCGGGATGGGGATGTGGATAAGATTGTGGCGACGTATCGCGATCGCATACAGGAGGAAAAATATAGTTATTGTGCGCCGTTGTTGGAGGTTGCAGAGAATGATTTTAATTTGAATATTCCGCGTTATGTGGATACGTTTGAAGAAGAAGAGGAGATTGATTTGGGGGCGATCGCGATGGAGTTACAATCGATTGATGGAGATATGGGAGAAACCGATCGGATCATTCGGGGATTTTGTGAGGAGTTGGGGATTGAGGTGCCGTTTTAGGGAATGGAGACTATGGATACTGAGTTATTGCGTTCTTCTTCTCATCTGTATGAGAATTTTATGCGGCGGCTCATTGGGTTAAGTCAACAAGCAAATTTTTCATTAAGTACGACGATCGAGGATTATTTAACGATGAATTATCGGCTTAAGTTAGAGCGGATCGATCGATTGAAAATTTGGCTGGATGAGTTTAGACCCTTTGAATCTCCGATCGTTGCTGAACTCAAAAAAATCTATGATGTGCGTTTTACTTATAACTCAAATGCCATTGAGGGGAATACGTTAACCCAGAGTGAAACGGAGCTAGTGTTAAGGAAGGGGATTACGGTAGGGGGTAAGACTCTAGATGAACATTTGGAGGCGATCGGGCATAAGGAGGCGATCGATTATATTGAACATTTAGCCCAGCAAGATACACTCATTAATCAATGGGAAATTAAGCAAATTCACAATATGATTCTCCGCAAAATCAACCCGGAAGAAGCAGGCAGTTATCGGACTCTAGATGTGATGGCAGCGGGAACAAATTATCGTTATCCGCCCCATTACTTGCTAGCTCAGTTGATGGGAGATTTTGTCAGTTGGCTTAATTCTGCATCGGCGTTAAGTCTTCATCCGGTTGAGTATGCCAGTATCGCGCATTATCGGTTTGTTTCGATTCATCCTTTTCGGGATGGCAATGGTCGATCGGCTCGATTATTAATGAATTTGCTGTTAATTCGATCGGGTTATCCGATCGTGGTGATTGATAACCAAATTCGTAATGATTATATTAATGCTTTGGCATACGGACAACAAAATCAAGATGATTTAAGTCAGCTTTGCAATCTGGTTTTTGATGCGACGATCGTGTCACTGGTGGAGGTGTTGAGGTTGGTGGTGACGGCAAGTAGTAGTAGGGGAAAGGGGCAAGCTTTTTATCAGGAAATTACAGATTTTCTGGATGGTGCGGGAGATAAGACAGATGAGTAGAAATACAGGAGAAACCGATCGGATCATTCGAGGTTTTTGTGAGGAGTTGGGGATTGATGTGCCGTTATGAAAATTGAAAGAGTAGGGTACAAAGTAGTTTCTCTCAAAACACTACTAAGTACATCGGTGCGGAATGGATACTCTCCTGTTTGTCCTGAAGCAGAGAGCGGAAATTGGGTTCTTGGATTAGGTGCATTAAATGGAAAGGGATTTGACCCATCCCAGAAAAAACCTGCACCGCTTAATGATCAGAAGATTCAGGATTTTCTGCTTTCTAAGGGTGACTTTTTAGTTAGTCGTTCTAACACCTTAGATAAAGTTGGAAGAGCTTCTCTATTTCGTGGTGAAGTAGACAACTGTGCTTACCCTGATTTAATGATGAGATTTAGAGTAGATGAAAAGAAAGTCAATCTTGAATACTTAGATACTTATCTAAGAAGTGAAAAGATCAGGCATTATTTTCAGATTCATGCTGCTGGCTCAAGTGCTAGCATGGTGAAAATTACGAAGAGTATTCTTGAAGAAACTCCAATCTTGCTCCTACCATTGCCAGAACAGGAAAAGATTGCGAGTTTTTTGGGGGCAGTAGATACCCGCCTCACCCAACTGCGCCGCAAGCACGAACTTCTGCAAACCTATAAACGGGGCGTAATGCAGAAACTTTTTTCTCAACAAATTCGGTTTAAGCAAGACGATCGATCGGACTTCCCTGAATGGGAGAAGAAGAAGTTAAGTGATTTATTCAAATGGGTGAGAACAAATTCATTATCGAGAGATGCTTTAAGTTTTGAGTCTGGGACTATTCAAAATATCCATTATGGAGATATTCATAAAAAATTTAAGTCTCAATTTTTCTTAAGAAAAGAAGAAGTTCCATATATTATTGATGATTTTTTTGCTTCTAGTATAGATTCAGAAGATTTTTGTAAAATTGGGGATCTCGTAATTGCTGATGCATCTGAAGATTATACAGACATAGGAAAAGTGATAGAAATTATTGAAGTTGAACCAAATAAACTTGTCGCAGGTTTACATTGCTTTATTGCCAGACCAAAAGTGAGAATAATAGTTGGTTATTCTGGCTATTTGTTTAAAAGTGAAAATGTGCGCAAGCAGATTAAAGAAATTGCTCAAGGCATTTCTGTTTTAGGAATATCGAAAACAAATTTAGAATATTTAGACCTCCCTTATCCTTGTCTAGAAGAACAAGAAAAAATAGCTGATTTCTTGACGGCGATCGATCGAAAAATTGAGACTGTAAACCGATCGATCGGTCTTGTGGAACAATTTAAGAAAGGCTTACTTCAGAAAATGTTTATTTAAAAAATAATGAGGATAACAACATGAAAATTGTATCTATTAAAATCAAAAATTATCGTGTCTTTGAATCCCTAGAAATCAAAGAAATTCCAGCCTTTTGCGTCATTGTTGGAGCCAACGGCACAGGTAAATCAACCCTATTTGATGTCTTTGGCTTCCTGCGCGATGCCCTAAAAAATAATATCCGCCAAGCCCTTCAAATCCGAGGCGGTTTTAACGAAGTCGTCACCAGAGGCAAAGAACAAGAAAACATCGAAATAGAACTAAAATTTCGGATGAAAATCTTAGACACAGAACGCCTCGTCACCTATTTACTAATAGTCGGACAAGAAAATAAACGCTCCATTATTAAACGCGAAGTATTGCGCTATAAACGCGGCGAATATGGTTCCCCCTATCACTTTTTAGACTTTCAAAAAGGCAAAGGCTACGCTATCACCAACGAAGAAAACTTTGAACAAACCGACGAAGAACTAGACCGTGAAGAACAACAACTGGAATCTAGTGACATTTTAGCCATCAAAGGCTTAGGACAATTCCAACGCTTCAAAGCAGCCAGCGCCTTCCGTTCATTAATCGAAAATTGGCACGTTTCCGACTTCCACATCAGCGAAGCCAGAGGCAGCAAAGACATACAATATGCCGAACACCTTTCCCCCACAGGCGACAACATGGCAGTCGTTGCCCAGTATATCTATCAAGAATATCCTGAAATATTTGAACAAATTATTCAGCGAATGAAGGCAAGAGTTCCGGGTATTTCCAAAGTAGAAGCAAAAAATACCGAAGACGGTAGACTAATCCTCAAATTTCAAGATCAAGCCTTCAAAGACCCCTTCATCGATCGATATGTATCTGACGGCACCATGAAAATGTTTGCCTACTTAGTTCTACTATTCGATCCCAAACCTCATCCATTACTCTGTGTCGAAGAACCCGAAAATCAGCTTTATCCTAGTCTTTTACATGAACTTGCTGAAGAATTTGCTAGCTACGCCCATCGCGGCGGACAAGTCTTTGTCTCAACTCATTCCCCCGACTTTTTGAATGCCGTTCCCCTAAAAAGTATTTTTTGGTTAACCAAAGAACAAGGAATCACCAACATCTCCAAAGCTACTGATGATGAAATCCTCGTCAACCTAGTCCAAGCGGGCGACTTACCTGGCTATCTCTGGAATCAAGGCTGGTTTACAGGAGCTAATCCCTAATGAGCTATGACCTGATCTTTTTATTAGAAGAACCTTCAATCAAAAATGTATTAGAGGAAATATTGCCTAAAATAATCCCTGACAAGATTTCTTTTCTCTGTATTCCTCACCAAGGCAAACAAGACTTAGCTAAATCCATTCCCATCAAAATTAAAGCCTTTAAATTTAGCCCAAACACCAAATTTATCATTGTCCATGACCAAGATTCTCACGATTGTAAAATACTCAAGTCTGAACTATTAGAAAGTTGTCGAAATGCCGGACAAGCCAACGTAATGATACGAATTATTTGTCATGAGTTAGAATCATGGTTTCTGGGCGATTTAGTCGCAGTAGAAAAAGCGTACAATCTTAAATCTAGTTCATTGAGTAAGCAACAGAGTATTAAAAAATATCGCGATCCCGATCAGCTTAACTCCGCCAAACAAGAACTTAAAATTTTAGTTGGTGAGTATTATCCAGGCACACATTCTAAAGCGATCGCCCCCTATCTATCCCTAACCGAAAACAAATCTCGTAGCTTTCAAGTATTTCTAGAAGGCATCAAAAACCTAACTCGTTAAAAAATATGACTCAATCCGAAGCAGAACTAGAACAAAACCTGATTCAACGGCTTACAGGACTCGGCTACGAACCCGTCACCATCCGCAACGCCCAAGACCTACAAAACAACCTCAAAACCCAACTCGAAAAACATAACAAAACCCAACTCACCTCTGACGAATTCAAACGAATTCTCAACCATCTCAACAAAGGCAACGTCTTCGATCGGGCCGAACTCCTCCGCGACAAAATGGAACTCCCCCGCGACGACGGCAGCACCACCTATCTCGAATTTCTCAACACCGAACACTGGTGCCAAAATCAATATCAAGTCACCAACCAAATCGCCCAACAAGGCAACTACAAAAACCGCTACGACGTAACCTTATTAATCAACGGCTTGCCCCTCGTCCAAATCGAACTCAAACGCCGAGGACTCGAACTCAAAGAAGCCTTCAACCAAATCAACCGCTACCAACGCGACTCCTACAGTGCTGACTTTGGACTATTTCAATATGTACAAATTTTTGTCATCTCCAACGGCGTAAATACTCGCTACTACGCCAACAACCGCAAACAAGACTACAAACAAACCTTCTACTGGGCAGACTCAGAAAACAACCTCATTACCCAACTCGACGACTTCACCACCGCCTTTCTGGAGAAATGCCACCTCTCCAAAATGATCTGCAAATACATCGTCCTGCACCAATCCGACAAAGTGCTAATGGTGCTACGCCCTTACCAATACTACGCCGTCGAAGCCATCCTCGATCGGGTCAAAACCACCGACAAAAACGGCTATATCTGGCACACCACAGGCTCCGGCAAAACCCTCACCAGCTTCAAAGCCGCTCAAATCCTTACCGCCTTCCCCAAAGTTCATAGAGTGCTATTTGTCGTCGATCGCGCCGATCTCGACTACCAAACCAGCAGAGAATTCAACCACTTCAGCCCCAACAGCGTAGATACAACCGATAGCACCAAAGAACTCGTCGATCGTATGACAGGCGACAGCAATCTGATTGTCACCACCATCCAAAAACTGAATAACGCCATCCGCAACCCGCGCCATGAATCTGTTATGGAACCCCTACGGAATCAGCGTATCGTTTTTATTTTCGATGAATGCCACCGCTCCCAATTTGGCGAAACCCATAAAAATATTGTCAAGTTTTTCCCCAGCGCCCAAATGTTTGGCTTCACGGGCACCCCCATCTTCGCCGACAACGCCGCCAGTAATGCCTATGGCAAACGCACCACCAAAGACCTATTCCAAGAATGCTTGCATCGATATGTGATCACCAATGCGATCGCCGACGAAAACGTCCTTAAATTCTCCGTTGAATATTGGGGCACTCTAAAAGATTCAGGCAAACGCAAAGACGGCAGCCTCATCACCGAACCCAAATTAGATCGCGAATTTTTTGAAAACCCCGATCGCATTTCCCTAATCGTTGATTGGATCATAGAAAACCATACCCGCAAAACCCATAATAAAAAATTCTCCGCCATCCTCTGCGTCAGTAATATTGATAGCTTACTGACCTATTACGAAACCTTTAAAAACAAACAAAAACAGGGTTTACATGACTTGCGAGTCGTGACAATTTTCACCCCCAGCATCAACGAAGACGACGAAGAGGCAAATGGCTTAATCGGCGAACCCGACTTTGATTTAAAAGCTGATTTAAAGATCAGTTCTCACAGCCGCGACAAACTTGCCGAAATTATCAACGATTACAACGCCCTCTATCAAACCCAACAGTCCGCCAAAGACAGCAACGCCTTCTACACCTACTACAAAGACATCTCCAAACGGATGAAAGACCGCGATCGGGAAAACGCGCAAGATTGCGATCGTGCCGATATTCTGTTAGTCGTCAATATGTTCCTCACGGGCTTCGATGTCAAAAAGCTAAATACCCTCTACGTTGATAAAAATCTCCAGTGTCACGGACTCATTCAAGCCTATTCTCGAACCAACCGCATTTTGGGCGAACTTAAATCGCAAGGCAATATCGTCTGCTTCCGCAACCTCAAAGAAAATACTGATCAAGCCGTTGCCCTCTTCTCCGATGCCAATGCGAATGAAGAAATATTCATCGAACCCTATGACCATTACATTGAAGAATTTAATAAAAGCGTGCAGGAATTGAGAGCGATCGCCCCCCTCCCCAACAATGTCAATCAATTAATTAATGAAGACGACCAAGTAGAATTTGTTAAAGCCTTTCGCAACCTCATCCGTTTACTCAACGTCAGTAAATCCTTCACCGAGTTTAACTTTACTGACTTCAACCTAGACGAACAGACCTTTGACGACTACAAAAGCAAGTATCTCGACATCCACGATCGAACCCGATCGCGTAAAGAAGACGAAAATGAATCCATTATGGAAGAAGTTGACTTTGAACTAGAACTGATTCAACGCGACGAAATCAACGTTTCCTACATTCTTAAACTCCTAGCCGACTTCCGCCAAAACACCAAAACTACCGAAGCAGACTATCAAAAGAAAAAAGCATCTATCCTTGAACTCGTGGGGCAAGAGGTTCAATTACGCAGTAAACGGGATCTCATTGAAAAATTCATTGATGAGCAGATGCCCACAATTAAACCCGAAGAGGCGATCGAAACCGTATTTGAAAACTTCTGGAATCAAGAACGCGAGACCGCCCTGCACCAACTGTGTCTCCAAGAAAATCTGAAGCTCGAAGCCGTCAACCAAATGATCGCCGACTACAAATTTTCAGGCAAAGAACCATTACGCGAAACAGTGCTAAATGCCTGCAACGAAAAACCAAAACTACTAGAGCGCAAAAAAATCTTCGATCGTGTTGTATCGCAATTACATGACATTATCAACAAGTTCGATGATGCTCTTGGCTCATTTGAAGAGGGAGTATAGAACTGATTTAGCCAGGGCGTGCTGCGGGTTCCTCACCGTTGTCATGACTCCTTCACTAATTGCTCTAAGAAACAAACAAGACCTCCGGCTTGGACCAAACGAGGGTAGTGCCATTATCCTCCATCCTTTACATAATGGCACTACCCACAGCCAGAATGATAGGTTATTAAATCCTCATTCCTTAGGAATAAATTCAGTCCATACCGGATTAGAGAACCCGTGATAGATTCAGAGACGAATTGTATTTGAACAAAAAAACAATATGAAAGCTCAAGTATTTCGCGGTGTAAATGATTTGCGGTTTGAAGATGTACCAAAGCCGGAGATCGGGTCGGATGAAGTGCTGGTGAAGGTGAACGTGGTTGGGCTTTGCCAGTCAGATATTAAAAAAATTAAGTATCCACTGTACGAGCCGCCTCGAATTTTTGGCCATGAAACAGCGGGGACGATCGCTCAAATTGGGGATGCTGTAACTAATTGGCAGGTGGGCGATCGGGTGGTGGTGATGCATCATGTTCCCTGTATGAAGTGTGGCTACTGCGATACGGGCAGCTACTCCATGTGCGATACCTATAAAAATGTTACGACGACTGCCGGGTTTTCGCCCAGCGGTGGCGGGTTTGCAGAATATGTGAAAGTGCCGGGACACATTGTGACGAGTGGTGGATTGATTGCGATTCCGGATGATGTCACCTTTGAGCAGGCGAGTTTTGTTGAGCCGACTAATTGCTGTTTGAAAGCGGTAAAAAAAGCGAAAATCCGCGCAGGTCAAACGGTGTTGGTGACGGGTGCGGGGCCGATCGGACTCATGCTGATTATGTTGGTCAAACACTTTGGAGCGCGGGCGATTTCTACGGATTTGATTCCCTCAAGGATTGAAAAAGCGTTGTCGATCGGTGCAGATGCAGCATTTGATGCGAGGGATCCTGATTTGGCTCAGAAAATCCAAGCTGAAACGGGCGGCTATGGGGTGGATGTGAGTTTGTTGGCGGTTCCGAGCGATCGGGCATTTTTCCAGGCGATGGACTGTACGCGCAAGGGCGGCAAGGTGTTGTTTTTTGCTGAATTCCCCGATGAATTGGAGATTCCGATTAATCCAAATTTAATCTATCGTCGTGAGATTGATTTGATGGGGAGCTATAGTTCGGCGTTCCCGTTGCAGGCGCTGTCGGCGGAGTTGGTCTTTGAGAAAAAGATTGATGTTGATGCATTAATTAGCGACAAATATCCCTTGAGTGATTTAGCAATAGCGGTAGAACAAGCCGTAAAACCCACGCCAGAAACTTACAAAATTTTGCTGTATCCGTAGGTCAACCCCCGATCGATCGGAGTTGACGTTGCATCCAAGGAATGACGGCCTGGAGGTCAGAAATCACCTCGCCGTCTGGTAACTCCGGTCGTGGAATCATAATAATCGGTAGACCTAAATGACGGGCTGCGACTATTTTCGCTTGGGCTGCACTCCCACCGCTGTTTTTGCTGACGATCGCCCCAATCCTATGGTGAATGAGAAGTTTCGTTTCGTTCTCTAAATTAAACGGACCTTGATCCAGTAATAGCTCTCCTGGTGGTCGTGACATTGTAATGGACGGTGGTGTAATCATTCTCATTAAAAACCAACAGTCTTTCACCTCAGCAAAGGCACCCAATTCCTGTCGTCCAATGGTCAGAAAAACCCGATCGGCAATCTCTGGAATGAGCCGCGCCGCTGCATTATTATCCACCGCTGTAATCCACCGATCGCCCTCCTCTTTTTCCCAAGCCGGACGACAAAAAAGCAATCGAGGAATACCAACCCGTTGAGCCGCAATAGCCGCATTATGGGAAATCTGAGCGGCAAAGGGGTGGGTGATGTCCAGCAATAAATCTATTTTTTCGGTTTTCAAATAGTTCACCAAACCGTCCACCCCGCCAAAGCCCCCCATACGAGTTTGGCAGACCTTAGTAATATTCGGCGTTGGGGTCCGACCCGCCAAGGACGCGATCGGTTCGACATTGGGCAATACTACCAGTTGGGGAATTAAACGAGCTGAATCTCCTGTGCCCCCTAAAATTAAAATCCGGTAAATTCGCATTATTTATTGGCGGTTCTATCAATGTTTTCCTGAAGCAATTCAGCATGATCTCGTCGAGGACGTTTGAGGACGGGCGTTAATGCCAGCGACAGACCGATGCTGCCGAGACAGATTGAGCCGAACAATTCAATTAATGATTTGCGTTCAACTTGGATAAGAGCCTGTCTAACTGGTGAAACACCTAGGCTCATAATTTCTCGAACGGCTCCCCAGATGATACCGAGTATTAGAATCCAGGCGATTCCTAAGATCATCACGGGTCGCCAGCCTATAGTGTGTTGCCAACGATCGATCGCCGGATTGTCCCTATCTTCAGGTTTAGAGTTGGATGGGAGTTCAGTCTGAGTTGACTGAGCGTCGGGGAAAATTGCGCGTCCCTTTGGAGCTTGAAGTAATCGATCGATCGATGAT
>JAYVUU010000016.1:0-18036 GCA_043787635.1 Synechococcales cyanobacterium | reverse complement strand
CTTTAACGCAAACCTGTCCGAGGCTGGACGGGTGGGTCCGATCGCCCCGCGCCTGCCAAACGGGAGTACCATCAGCGCCCCGCGTGATATTTTTCCCTGATGTTGCAGGAGGATGAACCTCTAGACCACAGCCGACACCGCAATAAGGGCATTGAGTTTTAGACGTTTCAGTCATACAAATCAGCCAATGGTTAATCGACTCACAAGGAACAAACGATATATAGGTTATAGGTGACTGAGCGTATCAAAGACAACCATTTCAAAATGCTACCGGGTAACATTCTGCGTAGAAGAATCGGAAAATCACTTATCCGTCCAGGTATCAGAATACGTTGCTTCTAATTCCCTCGCATGTCCTGCGGGATGAATACCCGATCGCGGGGCAAACCCGCCACAGGTTCCGACAGCAAAAAACGCCCCGATCGAATCTCTTCTTGTAATGCGATCGCCACTTTTCGGGCCAAATACAAACTAGCCAAGGGAGCCACTCGCACCATCCGTCCATCAATACTTATCTTCCCCGACTTTAACTGCGCGTAACTCACCAACCCAAACGTCGGACGAACCCGGCGCGGAATCGAGAAATCGACAATTGGAGCCACTAGATCCTTATCTAAAACTGAACAATAGGCGATCGTCTGCTCACTCAACACCGGAATGGGTACCCCAACCCCCAACATCATCGACGGTCCATAGCCTTTAAAGTAGCAACCCCGCACCCACCTAGAATCCATTTGCTTGGCATCCCCAATCAAGGCTAACGTTGCTGCCGGACCCACAGGGGTATCATTTGGTAATCGCTTTTGCAATGGAAAATGCTGCGTCCCCTCCCACGTTACATACCCCTGTGCCCCCGCCAACCAGATCCGACTGCCAATTCCAACAGACTCTAGATTGGGATCATTGAGCAACGGTGACACCGAGCCTGGATTAGAAAATACGGCATTTCCCAAACGTGGTTGAAGTACCCCAAGATACGTATAAAGGGGACGTTCTCCGCCGTTTATGCCCACTATAAAATTTTGGTAGAGGTTACGGGGATTGAACAGGTAGAACTGGTTAATCCGATCGCGCGTAATCGTTGTCTCAAACGAAGATCTCGGATAGCAATCTGTCGCCTGACCGATCGCCCGTAGCGACACCGCCCGCCCCGCCACCAACTCCTCAATCACATGTCCACCCCCTCGCAGTCGTCCAGCCCCCTCATCTTCTACATCACTACCACCTGACTCGGCCATCTGACTAGCTCCTAGGTACAAATCCACAGCCCCAAAGCCTGCATAAGCCGGAACCCCATCAATCCAGCATTGTCGAATTTTAATCGGTGGATCCGTCTGTCCCAGATTCAAAATTGCTCCTGACGACTCCATCGGTTCAAACGTCCCCGTCGTGACCACGTCCACCGTCGCGGCGACCGCCTGAATCCCTTGATCCTGAACGCGTGCCTTCACCTCTTCTACTGTTAAAACTACGGCTCGACCCGCTTGAATGCGTTCATTAATCAGGGCGATCGATCGCATAATCCAGATTCCTAATCAAAATGTTTGACAAACCACGTTACTATCTGGCAGTATTGCATATGTCGGAGAGGAGCAAGACACCCTCTAAGACCTAAGGGATTGTAGTTCAATTGGTTAGAGCACCGCCCTGTCACGGCGGAAGTTGCGAGTTCGAATCTCGTCAATCCCGTAAAGAAAGAACCGAGCTGAGTTTAGACCTGGCCCGGTCTTTTCATTGAACAGTTTTTGATTAAATTGACCTGTTTGGGTCAACAACCTAGAGAATTCGTAATTACTTCTGAGAACGGTGTAAATTTTGAAGGGTTCCATTCTCTTCGATTCTTCGGCTCATGACTTCAAAGCGTATTTTTGTGACTGGTGCCAGCGGTTGCATTGGCCACTACATCGCAGATCAACTCATCCGAAACACTGATCACGAGATTTTTCTTCTCGTCCGAGATCTGAGTAAACTCAAATTTGATCTCCATGTTCGTCCCAATATTCATGTGATTCAGGGCAACATGCGTACGATCGCAGACCAGCGTGATTTGTTGTTGACTATGGATAGTGCTATTTTGATCGCGACATCTTGGGGTGATGCAGAAGAGACTTACACCATCAATGTCACTAAAACTTTAGAATTAATCGATCTGCTGTCTGGCGATCGGTGTGAGCAAATTCTATACTTTTCCACCGCCAGCATTCTCAACCGCGACAATCAGCCCCTTCCCGAAGCTGGAAGTCTGGGAACCGACTATATCCGTACTAAGTACCAATGCCACGAGAAGCTGCTTCAGTCACCGTTGAATTCCAAAATTACAACCATCTATCCCACTCTGGTTTTTGGCGGAGACAACCAGTTTCCTAAGTCACACATCACAGCAGGCTTACCGGATGTGGTCAAGTGGATGAAATTGGCACGTTTTCTAAAATTTGATGCGAGCTTTCACTTTAGCCATGCATACGACATTGCTCAGGTGGTTTGTCATTTTGTAGATAATCCCCCCAAGGCGGGCGATCGTCGCGATATTGTCACTGGACACGATCGATACACGGTTCAACGGTCGATTGAAGAGTCTTGCATGTATCTAAAACAGCGGATTTATTTTCAATTGCCACTAACCTCTTGGCTGATTGACCTAATTCTACGAGTGTTTAACATCGAAGTAGCAGATTGGGATCGTTTTTCTATTCTCCACAGCCATTTTACCCACCAAAATGTCGTTAATCCTTCAACCTACGGTCTGTCTTCGATCGCCCCAACCCTCGCCGACATTTTCAAAGCTTGCGGTGTAGACGAAATTAAGCGCTAGTTTTAGATCCAACGAATTCATAAAAGCTATACTAAAACGCCCAACAGAAGATTCGTAGTGACTTCCATTGGGCATCCTAGATTAGTTCAAGAGCTTAAAATTTAGAAGGGGGTTTCGATTTGTCTTAAACTTCTTCAGACAAGTTGGTTTTAACAGCTGGGATGAAGCTAGGACGGGCGCGGTCTTCCCAACCCACAGGGCGTTTTGAGTTGTACCAAGCGATCGCACCGACAACACCTGCCGCCAAAGCGCCGACAGAATACACTACATTGAACAGAACAAGATAAAACTCGGAGTGAACTGCGCCATTAGTTGTGGTGAGAAGAAGGTTTAGCATTGTGGTTGACCGCAGAATCTGCGGAGATGAGGTGTGTTGTTCACTTACCTTAACACGCTGTTACATTACCAGGCAGTTCGGAATACACACCTTTTTCGTCCAGATCCACCTCAAGCCCATGACAGCCTTTGCAACAAAATCTAGCCGCCCGCTGCAAAAGCAGCCATGACCAAGGTCGAGAGGAGTAAGCCAGGGCTTAGCATGAGCGCAAGGGTTAATAAATCGTGAGCTGTCATTTTAAAATCCTGTCCTGTGCAATTACAACTAAGGGAAATGTGGCTGTGTGGACAGCGTTGCCTGGTTATTTTGCAACGACGTGACCTGTTGGGCTTATCTCTCTGTTCCTATGCTAAACCAAAGATCATTTCCATAGTGTAGACAAAGGCTTGAGAAATGCTAAAGGTTTTCGAGTCAGCTAAACTTTAGCAACTGATTCAGTTATGGGTATTTGCTATGCGTCGTTTTTCGTCAGGAGAAAATCAGCGTCGGGACTTAGTAACGTCTCTTACTCTTTGGGTGGGGGCTGAGTTAGTCGGACTGCTATTTCTGCCTCTGATCGTAGAGGGATTTGACCCGTCTTGGAGGCTACGGCGAATCTGGTTTCCCTGGAGTCTGATCTATGGGATTGGTGGCATGTTCCTATTTGTCATCAGTTCTTGGCTAATGACCTGGACGGGCGATCGTGAAGGAGACGGAGACTCAAAGAAGATCAAGGCAATTTTTGCTCAGGGCTTAGGCTGGCTGGGTCTGGTGGGTGTACTCTATCCATTGATCATGTTTTTTACGACCTTTTTCGCCCTGAAATTCGGTAAGTGATATGGGCAACTCACGGTCACGAAGCAGCTTCTGGTGTTTACGCTTTAGCGTCTTGAGTCGGAATCTGGTCTAATCCGAAGATTGAAGCAAGGTTCGATCGTCTAGACTAAGCGTTCAGGTAATCCTTAAACCGTGGACCATCTGCATGACGACCATTTTAGACTCAGCCCGCGATCGTGCCCTTGATTTGATTCGCCGCTACAAGCATCAAGCCGATTATTTAGCCATTCGGTTAGAAGCCTCCGAAGGATCAGACATATTGCTACGTGGGTTACGCGTGGAGACCCTGAGTGAAGGGATGGCGATCGGGGGGCATGTACGGGTGTGTCATCGCGGCGGCTGGGGGTTTTCCAGCTTCAATCGTCTTGATCAACTAGAAATGCGGGTTGAGGAAGCGATTTCGGCGGCGCGCTTGGTGGGTACTGAAGAAACGATGATGGCAGAGATCAAAATCATCGAAGAGGTTTGTCGAATGCCCATGGAAAAGCGCGATCCTCGTCAGGTTAGTTTGGCTGAGAAAAAAGCGCTTTGTGAACACTACGGCGAGGTTCTTCGCAGCGTAGACAGCCGTATCACCACATTGTCTGTGCGCTACGGAGACTTGACGCAACGATCGGTCTTGGTCACCTCTGAAGGCACCATGATTGATCAGACATGGGCTGATTTGGAAATGCGGTTTTCAGCGACAGCTCGATCTGGAGATCAAGTTCAGACAGGACGGGAGACTATGGGATCGCGACGTGGATTTGATGATTTACGATCGTTAGAAGTGCAAGTCCAAAGTGCGGCCCAGCGTGCCGTCAGTGCACTCTCATTGCCAACGGTTCATGGGGGAACTTATACGGTGGTGATTGATCCAGTTTTGACAGGACTGTTTGTTCATGAAGCGTTTGGTCATCTGTCTGAAGCAGACATGGCCTATGAAAATCCTGATTTACTAGAGACGATGAGTCTGGGGCGGCGATTTGGGCCGGAGAATTTGCAAATTTTTGACGGTGCGAAATTGCCGGGGCACCGGGGTAGTTATTTTTACGATGATGAGGGCGTTCCAGCGACAAATACGCAGTTGATTGAAAATGGTGTGTTGGTTGGCCGACTGCATTCCCGTGAGACCGCCGGGAAACTCGGGGAAATGCCAACGGGAAACGCGCGCTGCTTGAATTATCACTATTCGCCTATTGTTCGTATGACCAACACTTGGATCGATCAGGGATCAACGCCTGTTCATGATTTGTTCAGTGGGATCAAGGAAGGCGTGTATGCAAAAAATTGGCTAGGCGGTATGACTAATGGTGAAATGTTTACCTTTACTGCTGGGGAAGCTTGGATGATTCGCAATGGTGAATTAGCAGAAGCAGTACGGGATGTGACGCTTTCGGGTAATGCGTTTCAGACGTTGGCAGATATTGAGGGCATTGGTAATGATTTCTTTTGGGATGAGTCGGGTGGTTGTGGAAAGGGCGGCCAGAGTGGGTTGGCTGTAGGGTGTGGTGGTCCGAGTTTACGGATTCGGGATGTGGTTGTGGGCGGGGATGCGGAGGAAGATTGAAGAATCGTTACTAGGCGGATTCGATCCCCCTAAATCCCCCTTGAAAAGGGGGACTATGAAATAAGATTTGTTCTTGTTCCCCTTTTTCAAGGGGGCTAGGGGGATCGGATTTCGATGCCACGACCAATTCAACGAGTCAACTCGTGAATACACAACTGAACTCAAGCTCAACAAATTAAAGTAGTTTTTCAAGTCCATACACCAACGACTTAAGCGCGATCGCTTTTCGAATACAGAGTTCGACACCGGGCATGTAGCAAGTCCGATCGGTCGCTTCGTGTTTAATGGTGTAAATTTGACCCGCTGACCCGAAAATTACTTCCTGACGTGCAACAAAGCCGGGAAGGCGAATGCTGTGAATGCGGATATTTTCTTCTGCTAATCCGCCTCGGGCACCAGGAATAGTTTCAGTTTCCGCGACGAGTTGAGCATTGTAGGTTTTTCCCATTTCAGCTAAAAGTTGAGCGGTCTGAGCAGCAGTCCCACTGGGTGCATCGGCTTTTTGATTGTGGTGAAGTTCGATGATTTCAACATTGTCAAAATACTTAGAGGCCTGCAATGCAGCCTGTTGCATTAGCACGACTCCAATGCAAAAGTTGGGAGCTAAAATGCAGCCTGTGCTGGCTTTGTCGGCAAATTCGGTCAAATCACTAATTTGATTAAGACTTAACCCAGTTGTGCCCACCACTGGCCGAACCCCATAGGCGATCGCAGTGCGAATATTGCCATACACGGCACTGGGATGGGTAACATCAACCACCACACCGAGTTCTCGTTCTTGAGACAACATCGCCATCATGGGTTCATAGTCTTTGGTAATGGGAATCTCTAGCGGCCCTATTCCAATCACCTCGCCAATATCTTGACCTTCCCATTTTGGATTGTGAGCCACCGCTCCAAACAAGTCTAAACCAGGCGCATTCATGATGGTTTTAATGATTTCCCGCCCCATTTTTCCGGTTGCCCCATTAACGACGACTGGAATACCCATGATTGCTCCTGCATGACAACAGATCAACTTTAAGGGATCGTAGAGCCTTTTCTGCTTTACACTGGGGCATATCAGGTAATTTTTCGCTGTGCTCTTCTGAATTCATCTGGCGATCGGTAATAGCTGAATTTCTAGACCTTCTAAGGTATTTGAGCTGCTAATGTATTTTAGATTTCCCTTTTCGAGATCGTTTCCATGTTACTAACGGCTGAACTTCTGTTGAACTATCAACGATGTAACCGTCGTGCGTTTTTGGATGTCTACGGCGACCCATCTGTGCAAGATGAAATCAGTGATTATGTTATTAAACTGATTCAAGACAGTGCCGACAACCGACGGACCGTTTTAAAAGAACTAGGAATTCCCTATCAAAAGCCAGATTACCCTCGGTACAATTGGGAGGCTGGATGTATTGCGACCATCGCGCTGATGGAGCAAGGCGTTGATTGTATTTATCAAGGAGTATTGCTGACGGAGGAGAATGGTATAACGTTGGTGAGCAAGCCTGATCTTTTAATTAAACAACCGGGATTGTCGCGCTTTGGGGATTGGTTGTACACGCCTATTGAAATTAAGCTGAGTAAACGATCGAAGGCGGAATATCAAATTGTTGTGGCTTATCACATGAAGGTGTTGGCGGCGGTTCAGGAAGGCTGGAGCGAGTCAGTTCAGATCTATTTAAAAGATAAAGGCTCATCAGATATTGATTTGTGGGATGTGTTTCCTAAAATGGAAGAGGTTCTGCAAGCTTGTATTCAGGCAATGCAACAGGAATCGCCTCCAGAAGTTTTTATTTCTCGTAATCGTTGTAGTCTTTGCCGATGGTATACCAGTTGTTATGGCATTGCTAAATCAACGGAGCATTTGTCGTTGCTGCCCGGTGTAACACAGCTTCGTTATAACGAGTTAGTGAATCTGAATATTACGGATATTGAAACACTGGCGGTAATGGATCCGAAATTACTGGATAATGCGCCTGGGTTTGGGGCTGATGCGGCTCGTCGTTTGGTTCGGCAAGCCCGATCGTCTTTGAATAATGTTGCATTACCGACGGAAGCATTTCCTACTCATATTCCCATTGCTACGATGCTGCGATCGGAACTTTCTGACAGTCCCATTGAACTCTATTTTGATATTGAATCTGAACCGTCGTTGGAGTTGATTTATTTGCATGGTGTATTGGTCGTCGATCGGGAAAATAAGACGAAAGAGTTTCATTCATTACTAGCAGAAGTGATCGAAGATGAAGGCAAGGTTTGGCAGGAATTTCTAGAATTAGTCGGGCGCTATCCAGAGGCTCCGATTTATCATTTTTGCCCTTATGAAGTTCAAACAATTAATAAACTTGCCCATCAATATGAAACACCACGATCGTTAATTGATCCATTGTTGTCACGATTTGTGGATCTGCATGAACGGGTGACGAGGCTGGTGGTATTGCCTGTGGAGGGGTATGCGTTGAAGACGATCGCACGGTGGATGGGGTTTGAATGGCGGGATGAACGCGCAAATGGGGCGCAGTCTATTTATTGGTATGCACAATGGTTGGCGACGGGCGATCGGGAGTACCTTGATTCTATTGTGATTTATAATGAAGATGATTGTCGGGCAACCCATTGTATGAAAGATTGGTTAGTTGAATTTATTGCGAGTTACGGTAGTTCTATAATGGAGACAAAACCTTTACCGATCGATCGCTATGATCCTACAAGATAAATACATTAGTTTACTGACTGACTTCGGCTTCAAACGGGTCTTTGGGACTGAGCCGAACAAAAATTTATTAATAGATTTTCTGAATACACTTCTCCCGAATCATCATCAAATTAGAGATCTCTCTTTCAAAAATAATGAGAATCTAGGAACTACGACGATCGATCGTAAAGCCATCTTTGATATTTACTGTCAAGCAGAAAATGGGGAACGGTTCATCGTAGAAATTCAAAAGGCAAAGCAAAACTTTTTTAAGGATCGTAGTGTTTACTATGCAACCTTTCCGATTCAAGACCAATCTATTAAAGGCGATTGGGATTTTAAATTGAGTCCAGTTTACACTGTGGGCATCTTAGATTTTGTTTTTGATGATCATAAACATGATGAAATAATTGTTCATGTTGTTGAACTCAAAAATCAGCACTGTGAAGTTTTTTATGACAAGCTAAAATTTATCTACATTGAACTTCCCAAATTTACGAAATCTGTCAATGAGTTAGAAACTCGTCGAGATAAGTGGTTGTTTTTACTTAAACATTTGGCGGAGTTAACCGATCGTCCCAACCTCCTCCAAGATAGTATTTTTGGTCAGTTGTTTGAAGTGGCAGAAATTGCAAACTTTTCACGCGTTGAGCAAGATAGCTATCAAAATAGTCTGAAGTACTACCGTGATATGAATAACGTTGTGAATACCTCTAGAGAGGAGGGGCGAGAGGAAGGGCGAGAGGAAGGGCGAGAGGAAGGACAACGATCGCTCATTCTCAGACAACTAACTCGCTGTGTTGGCGTTGTGACTGATAGTTTAGGCGATCGTATTCAAGCATTACCGATCGTGAAGCTCGAAATCTTATCGGAGGATTTATTAGATTTTCATGATTTAGATGATTTAACCGATTGGTTAGACGGGAATGAATGAGGGACGATCGGTATCTATTCAGGCTCACGTCTACGCGTTGTACATTTTTTGAGGAACGATCGGCTTATGACATTCACAACATTTCACACCGCTAAATTCTTCGCAGTCTTCCTACTGCTGGGCTGCACTCCCACACTTCAGTCCAGCGATCGTTCAACACCCACAGTCTCAATCACCTCGCCTCCTGTTTCTCCAGAGCCTTCTCCAGCGAATCCAGAGACCACCCCGAAACCAATAATGGCGGTCAAACAGGTATCCGCTAAGCCCGCTCTGGCGAATCAACTCGAACAAGCAACCCTCACTGCCAAAACTGCAATATTCACCTGGGGAAAACCGGGCGGCGATCGATCGGAATATCGGGAAGCAAAATTGTCCTATCCGGTAATTATCAATGTCCCCGAACCTGAATTACAAGACAAAATTCAAGATTCGATTAGTTTAAAAAGTGCCTTTGGTCGATCGCTGACGGAGATGGAAGCCGAGTTTAAAGAAGCCCATTGGCTAACCTCTCTGGACTACACCGTTAATTACAACGACAATGCGCTGTTATCGCTAACCTACACCAGCTCAGGATTAGCCGCCTATCCCAGCACGTATGTTCGATACCGATCGGTCAATCTGATCACTGGCTCTATATTACGTGTCCAGGATTTATTCACAACTGAAGGCTTAGGTTCGATCGCCTTACAGGTTGATAAACAATTGCAAGACGCGATCAACGTTAAAACCTCAAAACTAGGTACGTCAAACACTGAAGGCATTGATCCTAGTATTTATAAATCCCATCGCTTTCGGATTAAGAATTTGAATGATTTTACAATAACGCCAAACGGAATTATATTTCACTATGAATTTGGATTTCCCCATGCACTGATTGCGGCTGAACCCAAAGGTGATTTTTTGATGACCTATGCTCAATTGAAATCTTATGCCAAACCCAGCGGGCCGTTATTGCGATTATTGAGTTCTAGCAGTGGCTAGTAACCAGCAGTTTGGTACGATCGGACTTACTGTTGATTTATTCTTGTGAAGGATGCGCCCGTGCTTGCTGCTGTACTCTACGGACAAGAAGACCTGAAGCTAGAAACCGTGCCCGATCCGGAACCAGGACCCGGTGAGATTGTACTCAAAGTCGGCGTGGCGACCACCTGCGGGACTGACCTCAAAGTGTGGCGGCGGGGTGGTCATGCCCGAATGTTGAAACCGCCGACGATTTTTGGGCATGAGGCAGCAGGGACAATTCTTGCAATGGGGTCCGGCGTGACGGGATGGGCGATCGGCGATCGGGTTGTGGCGAACAATTCAGCCCCTTGCGGAAAATGTTTCTTTTGCGATCGCCGCGAATATTCCCTTTGCCAAGATTTGCTGTTCAACAATGGAACCTTCGCTGAATATTTAAAAATCCCGGCCCCGATCGTTGAAAAAAACCTATTGCCAATTCCCCAAGACCTGAGTTTTGCCCTCGCATCCATGACCGAACCATTGGCCTGTGTGTTGCATGGGGTAGCCCGATCGAATGCGAAAGATGGCGATCGAATTGTAATAATGGGCGATGGGGCGATCGGACTGATGTTTGTAGCAGCCTTGGCCAAAGGCTATAAAGTTGGGACTCCCTCGGAGATTATTGTGTTGGGTGGAAGTCCCGATCGGTTGGCTGTGGCTGAACAATTAGGGGCGACGCAAACCTATTTACACCGCGAAATTGACGATATTCCAGCCCTAATTAAAACCCTCACCAATGGCTGGGGTGCGGATATTGTGATTGAGGCGACGGGGGTGCCGAGTGCTTGGGAATGTGCGGTGGCCTGCGGACGACCGGGCGCGACGATTAATCTCTTTGGGGGCTGCCCGAAAAACACCAATATTTCTGTCAGTACCGAGCAATTGCACTATTGTGAACTCACGCTTAAGGGAGTATTTCACAACACGCCGCAGTATGTGCGAGATGCCCTCGCCTTTATTCATCAGCATCCAGCCCTGATGCAACTGATGCTCAGCGATCGTCGTCCGTTGAGAGACCTCGGTTCCGCGTTTGCCGATATGCGCGATCGAAAAGTGATCAAGGTTGCGATGGAACCTTAAATGTCTTAAACAAGGATTTTCTATGCAACTTCGTCAGTGGATTCCATTTTTTGACACAACTGCTCAGGATTGGTCCTTTGAGGCGCGGGCGTTGCGATGGCTGACGTTTATTTGGATTCTGTTGGGGCTGGTGGTGGTATTTTCTGCGTCCTATCCCGCTGGAAATAGTGAATTTAATAATGGCTGGCATTATCTTCAACGACAAGTTCTTTTTGTTGCGATCGGCCTCGTTCTATTCAATTGGATTGTTCATTCGCCATTGCGGGTCATTCTGGGCTATGCCCATTGGGGACTACTGTTATTTTTAAGTCTGATCTGGGTGACAACCTTGCCGTTGCCGGGAGTCAGCACAACCGTCGGGGGATCATCGCGTTGGATTCCGATCGGACCCTTTTTGATGCAACCTTCCGAATTTGTAAAACCGTTTTTAGTATTACAAAGCGCTCGAATTTTTGGACAGTGGGACAGATTATCTTGGAAAACTAGATTGACATGGCTCGGCATATTTGTACTCGTCCTGCTTGGCATTCTAGCCCAACCCAACCTGAGTACAACAGCACTCTGCGGTGTGACCATTTGGTTGGTCGCATTAGCCGCCGGATTACCCATGCAGTACCTACTCGGTACGGGAATCAGTGGCGTGTTGTTGGGGACCATTAGTATTTCGTTTCGAGAATACCAACGTAAACGAGTGATGTCATTTCTGAATCCTTGGGCAGATTCTGTCGGTGATGGGTATCAATTGACTCAAAGTTTGATGGCGATCGGATCCGGGGGTTTATGGGGTACGGGCTATGGTCAGTCGGTTCAGAAAATAGGGTTTTTACCGATTCAATACACTGATTTTATTATTGCCGTGTTTCTAGAAGAGTTCGGACTAGTGGGTGGGCTAGTTGTTTTAATTATGCTGGGAATCTATGCCACTATGGGGTTCCGGATTGCTCAAAAAGCAACTACAACCATTCATCGTTTAGTGGCGATCGGAGCGACGGTCTTAATGGTTGGGCAAGCTATTTTAAACATTGCTGTTTCGACGGGAGCCATGCCAACGACCGGACTCCCGTTTCCCTTTTGGAGTTATGGTGGAAGTTCTGTGTTGTCTAGTTGTATTACGGCAGCATTGTTAATTCGGGTAGCGCGGGAAAGCAGTGAAGTGGTGGAGTTACCGAGAACCAATCCGGCGAACTTACGATCGGATTCTCAGTCTGGAACAGTCCTTAATTTCCCGAAAAAAACGTCATCCAACTGGCGATCGAATTTTATAAAAAAACGATCGAACCCAATCCCCACTAAAACGTCTGATATCGAACGCGATCGGACCCGTCGTAAAAAACCTGGTGGACGATCATGCTAGCAGTTTCCCAATTTTTACCGGATACTGTTACACCTGCTTTTCGGTAGAATAGTCGCCATCCCTAATCGTTTCTCCTCCTTTACATAAGGGCGCTACCCTTGGTTTTTACGGCACATCCCATAGAGCTAAAATTAATCACCCAACTGCACGAACGGCACCAAAACTGCCGATCGGGATCGGTTGCGAGCTACATTCCTGAACTTGCCAAAATGAATCCTGATGCGTTTAGTATCAGTGTGGCCAGCGTAGATGGCGATCTGCTGAGTGTCGGCGACGATCGGCAACTGTTCACGATTCAATCCATTTCCAAGGTGTTTACCTACGGCATGGCACTCGAAGACAGAGGGCGAGACATGCTGCTTTCTAAAGTGGGTGTAGAACCCACGGGTGATCTATTCAACTCCATCATCCGCCTCGACGAGAATTCAAAACGCCCGGATAATCCCATGGTGAATGCAGGGGCGATCGCCACCACCAATCTAATTGAAGGGAACACGGCCACCGATCGGCTCAATCGAGTTTTGCAAGCCTTTAAAGCCTATGCGGGGCGAGACTTGTACGTAGATTCATCGGTTTTTATGTCAGAACGCACCACGGGTCATCGGAATCGGGCATTGGCTCATTTGATGCGACATTTTGAAATGATGGACGATCGGATTGACGAGACCTTGGACTTATATTTTCAGCAATGTGCGCTGTTGGTGGATTGTCGAGATTTGGCATTGATGGCGGCAACCTTGGCCAATAATGGGGTTAATCCGCGATCGGGCGATCGGGCCATTGAGTCGGAGTATGTTCGGGATTTACTCAGTGTGATGTACACCTGCGGCATGTATAACTTTGCGGGAGAATGGGCGTACCGGGTTGGGCTTCCGGCCAAAAGCGGGGTTTCGGGCGGTATTATCGCGGTTGTCCCCGGCAAAATGGGAATCGCAGTATTTTCACCGCCTTTAGACAGTCATGGCACTAGTGTTCGAGGGGTCAAGGTTTGCGAAGATCTGTCAAATATTTGTAAGCTACATTTGTTCGATCGATTCTAAATTCAAAGAAAAACAATATCGCAAGCAGTTCTTTAAAAGACAATCGGAACCAATCTATCTAACCTGGTAAATATGCATCAATGAAAGCTTCTAGCTTTACCTTTGAAACCGCACCTTCACTTTCAGCCTTCAAAGCACCATCTTCAAAGATTCGGAACGCTGGAACACCTTCAATTTTCCACTGCGCCACCGTCAAAGGATTCGGGTCAATTTCCATTTTGATCACCTTCAACCGATCGCCATAATTTTCCGCGATCGTCGCCACAGTGGATGACATGAGACGACAAGGGCCACACCATGCCGCCCAAAAATAAACAAGAACAGGCTGGTCCGCACGAATAACCTCGGTCTCGAATTCGACATCGGAGATGACTTTCAGGGTACTCATATCAGCTAAAAATTAAGAATTAAACCAGATAGTATTCTAAAGCAATCCGGTCTCAGGTTGATCACAAACCCGCGCCGTCTCCACCACAATTTGCATTGGGGCATCTGTCTTAATCGCTGCTGAACTCAAATGGGTCACGGTTGCCCGGTATCCCAGATTAATCAATGCTTGAATTAAGCGATCGCGCTTGGGGATATCCATTTTGCCCCGCCGACCCACTTCGCCCAGCGGATAATGATAGGGCGGCAAATCGCTCTCTTCTCGAAAGATTTCTAATAACGGAATTTGTGAACTCAAGTCCAAATCCTCTGCCCGATCGATCATGGCTTGAACATAATTCCGATCGTGCAAACTACCCGTCCACAGCGGACCCGCCAGTGTCATTGCCACAGGTCTATCGTGGTTAGCACAATTTGTATGGCTTAGGTATCGCCAACTGGGCACGGCATAATCGCCACATTGGGGACAATATCCAACAAATCCATAGTTTTTCTCCAAATTCGGAGTCCTATGAGTGACGCGAACCATGACGCGATAAAGTTGGCCGGAATACAGCGAAAAAATAGGCGTGACCGTAAATCCCTGCATCGCCGCCTGCTGAGCCAAACTGCCAATTAACATTCGCAGCGCATATTCCTGAACACAAGGGTGGGCGCGGGTATAGGTGCCATAAAGTCGCAGACTGTCTTGAGGGAAATGACCCGAAATCGTCCGTCCGTCCGTACTTGTGAGATAGATTAACCCGCCATCACAGACAGCCTGTAAACAAGAAGCCAAAAGCGCGGCGGGATTGCCAAAGGAATCAATATCTAGCAAATCGTAATAGTCCCCGTCGATCGCACAGCTCCAAAAAATCTGATTTGCTGAGAGTTGAGTAACGCGAACTTGGTCAGGGTCTAACCCATTCAGATTCTCTTTCAAAACTCCATGAACTTCTGGGTCCGCGTCATTTGCCCAAACTAAATCAGCCCCAGACTCTAAGGCATACCGCAACGATCGCAGCCCACACCCCGTCATCGTATCCAGAACTCGCAATCGTCCAATCTTCGATCGATAAACCGCCGCCGCCAGAACACCTAAATCTCGCGAAGTCTGACTGTGAGACCGATAAAACGCACGTCCTGTGACGAATGTCGCTTTCCCTTCAGTTAAGTTCACAATTCACCCCGGCATTCATCAATCCTCCGATCGTCAGTATCATAGACCCAAGATAGAATCGCACCACAAATTGCACAATTTTAGGATGGACGTTGGTATGTACGGGATAAACCTAAAATCGATCGCCGACCGTACCACCGATCGAACCCTCTGCCGGAGACTTGTTAACGTCACTATTGCATCGACGATCGTACTGGTCACAACCGCCGCCCTAGCCGTCCCGCTTCCCGAAAAATCCCCACGCTTTCCTAACGATCCAGCCCCACCCACCTATCCCAGCGATGCACCTCCGCCCGTGGGTATTCCGCTCCCCAGCCAACAACAACCCCAAGAACTCGATAATCGGGTTTCGACGCTTCTTCAGGACTACAGCGGAAATTTGTGGATTGGGACCTGGCAAGGGCTAACTCACATTGATCCCAACACCGGAAAAGTTTTAGCGCGGGTGACCATTCCTAACCCCCTAACGGGAGCCTTAGCCCAAGATAAAGTCGGTCGGATTTGGGTTGGCACCTACGAAGGTCTCGTTCGCATCGATCCCAAAACTAAAAAAGTCACGGCTCAAAATTTTTCTCTCCCCTCAAATCGAATTCTCTCCCTGGCCTTAGATACACGCGGCTATCTCTGGGTTGGCACCGACAGGGGGGTTGCAATGGTTAACCCCGACCAAGACTTATTAATAAAGACCATTCAAGAGTTGCCCGGAGTTAGTGCCAATGCGTTGACCATCGATAAAAATGGCCACCTTTGGATTGGCACCTTAGAAGGGCTGGTGCAAGTGAATACGGCTTCTGGATATTTGATGAATGTCTTGGAAAAAGTCCCTGGCGGATCGGTCCAAACGCTGGCAACAGACCAGCATGGTTCAGTTTGGGCGGGGACTCCGAGCGGGCTTCATGAGATTAAAACAAATACAGGCCGCGTGACTCGCACCGTAAAATCTCTTGAGGGTCAGGATGTTTTATCGGTCAAGTTCGATCGTATTGGGAGCGCTTGGGTTGGGTTGGATCAAGGGTTAGTGCGGCTGAATCCCTACAATGGTGCCATAGTCGGTCAAATCGCCGGGTTGCCCAGCAGTCGCGTGTTGGCGTTGTCAGCCGATACGGGAAATAAGCTGTGGGTTGGAACCACCGAGGGCTTGGCTTGGGTCAGCATGAGTGATTATCGCAGCCGAATTTATCGCAGACTTGATCCTAACGAGCAATAATTAGGAGGTTTCAGAGGTCTCCCTATGGCGGTTACGCTTCAGCACTTTCGTCAATGGAAACAACAACAGCGTCGCATCACTGCATTGACCGCCTGGGATTTTGCAATAGCTGAAATTCTTGACCAAGCGCAAGTGGATTTGATCTTAGTGGGGGACTCCCTAGCGATGACGGTTTTAGGGCATGCGACTACGTTGCCTGTGACGTTGGAGGAAATGATCCATCACACTAAGGCGGCAAGACGTGGGATTAAAAATGCGTTCCTGGTGATGGATCTGCCTTTTTTGACCTATCAAGAAAGTACTCAACAAGCGATGCGATCGGCAGGATTAGCCCTCAAAGACGGCGGCGCAAATGCGGTCAAACTTGAGGGCGGCTACCCAGAAATGGTAACGACGATCGCCCATTTAGTTCAAGCAGGCATTCCGGTTATGGGTCACATCGGTCTCACGCCGCAATCTGTTAACCAACTGGGCTTTAAACAACAAGGAAAAACTGAAGCGGCTCAGACCCAAATTCTCAAGGAGGCGATCGCCCTAGAACAGGCTGGAATTTTTGCCATAGTGCTTGAACATATTCCCGCAGATCTTGCCCAAACCATTACCCAAAAAATTACGATTCCCACGATCGGTATTGGTGCAGGACCACACTGTGACGGACAAATTCTTGTCACTAGCGATCTTTTGGGGATGGGAAGCTGGAGTCCGCCCTTTTCCAAAGCCTACGCAAGCCTGCGTGAAACCATGCGCGATGCGTTTGAAACCTATTGTAAAGAAGTCCGATCGGGCGAATTTCCTGAATAATCGCCTACACTAACAAACGAAGCAGAGTTAGCGAAGGCAGTTGCGGAGGACGCAAGCGTCTTCTGAGGAAAGTCCGGGCACCCCAAAAACCAAACTTGCTGGGTAACGCCCAGTGCGAGCGATCGTGAGGAGAGTGCCACAGAAAAATACCGCCCGCAGAACTGAAGGACTGGAAATTCTCAATTCTTCGGGTAAGGGTGCAAAGGTGCGGTAAGAGCGCACCAGCAGTTTCGAGAGGAACTGGCTCGGTAAACCCCGGTTGGGTGCAAGGTCGTCGGAGCGAGGGTTGGTTTTTTGCCTGCTCCAGATTGTTGGGTTCGCTCAACAAAGTGCCGCTTGAGGCGTGGGGTAACTCATTGCCCAGATAGATAACAGCCCTAGACCCGTCTGCTTGCAGATTCTCTAGAACAGAACCCGGCTTATGTCTGACTCTGCTTCTTTTAATTTTGTCGATGGGATCAAAGTAACCAGTCGCTCCTAGAATCGAGACTATTATTTTCTATTAGAGGCATATGCCTTAAGGGGGGACTAAGTCCTATGTCTGAAGAATTTATCCGTCAAAGTCAACTGATTGACAAAATCGTTTTGGACCGGGCCACGATGGATGAGTGCGGGCGAATTGAGGTGATGTGGTGCTACCCGAAGGTGCATCGGGTTCTGGGGTTTATTTGTAAATCGGGTTCATTCGATCGCACAAAAATGGCGTTCAATTTGGACCAATTGGATAAGATTGGCGAAAATGGCGTACTGGTGATGTCAGCCCCTGTAGAGACCGATCGCGATCGGGTGCAGCAGCTAGAGTCATTGATTGGCTGCGAAGTGTGGACGGATGAAGGGACGCTGGTTGGCCGGATTAACGACTATGTATTTCA
>JAYVUU010000015.1:0-38246 GCA_043787635.1 Synechococcales cyanobacterium | reverse complement strand
AGTTCACCATAATCTTCAAGACCTTCGAGTTCGGCCTTCACATCGACACGAGCTTGCTGCTCAGCATGTTGATCCTGCTGGACTCGTTCATCTAAGTATTGAGAGATCAAACGGTTGTAATCTTCACTCGTAATCACAAGCCGTTGAAGAGCGAGATTTTTGACTCTCAAAATACGGTTGAGATCGTCTTGGGCATCCAGATTATCTGGATAAACCATGGCAACCAGAAGACTGTTGTCCGTCTGTGAAAGGGGAACAAACTGATGGCGACGGCAAAGGTCGATCGGGATCAAAGTGTCAATGAGCTGACCAATTTGGGCATTGGCAATTTGATTGATTTCCGGATCGAGAGACTCAACCCCATACAAAATTTTAAGCTCAAAAAGTTGTTGCCTCTTATACTGACGTAAAAGATCAGGAGAGAGGTGCTGCCCAGTAATCAACTGTAGGGATTCCGTCACGGGTTTCCCAGTTCGACGACTATCCACAAGAGCTTTCTGAATTTGATCTTTGTTGGCGTAACCCGCCTGAACAAGCTTGTTACCAAACGGAGACAGATTGTTTTGAACCGCCAGCGCACGAGTCGGGAATGAAGAGTTCGTCATAATTTAGTGCAATCGAGTGAATTGGGGTAAGTGCCGCTCCTCTTATCTTTTAAGTATTGCCCCAATTTCCCCAGAAAGATCCGTTCCTATCGGGGAAAAAGTTTTAAACAGATTTCAGGTAGGGTTTTGGAAAGGGTTCTCAACCTCTACCTTAATCGGGCACAATAGATGACGATTAGTCTAATTTTAATTAACAACGAGGAAACTTAGATGATGGGTGAAGAGCAGCAAGTTGGATCAGTAGAAGAACTCTTAGAAGACCCCCAAGCCGATCAGATTATCCAGTCTGGGCTTGATCTGGACGTGAGTTCTGAGACTGTGACGGCAGCTACGTCTGTGGCTTCAACTCAGGATGAGGGTGAGGAGGACTATGAAGTTGCATTTATGGAACTACGATCGTCCTATGCCTCAAAAGATCGTGAATGCGAAGCCCTCAGAAGTCAAAGTGAGGAGTCCAAAGGTCAATATCTTCGATTAGCCGCAGATTTTGAGAACTTCCGCAGACGCACCCAACAGGAAAAAGAAGCCTTGGAAGTTAAAACCAAAATCTCGACGCTAACCGAACTGCTGGGTGTGGTTGACAACTTTGAACGTGCCAAATCGCAGCTCAAAATAGAAGGTGATGCTGAAACCGCTGTACACAACAGCTATCAAGGGATTTACAAAGACATGGTGGGTCGCCTAAAACGGATTGGGGTCTCTCCCATGAATGCAAAAGACAAGCCGTTTGACCCTAACCTCCATGAGGCGCTGTTACGTCAACCTACCTCCGAGTATCCTGAAGGAACCGTGATGGCTGAACTCGTGCGAGGCTACATGATGGGCGATCGAGTATTGCGCCATGCCCAAGTCCAAGTTGCGGCTGCACTTGAGGAGCCTGAAACGTCGTCTACCGAAGAGTAAAATCAGAACTTGAATAACTGGGTTAGCGCCATTTGTTAGAAATTGTCAACCCATGAACAACATTGTGTAGTGGGAGACCCCAACAGTCTTTCATGATCTCCTGCTACATTGAGCCTGTTGATCAATTTTAGCCAAGCTCAATTTGGACATTCACCTCGGCTTCACGCCTTATTACCTACGCACAACAAACTACTATGGGCAAAGTTATTGGGATTGATTTGGGCACCACCAACAGTTGTGTTGCGGTCCTTGAGGGCGGGCAAGCCACAGTGATTGCCAACACGGAAGGCGGACGGACTACGCCCAGTATTGTGGGCTTCGGGAAGGCAGGCGATCGGCTTGTCGGTCAACTGGCCAAGCGTCAGGCTGTCACCAATGCCGAAAATACGGTCTTCAGTATCAAGCGCTTCATTGGTCGGCGTTGGGAAGACACCGCTGAAGAGCGGACTCGCGTGCCGTACAACTGCGTACAGGGCCGGGACGCTACCGTCGATGTAGCCATTCGCGGCAAGAATTACACCCCGCAAGAAGTTTCGGCCATGGTGCTGCAAAGGCTAAAGCAGGATGCAGAGAGCTATCTTGGCGAATCGGTAACTCAGGCCGTCATTACAGTCCCAGCTTATTTCAGCGATGCCCAACGTCAAGCCACCAAAGATGCTGGAACGATAGCGGGTCTCGAAGTCTTGCGGATCATCAATGAGCCAACCGCCGCTGCTCTAGCCTACGGGATAGACAAGCAGGACCAAGAGCAGACCATTTTGGTTTTTGACCTGGGCGGCGGAACCTTTGATGTCTCGATTCTGCAATTAGGCGACGGTATCTTTGAAGTAAAAGCGACCTCCGGGAACAACCATCTCGGCGGCGATGATTTCGATGCGGCAGTTGTGCGTTGGCTTACCGACACGTTTAAGCAGAAGGAAGGAATCGATTTATCCAGCGATAAAATGGCTCTACAGCGCTTAAGAGAAGCCTCTGAACGCGCCAAGATTGAACTGTCTGGAACCATGACGACCTCTATTAACCTGCCGTTTATTACGGCAGATGCCTCTGGACCTAAGCATTTAGAAGTGGAGTTGACCCGCGCCAAATTCCAGGAACTGGTAGCGCAACTCGTCCAAGGAACCGTGGAACCCATGGCCCAAGCCCTCAAAGATGCAGGCGTGGGAGTGGATGAACTCGATCGAATTATTCTTGTAGGCGGATCAACCCGAATTCCAGCCGTTCAAGAAGCGCTCAAGGTCTTTTGTAATGGCAAAGCACCCGATAGATCCGTCAACCCAGATGAGGCCGTCGCTTTAGGTGCCGCCATCCAAGCAGGAGTCCTAGGAGGGGAAGTCAAAGATGTGCTGTTGCTAGATGTAACCCCATTGTCCTTAGGCATAGAAACACTGGGTGAAGTCTTTACCCGAGTGATTGAACGCAACACGACTATTCCGAGTAGTAGGAGTCAGATTTTTTCCACTGCAACAGATGGTCAAACGTCCGTAGAAATCCATCCGCTACAGGGTGAGCGAGCGATGGCACGCGACAACAAGAGCCTGGGTAAGTTCCAGCTTACGGGCATTCCTCCGGCACCTCGTGGGGTTCCTCAAATCGAGGTTTCCTTTGAAATTAATGCCGACGGAATTCTAAAAGTATCAGCCCGCGACAACGGCACTGGCATCGAACAAAGCATTGAAATCACCAACAGCGGTGGACTTAGTGCCCATGAAGTTGAGCGGATGCGCAAGGAGGCAGAGCAATTTGGTGAAGAAGATAATCAGCGTCTTGAATTAATTGAACTCAAGAATAGTGCCGAGGCTATCTTCTACCAATATGAGAATATTCTTCGAGACAATGCTGACTCCATAACCGAAGATCTCAAGCTAGAAGCCGCGACAAAGGTTGCAATTTTAAGGGCTTCGATCGGAGATTCCTCAATCTCTCTCGGTGAGTTCAAGTCACACTTAGAGTCCATGAAACAAGTACTGTATGCCTTTGGGTCTGCGGTCTACCAAAAAGAACCCACCGAGCCAGCCGCCCCGCCGCCGCCGCCATCAGCTCAAGCAACATCAGCCCCACCGCCACCTACTACGAAGTCCACAGTGACCTCCACCGCTGATGATCCCTTTGCTTTAGGGGTTGAAGACAGCGCTCAAAATGAGACAGTTCGGGTTGATCTAAATCCGTTTGGAGGTAGAAGTGGGAATCCCTTCGGAGGTGACGATTCTGCTCAAGATACGACTGAGACAACAGACTATGAGGCAATAGATTAAGCCCACAGCTCAAGCGATCGAACCTATATAGACCGATCGCTTGACATCATTTCTTGACGGATACTCGATGAAGGCTGAACAAAATGTAGGTCGGTTTTCCGATCCTCAAATGACCTTTCAATGGGCATTTTTGTTCGATACTCTAATAGACCATCTTTGATTATTTTTTCATCCCCAGCCCCCCTGATCCTATGGCGCGTGATTATTACGAAACTCTTGGCGTTGCTCGGAACGCAAATCAAGATGATGTCAAACAGGCATTCCGTCGTCTTGCGCGAAAATATCACCCCGATGTCAATAAAGACGCGGGCGCTGAGGATACCTTTAAGGAAATTAACCGTGCTTACGAAGTTCTGTCCGAGCCTGAAACTCGATCGCGCTACGACCAATATGGTGAAGCAGGACTCGGCGGGGGCGGGGGCGGCTATCAAGATCCGGGCGACATGGGCGGATTTGCGGATATTTTTGAAAGCTTTTTCAACGGTTTTGGCGGACAGCAGCAGCAACAACAGCAAGGTCGTCGTCGAGGTGGACCAGTGCGGGGAGATGACCTCCGTTTGGATCTTAAAGTTGATTTCCAAGATGCAGTTTTTGGCAAAGAATGCGAAATTGCAATCAGCCATTTAGAAGGATGCGGTGTTTGTTCTGGGAGCGGAGCTAAGGCAGGTACTCGTCCGCGCACTTGCCCAACCTGTTCTGGTTCTGGACAGGTGCGTCGTGCAACTCGGACTCCCTTTGGTAGTTTTACCCAAGTTGCGACCTGTCCGACCTGTGCTGGAGTGGGTCAGGTGATTGAGGACAAGTGCGAAAACTGCGGCGGGAATGGACAGGTTCAAAAGAGTAAAAAACTTAAAATCACTGTTCCGGCTGGGGTTGATAATGGGACGCGTTTACGGGTCTCGAATGAGGGCGACAGTGGGATGCGCGGTGGGCCAGCGGGCGATCTGTATGTCTACCTTTTTGTAAATGAAGACTCCCACTTCCAGCGGGATGGCATAAACATTTTGTCTGAGGTCAAAATCAGCTACTTACAAGCGATTTTAGGCTCTCGTCTTGAGGTGAAAACTGTTGATGGGGACGAAGAAATTGAGATTCCAGCAGGCATTCAACCCGGCACGGTGTTGACCTTAGACAGCAAAGGGGTTCCACGGTTAGGAAATGCTGTGAGTCGTGGGAATCATTTGCTGACGGTCACGGTTGATATTCCAAAAAAAGTGGGAGCCGAAGAACGGGAGTTGTTAGAAAAACTGGCTAAGATTCACGGCGATCGGGTCGGGAAGGGGGGCGTTGAAGGCTTTTTAGGTAAATTCTTTTGAAACATAAGGAGAATGCAATTTCATGACCGTAACCTTGGATACTATTCCAGCCGATGCCTCTTTGAATCTACGGGGAACGCCTTGTCCGATTAACTTTGTACGAACGAAGCTAAAACTTGAGACGATGGCACCTAGTCAGACCTTGGAAGTATGGCTGGATGCTGGGGAGCCTATTGAGCAGGTTCCGGACAGTTTGCGGATGGAAGGATACATTATCCAATCCATTGATGAAAACCGGGACGATCGCAGCACTTATTTTGTGTTGCGGGTTCAACGTCCATGACGCTGGACTCCACCGACCAAACTCACAGCCACTCGCCCCGGATCCACCCAACCGCTACCGATGGACCGCTCGTGGGAATCGTTGTTGCGATTCAGGCCAATTATTACTACGTTCAAGTGGAAGCATCGGGCGATCGGCCTGTGCAAATACTGCCCCTTTGTACGCGGCGTAGTCGGCTAAAAAAAATTGGACAGCAGGTGATGGTGGGCGATCGGGTCCATGTGGAAGAACCGGATTGGGAGAGTGGTCGGGCGGCGATTTGTCATGTTGAAGCTCGTCGATCGCAGCTCGATCGCCCCCCCGTGGCAAATGCAGACCAAATTTTATTGATTTTTGCGCTGGCCAAACCTGCCTTAGATATTAGTCAACTCAGTCGTTTTTTAGTCAAAGCCGAATCTACAGGCATTGAAGTGTGCTTGTGTCTCAGTAAAAGTGATCTCGTTCCCACTCCTCACCGGGATGCGTGGCGCGATCGGCTTAGAGCTTGGGGCTACGATCCCGTGATGATTAGTTCTTACACCGGGCTAGGGATTGAGGCGCTGGCCGATCGATTAGATAAGCGAGTTACGATTGTTTCGGGACCGTCTGGGGTGGGAAAATCCAGTTTAATTAATATGCTGGTACCTGCAGCAAAATTACGCACGTCAGCCGTGTCGGGAAAATTAGAGCGCGGTCGGCATACGACCCGGCATGTGGAATTATTTGAGATGCCAAAAGGTGGCCTACTGGCTGACACACCGGGGTTTAATCAGCCCGATATGGACGCATCGCCCCGTGAGTTGATGGATTATTTTCCTGAGGTTCGATCGCGCTTAAAAAAACGAACCTGTCAGTTCTCGGACTGTCTGCATCAACAAGAACCAGGATGCCGCGTTCGGGGAGATTGGGAGCGCTATGAGATTTATCTTCGTTTCTTAGAGGAAGCACTAGTATTGCAAACCTCACAGGCACGGCAGTCTACGCCAGATGCAGCCTTAAAGCAAAAAACAAACAGTGCAGGCGAAGTCACCTATGAGCCAAGGCTTAAATCTAAATATCGGCAGGTTTCCCGGAAGACGGAACAGCAATCCATGCAGGTGATGAAGGGGAAGGTGGGTGATTGGCTGGATGATGGCGAAGATGGGTGAATTTGTGCGGCTGGAATTATTGAAAGCCACCAACAAAAAGGCGATCGTCTAACTGTTTAAACAATCGCCTTTTTGATAAATTCTAAATTCAAGTCCTAGATTAAAGTCCTAGACCGCCGCAAAGAAATCCTTAGACTTAACTGGATCTGGATTCATGGTCTTGTCTCCGGGCTGCCAACCTGCTGGGCAAACTTCATCGGGGTGAGTTTGGACGTGCTGAATCGCTTGTAAAACCCGAAGAGTTTCGTCAACGCTACGACCGAAGGATAGATTGTTGATGGTTGAATGCTGAATGATTCCATCTTTGTCGATGATGAATAGGCCGCGCAGTGCGATGCCTTCTTCTGGGTCCAAGACATTGTAAGCTTCGCTGATGGTCTTCTTAAGGTCAGCAACTAATGGGTAGTTCAGATCGCCGAGTCCACCGCTTTTACGATCGCTTTGGATCCAAGCGAGATGGGAAAACTGACTGTCTACCGAAACGCCCAGAATTTCGGTATTGAGAGCTTTAAATTCGGAATGACGATCGCTGAATGCAGTGATTTCAGTCGGGCAGACAAAGGTGAAGTCCAACGGATAAAAGAAGAGAACCGTGTACTTACCGCGATAATCAGACAGATTGATGGTCTTGAATTCTTGGTCGATGACCGCCGTTGCAGTGAAGTCGGGCGCGGTTTGGCCAACTCTTAGACATTCAGACATGATGAAGTTCCTTAATAAAACTTTAAGAATTATACCAGACCAAAGCAGAGTCATATCGATTTTGAGTAAGCGATCGGATTTCCCTGAAGTTGAGTCAGGGCAGACGGGGATCTCGTTGCGAAATGCCCCGAATGATCAAAGTATTGCCTTGCCATTGGGCGCGAATAATTCCGAGATCCGACAGAATTTTCCATCTCGGATCGGCAGTCAGGTCTCTCGGCAATGAGATTAGAATCTCAGTCTCGGTTTCGATTAATTCACCTTCATAGGACACATCTGGGACCGAGGGTGAATTAAAAAAATCAGCGATCGGTAATTCTAGTCGGGTGCCTGACGATGGAATATGGAGCTTATAGCGAGAATTGAGGTCGTCGAGTTCGGCAAGTTGGAGAAGTTTTTCCGGGGTTCCGTGAATCAATACCACATGCTGCGGGCGCAGGGTATGGATAACTTGGGGGAGGGTTGAGCCATCGCAGTGGTTAGGCAGCATGTAGGATTCGGTTGGCACTGCTGGCAGCTCGAATTTGTGATGGCTGGTCTTGGAAAACAACAATAGCCAATCGCCGCGCTGCATAAGGATTTGCAAAACAGCAGGTAATGGCTGACCTGAAGCTTCCGGTTGACTGACTAAGATGATCTGCGGGAGTATCTCTGGTGCGGTGGGCGAGGGGTTGGGATCGGTCGTTAGTCGTTGGATACAAGGTCGTATCGTAGAATCTAAAAACAACGATTGATAACGAGCGAAGTTTTGAATACTGCTTGGAAAGGTGGGGATAATTTGTTCGTACCGATCGCAATCATCCGCGATCGAATCATCCACGCGCACCATCACGCTTCGTCCTGAAAACAGGTGATGACTCCGCAACAAAATCAAAATTTCTTGAGCCAGACCCAAGGCTGGAACGGGTAATAATACGGATTGTCCAGAAAGTAATGCCCGATCGATGACCTCCATTAGTTGCGTTTCAAGTTGGCGGCGGTGGGGATAGCGATCGGTCCCATAGGAACCTGAAATAATCAGAATGTCTGGAAACAATCCCCGCAGTTCCTCTAACTTAAGTCCGTCTGTGAGACGAGAATTAGTGAGGGATAAATCTGGAGCATAGAGAAGAGTTTGCGGCCGATCGACGCTGGTATCCGTGAGTAAGACAAGTGCTGCACCCGGTAAATGGCCCGCTGGGAATAGTTGTACCGTAAGGTTTAGCAAAAGTTCGATTGGCGATCGCCAATCAATTGCCCGGATCAACGGCGATGGCAACGAGCTTAGTCCAATCAATTGCGCGGTGACAGGGCTACTGTAGATTGGCACATCGGGAAATTTTTGGTGGAGCAGCAGCAGCGATCGAATGTTATCGGGATCGGCATGACTGCACAGAATTAAATCCGGTGGTTCAAGGGGTTGGAAAGCAGATAGGTCGCGTAATCCGCAATCGAGCAGAATACGATGGCGAGAAATCTGGACTTCGACACAGATTCCCTCATCGGACTGCCCGGTTCCGTAGAAAAAACATTGCACCATGGACTTTGATTGCGATTCGTCCCCGAATTCAACAGGACTACCGAATTAACGGCATTCCTGTTGGTCTGAGAGATTTTAGTGAGCGGATCCATTGCCGTGGTAATCATCGCTGTCGTAAAATCCATTCTTTGTGCCAAAGAAAAGACAGGCGATCGGAAAGATGCAAGCAATAATAATCAGCATCTGTTTTACATCCATGAAAATCACCATTAGGAAAATGAAGAACTGAAAATTTTAAGTCTTTCGTTTTATATCCTAGCGAAATGGTTGGGGGGATTAGCTAAATGCAAGAATGATTAAAGATTCTAGACAGAACAACTCGCCTCAATGCTCCCAATTATTTCGCCCATTATCGATCACCGTTGGCTAAGCCGATCGGCCTTGCAGGTTGCTCCAGATTTAGTCGGCTGTATGATGGTCAGGAGGTTGCCCAATGGTCAACAGTTGCGTGGAACCATCATCGAAACTGAGGCTTACGAAGAAGGAGATCCCGCCTGTCATGCCTATCGGAAGAAGACCGATCGCAATTGGATTATGTTCGGGCCAGCGGGCTACACCTATGTGTATTTAATCTATGGCATTTATCACTGTGTCAACATCGTTACCGATCGCGACGAGTTCGCCAGTGCCGTACTGATTCGGGCATTACACATGGAGACCATGCCAGAGAATTACGAACTGGGGAAACCGAAACCAAGAGAAAAATTACATCGGGTCGCTGCCGGACCAGGAAAACTATGTCGTGTTATGCAAATTGACCAGACGCTATATGGAACGAAGCTCGATGGTACCGGACCGCTATGGCTAGAACATCGCACTCCAGATTGGCAGCAGAGCTTGGATTTAGAGATTCGGGAATTGGTCCAGACTACGCGAATCGGATTAACGCAAGGCGTAGAACTTCCATGGCGCTGGTACGTGAAAGATAGTCCAGCAGTATCTAAAATGATATCTAAGGTCAGATCTAAATTGGAATCTAAGATCTAAGTTCGGAATTTAGGAACGAGAGCTTGTATTCTCTAGGGGTGATTGACGATTAGTTTCATGCCTTGCTGAAATAGCCGCAAGCTGAACCTGTCATTTCAATCAAATTACGGCAAGAAGTGATCCGATCGGTGCGCTTGTGCCCACTCCAGAAATAAGTAATTTTCAGTACGCGATTTTCGAGGACTGGCTGACCCTATGGCTGCAAAGCAACTTCTTCAGGAAATTCCCACAGACCTTCTCCGTGAACGGATGCCTCGCCATGTGGCCGTCATTATGGATGGCAACGGGCGCTGGGCCAAACGTCGGGCAATGCCCCGAATTATGGGCCATCGTAAGGGCGTAAAGGTCTTGCAAGATCTACTGCGCTGCTGTCGGGATTGGGGCATTGAGGCGCTAACGGTCTACGCGTTCTCTACGGAAAATTGGGGTCGTCCAACGGAAGAGATCGAATTTCTCATGACTCTGTTTGAACAGATATTGAGAAGAGAATTCTGGGAGACAGTGCAGGAAAATATGCAGATTCGGGTTGCGGGAAACCCGGAAATGTTGCCGGACTCTCTGCGCGAAGAAATCGATCGGGCTGTTGAGTTAACTCGGGTAAATACAGGGATTCAGTTTACGATCGCTGTGAACTACGGGGGCCGTCAAGAGATTTTACAGGCTTGCCGATCGATCGCTGCTGCCGTGAAAGATGGAACACTAGGGCTTGAAGATATTGAGGAATCAGTCTTTGAACGAAACTTATACACTGCGGGTATTTGTGATCCTGATTTGCTAATTCGGACGAGTGGCGAGATGCGAATTAGCAATTTTCTATTGTGGCAAATCGCCTATACCGAGATTTATGTCACCGATACCATGTGGCCAGATTTCGATCGAACCCAATTCCATATCGCCCTGCGTGATTACCAAAGTCGTGAACGCCGATTCGGTAAAATTTGAGTCTAGATGGTTATTGGACCTAAATATTGTTCTAGCTTGGGCGAAAAGACTTCGTAAATTAATGTCAATGGTTGGCCATGATGCCAAAATAAATAGTGTCGTCCCCAGAATGGCCCAGGATGACCGAAGGCTTGGGAAATTTCGTCTGAATGACCGTAGTACAACCCCTGAACATCGCGGTATAGCTCAGTTCTCAGCTTTGCAAGACTGGCCCAAATGGGGAGCGATCGATTTTCCAAGTATTCGTCCACATGGCTTTGTTCCCACCAAGAGGTTGCGTAGGCCGTAGGTTCGCCGCCATTGGTCAGCCAAACTTGACGACGGACGCGGGGTCCGGGAACTTGGAAAATTTGAGCAGGGGCACGATCGGGAGACTCGCCCACACTGGACATATCAATTAAATCAATCCGCGTCGGTTCGCCCGTCAATAGTTGAAGATAACGGGTTGGAGAACCATCACCTAGAAGCATCATTTGCCAAGCAGGTGCAAGTTGGTGATGGGGCAAACCGGATTGGACTTGACGATCGTCGCCTTGCCAAAGTGGACTGAGCAAATGCCAAGAATTAGGGCAGATTAAGGGAGTGACAGTCAAGGCGATCACAGAAGGTAACGAATTGTTACTTTTCATGATAGCGCGATCGTCCCAACTGAGACGCGCTGGGCATTAACTATAGATTATCCATTTGCTTTTTCAAGGCTTCGAGTTCCGCATCCGCATTCACTCCGGCTGGGGTTCCAGAAATCTGCGGGGTTGCAGCAGGTGCCGATCCTCCCAGCATTTGAGCTTTCATGGCTGCGAGTTCGTCATCCACATCGCTACCGCCTTCTAGGGCTGCAAACTGAGCATCGAGACCTGCGCTCCCAAGTTCTGCCGCTGCCATGGATCGGGATTCAAGCTGAAGAACTTTATCTTCCATCCGCTCGAACGCTGCCATAGCGCTACCAGTATTGTTGCTGTTGATAACAGATTGAAGCTGTTCGTTCGCTTTGGCTGCCGCTGCCCGTGCTTTTAGCATGTCTTTTTTGGTCTTTGCTTCAGAGATTTTGCTCTCCATCGCGACCAGATTTTTTCTTAGGCTATCCACTTGAACACTTTGGGCATCAAGTTGCGCCTTGAGGGATGCTGCGGCATCGGCAAAACTTTTCTTACGGACGAGGGCTTCACGGGCCAGATTTTCATCGTTTTTCTGTAATGCAAGCTGGGCGCGTGACTGCCAAGTCGTAGATTCACTTAAATTTTTCTCGTACTGAAGCTGACTACGTTTTTGGGTTGCGATCGCCCCTGCCACCGCTGTTTTCATATTGATCAGGTCTTCCTGCATGTCCATGAGTGCTTGGTCCAGAATCTTCTCTGGATCCTCAGCTTTACTCACCATGTCATTGACATTTGCCCGAACCAAGCGGCTCACACGATCGAACAGGCCCATAATCTCTTCCTTGCTGCGTTGTGCAACCTTTAGTTTAACTGTTCTTCACTAGTCTAGAAAATCCTCAGGAAAACGAACAGGGAATTTTCAAGTTTTTGGATGGGGATTCCAGAATTTTAGCCATCGGATTTCCCTCAAAATAAAACCCCACAAAATTGATCAATCCTGCGGGGTTTTATTTTGTTATTTGACTACGGCTAGATCAGGCACGAGGATTTAACAAGATCCATACTCTCAATTAAGACATTGAATACTTAAAATCATCTCATTGGGTTTAGGACACGGCAGGGCATGTCCCTACAGATCCGGGTTCCAAATATCGTAGGGGCATGGCTCGCCGTGCCCCAAACCTAACGACTCATCTAGTAGGCATTGTTGAACACGAGGGGAGATGCCAAACGCAAGCCTAAGTCTGTTTCGGTATTAACAACCACCACTTCAGACTTGTTCTGACCATTGGTCAATAAGCCCCCTACAGCACCCACTGCGGTTCCGATTAAAACTTTGCCCCAGGTGATTTGACGGTCTCCAGTGACACCGGAGATGATCGCACCTGCACCTGAACCTACAGCGGCACCTGTCAAAATCGAGGTTACATTGATGCCTTTGCTGATGGTTTCTTTGCGGGTAATTAAATCAGACGTTGCATCGAGCATCATGCTGCTGCCATTGGGAAGAACTAAAGTGCGGGCATAGAAGCGAGTGCCTTTTTCTTCTTTACCGTCGCGGGTGATGCTGGCTGGACGAAATTCACCTTCTACGGTGCTCCCCGCTGGAATCAACAAACGATTATCGCCAGACTTAATGTTATTGAGGATGTTTAAAGTGACTGATATTTTTTCATCAGGAGCCAAAACGATTTTGGGCGCTTTCACATAGCTTGCCGGAATGACTGCATTTGATGCAATACGAATCGATCGGTTAAAAATAGACGGAGTAGAAACGTTGTATCGACCGGGGAATGATTGAGCATCAGCCCGAAGCGTGGCGAGGGGCACCAGACCCGTAGTTGCTACGCCCAATGCGAGAGCAAAGGCGGCGGATGAACGAGGCGCGAGGGATTGAATAAGTTTCATAGTATGTTTTGAATTCCTGTGTGAGTGCTGAACCTGCATCTCTTGACCGCTTACATTTTCAAAAGGTTCCCAACACATTCAGCCCCCGATCGCAGCCTCTTGGTCTAAGTCACTACAAGCCTCTATCAGCCCATCCACTCCATCCACAATCCAAATTTTTGTCTCTAGCGCGTCTGCCACGGCCTGAACGGTCATATCGTCTAAAAACAATGTTGAATGTAGCTTAATCATCAACGACGGCAACAAAATCCCGTCGCCCAAATCTTGCCCCTTCAGCGCGTCCACAATATCTTGACCCGTGATTAGACCTGTGACGGAAATGTCTTGTCCCCAATAGTTACTGTTTAGTGCCGCTAAAGTTATGGTCAGATTTTCGACTGCGTTGAGCCGATCGACGATCGGTTGAAACGCCTGTTCAACCGCATTCCCGACAATCCAAGTCAAGCGCGTGGGCTGAGGGATTGCGATCGGGAGATCTTCGGCGGCATTGTCAAACTCTTTCAGAAACAATCGAATCGAGCCGACCCCGTTACCAATTTGGGGATAGTCTTCATAATGCTGTTCTAGGGGAACGGGCTGTTGGGCAATCAGAAACCATTCGTCTGCTAACCAAGCAAAGGTGGAGCCGATCGTATCTTGGAACTTCTGTTGTAGAGCTTGAACTTGAGTGATGGTTTCGATCGCTTTTTCGTTTGACACTGGAATGAGTGCGTCTTCATCGGGTCGGAAGCGCGTTAACCCCACGGGCACAACGGCGGCTGAAATAACAGCAGGAAAATCGCCTTGATGAAATTTGGCTAGATCCTCTAGGGTTTTGGTGAGCTGTTCGCCATCATTAATTCCAGGACAGACGACGACTTGGGCATGAATTTGTAATTCGTGATCTTGGAACCATTGCAGTTGTTGAAGCAGTAGTCCAGCACGAGGATTCTTTAAGAGGCGCGATCGGACTTCCCCATCCGTAGCATGAACAGAAACATAGAGCGGGGATAAACGCATAGCCGCAATGCGATCCCATTCCCGATCGGGTAAATTGGTCAGCGTCAGATAACTGCCATATAAAAAGCTCAGTCGATAGTCGTCATCTTTGAAATACAAGCTTTCGCGTTTACCGGGCGGCTGTTGATCAATGAAACAAAATGGACAACGATTTGTACATTGAATCAATGCATCAAAGAGTGCGGTCTCAAACTCTAGCCCCAAATCTTCGTCGTAGTCTTTCTCAATTTCAACAGTGTGAGTCAACCCTTTGGCATCCAACACTTCAAGTTCTAGAAACTCATCCGCACAGAAAAACTGATAGTCAATCAAATCCCTTGGCTGCTGACCGTTCACGGATACGATCGCATCGCCAATTCCAAACCCAATTTCTTCTGCGATCGATTCTGGCAGGACGCGAGAAATTTTGGCAGGGCTGAGCATGGGACACACTAGAGATAAACGACATCAAAATCAAAAAAGCTGCACCGGAATCACGATTTTCACCGCAGACTACCGTTACAGCCTCTTAGTCTAGCAAACTCATTTCAATCTACCGTTCAAAATCAATTACCAATTTGGTCCGCTGTGCATCAACCACTTGGCATCCGAGGTCAGACAAATGCCGCCGAAGCGTTTGACAATAGGATAGATTTCCGCCAACACCGCCAGTTCTTGACTCTCATCACACACCGCTAACACGTAGTCATTGCAAGCGCCATCCAGATCCATATCGCAGGCCGTTGTACCCCGATCGCCCTTGCCGCTGACGTTTCGCAAAATGCTATAGCCCTTTACACCCAACCGATCGAGGGTTTCTAGAACCTTACGCAATTCCACAGAGGGAACAATAATTTCAAGCCGTTTCACTGGTTTTAAGTCAGCTGCTGTAATCGGTAAGCTCATAATCTTAAGTTGCTCCCCAGAGCTTTTTAATAATTTCAAAATAAATGGGAATCCCCAACACAATGTTAAAGGGAAACGTCAAAGCCAGTGCCATGGAAATATAAAGACTAGGATTTGCCTCCGGTACCGACATCCGCATCGCTGCTGGAACTGCAATATAGGACGCGCTGGCACAAAGCACCGCAAATAGAAGCGCATTCCCTTGAGACATACCAATTACCGCCGCACAGAAAATCCCAATCATGGCGTTAAAAACAGGCATGAATACCGAGAATAACACCGGAAATATTCCGGCCCGCGTCAAATCTCCCAACCGTTTCGCCGAGACCAGCCCCATATCTAGCAGGAAAAAAACCAAAACCCCATAAAACATATCCTCGACAAAGGGTTTCATCTTGGTCCAGCCCGCCTCTCCAGTCCAGTACCCCGCGCCCAAACTAATCACCAGCAAAAGCACAGAGCCATTCAGAAATGCTTCCCGCAATACTTCGCCCCACGAAAAGTCGGAATCTTCAGCTTTTCGTGGTGCATAGAGCCTGACCAAGAGCAGCCCGATCACAATGGCGGGCGATTCCATTAAAGCCAAAGACGCAATCATGTGACCGCCGAAGTCAACATTGAGCTTGCTTAAAAATGATGTAGCAGTCACAAACGTAACAGCACTAATAGATCCATAAGTCGCTGCGATCGCTGCTGCATTGTAGGCATCAAACTTAATTCTCAGCACCAAAAAGGCATACACCGGAACCAAGCAAGCCATCGACACCGATGTAAGCAATGTGAGAACAATCTCAGACGTAAAGCCGCTTTCCATCACCTCATGTCCGCCTTTAAACCCGATCGCGAGTAGGAGATAAAGGGAAAATAATTTTGGCAGCGGCTTAGGAATCTCAAGGTCAGATTTCACAAGGGTCGCGATCATACCCCCAAAGAAAAACAGAACCGGAGGATTCAGAATATTAGTCAGAATAGAACTCGAATTCATCGAATAACCCTAAACACGTCACACCAAATCAAACTAGACTGATCGAATCCAATCGATAGTATCAGTCGATCGATTCCAGGGTTAGGTTTGTGTCAGAAATTTTAATCTAGGCTTTTCTTCAGCGTTCGCGCTTTGCTGGGTATTCTGTTTTGCGCTCCCGGTCACTCTTCACTCATCAACAACCGACCACGACGCTTGCGGGCGGTCATGGCGCGTTCCAGCATCGCCAACATTCCAGGAGAGTCGTTTTCAAGCTGCAACAATAGGCGTTCACCTTCCTCCACATCGCGGGGATCCTCTCCAGTTTCCATAACGGCCTGTAACCGGGGTAGGGCAAGCTCATCAACCAGTTGAACAAGGCTATAAAGACACCGATTAAATTGGCGTTCGGTCAAAAGAGCATCTTCGAGGGGGAACTCAATAATGGCCCGAATTTCACCATCTGAGGGGTCATATTCCCATTGGAGCATTTTGGTTTCCCAAGAAATACAGAGCATTGTTTGAAGAATGGCCGTTTTATGGGGATGATCTTTGACATTGGTGAGGACGCGTGGGGCATAGATTTCAAAGAATTCACCGTCTTCGTCTAGCTGAATTACGATCAAGAATTGATCTAGGTTTTCGGCGTAGACTCCGGTGATGATGCGGTTTTCATCAGCTTCTATTCTGTGTTTCCATCCCTTCTTGTCTAGGTATCCTTTTATTTGTTGGAGAGTGGCTGCCATGAATGATTCCTACTGCGATGAAAGAAAGGTGTCGTGAAAATTCGTCATAATTATCGCCCACTCTGAGCCTTCAGCAATTCCATCCCCCGCGACGTTCCAATTCGAGTTGCCCCCGCTAATACTAATTCCATTGCTTTTTCTAGGGTCCGAATGCCCCCAGATGCCTTGATGCCAACCCGATCGCGACTAATTTCCTTCAACATTCGTACATCTTCCACCGTTGCGCCGCCCACCCAGCCCGTACTGGTTTTCAAAAAAGCCGCTCCTGCATCCATGGTCAGTTCCGCCGCTAGACGTTTTTCGCCATCGGTCAACAGCGCCATTTCCAAAATTGCTTTAACCGTGCATCCCGTTTCCTCACAAATTTGAGCAATCTCTCGGTGTACATCATCCGATCGGCCTTCTTTTAGCCAACCAATATTGATCACTACATCCAATTCCGTCGCCCCAAATTCTGCACATTCAAGGGCTTCATATAGCTTGGTCGAACTCGTTGAGAATCCTGTCGGAAACCCAATCACCGTACAGACTCTTGGCTTTTTGTTATGCAGTAATTCAACCGCTTTTTTGACGTGGCAAGGCGGCACACAGACTGCTGCAAACCCACGCAAATCCGCTTCATTACAAAACTGCTCGACCTGCAATCCGATCGCGCTAGGACTGAGCAGGGAATGATCAATTAGCGGAGCCAAATCAATATTGGCATAGTCCTGCGGATTCACCGTCATTGAATTGCCTCTTACACATCATCTCTATACACTGGTCTATATCATTAAATGCGCTCCCGAACCGCGTGTGAACACAGGTGGATGATTCAGCAGCTTTTCAATTGTTAAAATTTTCGGAGCGTTTCGGTTTGGCGCGGCTTTCAGTGTGCTGTGCGCTCCATGTTAAGCTCTGTTGCAACTTTGCACGGCACCCACCCAGCGACCAAATTCTCCATGCTACGATCGGCACTGTAAGTTTTAAACGTTAATTCGGAGATAGGGCTTTGGCACTACGCGTAGCTGTTGTTGGTGGAGGTCCGGCTGGATCCTGTGCGGCGGAAGTCTTGGCAAAAGCTGGGATTGAGACCTTCCTGATTGAACGAAAATTAGACAATGTGAAACCCTGCGGTGGTGCAATTCCACTTTGTATGGTGAAAGAATTTGATTTGCCGGAAAGTATCATCGATCGTAAAGTTCGACGGATGAAGATGATTTCGCCTTCAGATGTTGAGGTGGACATTGGTCAGACGCTGAAAAAAGATGAATACATCGGCATGGTTCGCCGTGAAGTGTTTGATGAATTTTTGCGGACTCGGGCGGCATCCTTAGGAGCCAAGCTAATTAATGGCACGATGTACAAGTTGGAGCTACCCACCACAAGCACTGGCTCCTACACCCTACATTACGCGGACCATTCCAATGGCATTGAGGGCGTGGATAAAAAACTGGTTGTGGACCTAGTTGTAGGCGCAGATGGCGCAAACTCGCGGGTTGCTAAAGCAATTGATGCAGGGGACTACAACTATGCGATCGCCTTCCAAGAGCGAATCATGCTGCCACCGGACAAAATGGCGTACTACGATGATTTGGCTGAAATGTATGTCGGAGATGACGTATCCACCGACTTCTACGCGTGGGTATTCCCAAAACACGATCACGTTGCTGTCGGCACCGGGACCATGAAGCCCAACCAAGCTCAGATCAAGAAACTGCAAGCTGGAATTCGGACTCGGGCTGCTGAAAAACTACGCGGGGGCAAGATCATTCGCGTTGAAGCCCATCCAATTCCTGAACATCCAAGACCTCGGCGAGTCGTCGGTCGGGTTGCTCTAGTTGGGGATGCCGCTGGAACCGTTACTAAGTCGTCCGGCGAGGGCATTTACTTTGCCGCAAAATCGGCTCGGATGTGTGCAGAAGCGATCGTTGAGTTTTCTGAAAATGGATCTAGAATCCCGACTGAGGCAGATCTGAAGGTTTACATCAAGCGTTGGGATAAGGAATACGGCATCACTTACTTGGTGTTGGACATCCTTCAGCGTGTGTTCTACCGCAGCGATGCAACCCGTGAAGCGTTTGTAGAAATGTGCAGTGACATCGATGTCCAAAAGCTGACCTTTGACAGCTATCTGTACAAACGTGTTGTTCCCGCAAATCCATTTACCCAGCTAAAAATCACCGCCAAGACGATCGGCAGTCTGATTCGTGGAAACGCACTTGCGCCCTAATCGACATTGAATGGTCTAAAACTCTAAAAAAGGTGGGTGGCTTAGTTAAATGAGTCACCCGCCTTTTTAGTCTGTATTGTTTCTGATTAATCAGCGATCGGTTGCCGCATTACCCCTGTCGCAGGCAGTTCGAGGCAGTAACCTGCACCGTAGACGGTCTTGATATATTGCGGATGACGGGGTTCTGGCTCAAGCTTCGTGCGCAGGTGACGGATGTGAACCCGAATGGTTTCGATGTCATCGTCTGGGTCGTAGCCCCACACCTCCCGGAGAATTTCGCTAGGGGATACAGTTTGACCGTGGCGTTGCAGCAAGCAATGCAACAATTCAAACTCTAAATGGGTCAGCTTAACGGTACGGTTGAACCAGATTGCCTCGAAGCGTTCCGGCACTAGGGTCATGGGACCATGATTGAGAATTTCAGTGTGCTTGGCCGCTTGCGGAATTCGATCGGTTCGTCTCAAGAGCGCTCGCACCCGAACTAATAACTCTTCCACCTCAAAGGGTTTAGTCATATAGTCGTCGGCTCCAGCATTGAAGCCCTCGACCTTGTTGGCTGTCTGGCTGAGTGCCGTCAACATCAAAATAGGAATTTCACCCGTCCGCTCATCGCGCCGCAGTCGCTGGCACACCGTAAAGCCATCGACGCGCGGTAACATCAAATCCAGCATGACTAAATCCGGTTGCATTTGTAATGCCATGGCTTGTCCTTTAATGCCATCTGCCGCCAACGTGACCTCATAGCCCGCCATTTCTAGGTTAACCGCGACCAATTCTGCGATCGCAGGATCATCGTCAATAATAAGTACACGAGGCATTGTTATAACCGCTTTACTAAACTTCTAGGGATAAAGACAACAGACTATCTGACGATTGAAAACGTTTAGTTCAAAGAATTTCTTTTCTTATAGAAAGAATCGAGCGAGCTTACCAAATCTATGTATAGGTATTATGTAACAATACCAGACTTAATCTTCAAACAGGGACGGGCAATGGGAGGCGAGACCTTGGATTGGGCAATGATTGGATTAAATGTGGGGCTGGTGACGATCGGCGGGTTTGTGAGTTCAGATTTTGCAGGGCGATTAATTCCTGTAGTGCAAAATGCCTCAAAGTATCGCTTAATGCGGCCTGCTCTGCATCCAAACTTTGCCGATCGGGTGGATGTCATGATCCCGGCTTATAACGAAGCTGAAAATATTGAAGCCTGTGTTCGATCGGTTTTAAACAGCACAAATCTATCGTCGGCGCAGCTCTCGGTTTGGGTTGTAGATGATCAATCTAGCGATCGGACTTGGGAGATTTTAACGACGCTTGCTCAAGACGGTGACGATCGATTGCAGATCATTCTAGGCGGTTCGCGTCCCACGGGCGAAGTTTGGATGGGCAAAAATTGGGCCTGTGCACAGGCGATGGATCGTGCAACGGGCGATTATGTCTTGTTTATCGATGCCGATGTGCAGCTTAAACCGGGCGCAATCGAGACGGCGGTGATGGCCGCGAAGACCAATCAGTGGGACTTGTTGACGGGCTGGCCGACCATTGTTTGCGGCTGTTTGGGGGAGTGGATTGCTCAACCGATCGTCGCGAGCATGTTTGCCTTGGCATTTCAGCCGGACGAGATTGCCGATGCGGACAATGACAGTATGTTTGCCGTGGGTCCATTCATGTTGTTTCGACGCAGTGCCTACGATCGGGTCGGCGGGCATCGGGCACTACGATCGGAAATTGTAGAAGACGTGGAACTGGCGCGGGCAATTCAGCAGGCTGGACTCTCTCTTCACTTTGGCTATCTGAGCGATTTAGCACTGTTGCGTATGTATCGAACCTTCGGGGCGCTATGGGAAGGCTGGACTAAAAACTGGCATTTAGGATCGCGGCGAAATACAAAGGCAACCCTATATTCAGCCACGATCGCACTTCTGATTTTTACATTGCCTTGGTTGAATGTGGGATTGACTATCAATAATCTGTGGCAGGCGATCGGATTATCCGCGACAAGCGCCCAGGTTGTGTGTTTAGGATTGCTCTTAATTGGGTCCATTACCGTTTTGGTTCGACAGTGGCAAATTCGTCAGCGAGTCCAGAACGTAATGAATTTTTCCGCGAACTATTGGTGGTTGAGTGGAATCGGGGGAATCACGATTGCGGCGATCGCCGTGGCATCTTGGATTAAAACTGAAACGGGTTGGGGCTGGACTTGGCGAGGGCGATCGTTGAAATTGGAAGAGAAATCATGATTTGTCCTTAGTTCCAGCTCTCTAAAAACCTACAGACTTTCTTCCCCCCACCTCCAATCGCAACGTCATACCATGGAAGAAATCCCTTCATCCACGAAGCATAATGGCTACTCATCAAGAAATTCGCCAATACCTAGCTCACTGGTTTCAACTGGGTAAGCCCTTGATTCTCAACGGCACCTCACACTGCATTACCCCCACGCTCAATACCGATCGCCCCAGCAGGGAATTTGAACAGATCTGGCAACAAATCCTAGAAATGCCCCATCTCGCCTATCTCGAAGGCAGCGCGGTAGATCTGGGTCAACTCCTCACCGGAATCTGGGAAATCGCCGACTGTGCAAGATGCGAAATGCCCATTCCTCTAAAAGCCGCAGGTATACCCATCAGCGCCATCCCCTGTACCTGCGACAACATGACCACTTGGCCTAACCAAAACACGCTTCCACCACACTCTCCGATCAACACAACCGATCGCCTTCACCAACTCCGCAAAACCCTAGCCACAAACGCAATTAGACTCTGAGATTCTCAATTATATCCCCCTACGAGGTCTGTAGCTTTTCCCTGTTAAGCCTGGTGATACTATTGGTGAACTTTGAGCGCGTCTCGAAGTTCTTGGTTGTTGATGTGTGGAGTGAGAAAGTCTGTGAAAGTTTTGGTGGTAGGTAACGGTGGGCGAGAACATGCGATCGCGTGGCGATTAGTTCAAGACGCGTCGATTCAGGTGATATGTGTTCCCGGTAATGGCGGAACAGCAACGCTCCCAAGATGTCAGAATCTTGACCTAACTCAGGATGATTTTGAAGGCATTGCCCGGTTTTGTACGGTGAACAATGTCGCGATCGTAATGATTGGACCAGAAACCCCCTTAGCGGCTGGGATTACAGACTTCTTGCAGCGTAAAAATATTAAAGTATTCGGTCCCAGTCAAGCCGGGGCACAGATAGAAGCGAGCAAAGCTTGGGCCAAAGACTTGATGCAGTCGGCCAATATTCCCACTGCCAAATCCGCTGTTTTCACCGATCTACCATCCGCCCGTGCCTATGTGGAACTCGAAGGCGCGCCCATTGTGATCAAGGCCGATGGGCTGGCCGCAGGTAAAGGTGTAACGGTTGCTATGACCGTGACGGATGCAATTGTCGCACTAGAAGGCTGCTTTAGTGGACTGTTTGGGGCGGCTGGCGAACAGGTTGTGATTGAGGAATGCTTGATCGGTGAGGAAGTTTCAGTCTTGGCCGTGACGGACGGTGAGACTATTGTGCCGCTGCTGCCCGCCCAAGATCACAAGCGTATTGGCGAAGGCGACATCGGCGAAAATACGGGGGGAATGGGCGTGTATGCTCCAGCTCCGATCGCCACGCCCGACATTATGGCTCAAGTTCAAACCCAAGTTCTGGAACCCGCGATCGCTGAACTCAAACGGCGCGGCATCCAATATTGCGGCATTCTCTATGCTGGACTCATGATCAGTCCCACAGGAAAAATTAATGTAATTGAATTCAATTGTCGCTTTGGTGATCCTGAAACCCAAGCCATCCTGCCGCTCTTAGAAACCCCACTGCATCAAATTATGCTGGCTTGTGCGGAAGGTCGTCTGTCCACTTTTGGCCCTTTGACATGGAAATCTGAGGTATCTGCCTGTGTCGTTGCAGCCTCTGGCGGCTATCCCGGCTCATACAAAAAAGGATTAGCAATTACTGGAATTACTGAAGCTGAAGCTCAAGGTTCACTGGTATTTCATGCTGGAACCTATCAGAACAAAGAGGCGTTGGTCACAGATGGCGGACGGGTTTTGGGAGTTGGGGCGATCGCTCCGACCTTCGACGAGGCATTCAGTAAAGCCTATACAGCCATCGCAGCCATCCAATTTGAGGGAATATACTACCGTCGCGACATTGGTCATCGAGTCCGATCGGCTTCCTAACGACGCTTGAAATTTTCTCCATCTCATCTTGATATTGGCCATGTATTAGTCAAGTGTATTGACCATGTCATCATGGAAAATAGTTTCCTCTATCCTTCAATCATTTAGTTTATGAATAGCTGCATTATTATGGCGGAAGTCACCCGACCGCCCCAATTGCGTTACACCCAAGACAGCCAAATGGCCATTGCGGACATGGAAGTCGAATTTCCCGGACAGCGCCCAGAAGACCCTTCGGCTAGGCTCAAAGTTGTAGGCTGGGGAAATCTGGCCCAAGAGATGCAAATGTCTTATCAGATTGGCGATCGGGTTGTGATTGAGGGCCGCCTGTCGATGAATTCAGTCGATCGACCTGAGGGATTCAAAGAAAAGCAGGCTGAACTGACAGCCTCTAAAATCTATAGTCTTGGTATGACAGATATTAGTCCATCGCCCATGGTCGATCGTCCTTCGGTCACGGCAGCGCCATCAGCATCTACCCGATCGAAAGCTCCAAAGGCGAGTCCACCCCCTTCGCCAGAGCCTGACTTTGACGATATTCCGTTTTAATTGATCCACTGTTTAACTGAAGCCCCACATCTGACCAAGACGATCGGATGCGGGGCTTCAGTTTTCTTGACCCGATATTTGGGATGATGGACAGGTGATGTTGTCGGACTTAGGAAAGCACGAGTTATGAGAATTTTGGTGATGGGTGGAACACGGTTTATTGGCGTGTATCTGACAAAACAATTAGTGGCACTGGGCCATGACGTTGTGCTGTTCAATCGCGGCAAAAAGCCGTCTCCAGTCGCAGGCTTACGAGTAATTCAGGGCGATCGAACCCAAGAAGCCGATCTTCAGCAACTAGCCAATGAATCCTTTGATGCTGTTTTTGATAATAATGGTCGCGAACTGAGCGATACCCAACCCTTGGCTGAAATTTTTAAGGGCAATGTCCAGCACTTCATCTACATGAGTTCGGCGGGAGTGTATTTAAAATCTGACCAAATGCCCCACGTTGAAGGCGATGCCGAGGATCCCAAAAGCCGCCACAAGGGCAAAAATGACACCGAAACCTACCTCGCTGCCAGCGGTCTTCCCTACACCTCCATCCGTCCGACCTATATCTATGGTCCCCAAAACTACAACGATTTAGATGCCTGGTACTTCGATCGGATCCTGCGCGATCGGCCCATTCCTATTCCTGCCCATGGCCAGCATCTGACTCAACTGGGTCACTGTGCAGACTTAGCGAATGCGATGGTTAAAGTATTGGGGAACGATCGGGCGATCGGTCAGATCTACAACATATCGGGCGATCGGGCCGTGACCTTTGATGGATTAGCACGGGCTTGTGCAGTGGCAGCGGGCAAAGATCCGGCAAGTCTCAACTTGGTTCATTACGATCCTAAAGACTTTGACTTCGGCAAAAAGAAAGCGTTCCCCATGCGTCCACAGCACTTTTTCTGTTCTGTAGATAAAGCCAAACAAGACCTAGATTGGCAGCCAAAGTTTGACCTTATCTCGGGGCTACGTGATTCATTGAAGAATGACTATTTGGTGTCAGGGCGAGACAAGGCTGAAATCGACTTTTCCACGGATGATCAAATCCTGAGCCTGTAGAAATTTCTTCAGATTTGATGGCAAGTCTATATTTTTCTCTGAATTGTTAAATTCCCATTCCTAACCTGCAAACATTTATTTCGGGGATCGCAATGTTTTTGGTCTAATCAGCCAAACCCTTGCTTTACTAGAAGATAGGGATGCATAAGGGCGAGAGATTTGGCAATGACACCAGCAGTAAAAACACCAGCCGTGAAGACACATAAATTACGACACATTTTTATTCGGACAGGCATGACGATCGTGATTGGCGGCGTGACCCTTGCGCCTAGAGCTGCGATCGCGGCGACGGTAGAATCCGAACCTCAATCGCTATCTGGAAAGCTCCGCGTGAGCAATCGATCTGAACATCCCATTCGTCTGGCCTTGCGACTCAAAGCAGAAAAGCTTCAGACCAGCAAATATGGCGATAAACATCGCGATAAGTACGGTGAAAAACTAGCCCGTCAGCCCTATGAAGCTCCTGCTCATTGGGACTTTTTTGCAGGTGAAGGCAGCGATCGGGGCTTGCTGGTTGCGTTGCCCAACCGATCGTTAAATTTAACCCGGGGAGACATCGTGGTGGCCTTTGCTCAAGATGGCTCTCAACGGTATTGGGGACCGTTTGTTGTGGGGGAAGTGAGTGGTCCGACTTGGAATGAAACCACCCAGGAGTGGAAGCTAGTCCTCGATAACTAGACTCATTGACTAGTCAAGCCGAGGCTGTAGTCCGTAGTAGCGATGGTTGAGGTAATCCCGCAGAATCCGATCGTGGTCAAAGCAAAGATTCTGTGGGATTTCCCACACGTTCACAACCTTAACAGCCTTGGCATCATCGCCAGCGTTGGGCGTGCCTGTCGCCGTCGCAACGTAAACCAAACTCAACGTATGTAGCCGCTCATCACGATTTGGGTCTGAATATGCGCCCAATAACGCCACCAGATTCACTTCTAAGCCAATTTCTTCCATGGCTTCGCGTCTAGCTGCTTTTTCCGCAGGTTCTCCATAGTCCATAAAGCCACCCGGAATTGCCCAGCCCAGGGGTTTAAAGTGACGCTCAATTAAAATAATAGGCCGATCGGGTCGGTCGATTAGCTCAACAATGATATCCACCGCAGCATAGGGCGTTTTCAAACTCATCATTGACTAAATTCTCCCACTACACGAACGAGTAATTCTTTTTTCACGCATCAACTCTCAAAGCGCCACTGATCCGAACCTAATTCTACAATTTCGCAGCCTTTTTCTTCAAGTCAAGTCTAAAGTCTGGGTCGAAACCTCTTCAAATTATTTGAAAAGTGTGAACAATATCGCTACTATAAGCAGAACGAACTGAATAATTCAGATTGTCAGAATTGGAGAGGTGGCAGAGTGGTCGAATGCGTCCGACTTGAAATCGGATGTACGGAAACGTACCGTGGGTTCAAATCCCACCCTCTCCGTTGTTTTTTAAGCCTTGATGTAATCCTGTATCTGCAACGCGGTGTTGTGGTTCTGCAACGTTACGTTACGCACTTCTCACAATTCCCATCTAAAAACGTCCAAAATTAGATAGACTACAGACATAATCCAGTAAACACAGCCCTTCAAAAAACATCTCCTATGAGCGTAGTCAGCCAAGTTATTCTCACAGCCGACGATGAGCTGCGGTATCCCACCAGCGGTGAACTCAAGAGCGTGCAAGAGTATTTCCAAACCGGGGCACAGCGAACCCGCATTGTTGCCACTCTCTCCGAGAATGAGAAAAAAATCGTTGATGAATCGGTTAAAAATCTCTGGAAAGTTCATCCCGAATATATTGCTCCCGGTGGTAATGCCTTCGGCGGTCGGGAGCGTGCGCTTTGTGTCCGCGACTACGGTTGGTACCTTCGCCTAGTTACTTATGGCGTTCTAGCGGGCGACAAGGATCCAATCGAGAGCATTGGTCTAGTGGGAGTGCGAGAAATGTACAATTCCCTCGGTGTTCCTGTCCCCGGCATGGTGGATGCCATCCGGTGCCTCAAAGACGCGTCTTTAGGCTTGCTTAGTGAAGGAGATGCTGATAAAACAGCGCCTTACTTTGACTTTATCATTCAGTCAATGTCCCAGTTCTAGGTCGGCTCTCGCGGACCTTTGCGACCGAACACCTTAACTTTTGCGAAATAGGCCTCGACTGCATCTTATGGTTGGGGCTTATTTCATACAAATTTTTAGTGAAAAGCTGCTAATCGATCGGGTTCGAGCGGCCCTACATTAATAAAAATTGTGTAAACACGTTTCAACTATTGCAAGTTTGTCCACACTAGAGACACCCAAGGCTCCGTCGGTTAGTCCTCGATCTCTCCACCCATCACCTATGTTTTTTACCAGTAATAGTTACGCTGGGCCATTAGTCAAAAACTTGTCCATCCGATCGTTGCGCTACCAGAGCCATCCCCTCACCCGCCTTGTCCGCGATAGCCTCGCTCCAACCGTCCAGTCCGTCACAATTCTTTTGGTGGGACTTGCGGTCTGTACTTTTGTGCCCAATTTGACGGCAACTATTGACATTCCAACGCAGACATCAAAAAGTAATTGACTCGTCACAAACTCCATGATGTTTTATGTCTAACCCCTGATCACCAGCGGTTGAACTGGATCGGGGTCTATGGTCGAGTTCGCACTCTTTTGAGGATATAGCCTTAATTGTTACGATTCTGTCACCAAACAATCTATTTCTACGTCAACTTGCTTCGGTTTACCGCCATAACCTGCCTTTCATCTAGAGCTTCGTGGTTTAATAAACCTTGCGAGAGTTAGGTTTTACGCCGTTTTCGGAATGCTATCCATTCTCAAAATTTCGGGTTTTGCTCCTTGGCCATCGCACTGAGTGCTGACTCCGGATTGAGTGTTGTTGTGGATCGTCTCGTTACGCATCGGTAAGATTGAGCTTTGAGGGACTTGTTGCCCTGAAGCCCTAGCTAGAAAGCGCATAGTCGCTGATTTTATCAAAGAGAACAAGCCCCGAAGGAGTCTTAATCGCATGTTCACTTACACTAAGCCGACCGTTCGCCATATTAAGCCAGACGACCTCAACGGGCGTTCCCTTGTAAAGGTGGTGTACGTAGTGCTGGAGCCGCAATACCAGAGCGCCATTTCTGCGGCTGTAAGATCCATCAACGCTAAACACCCCGACATTGCGATCGAGATAAGCGGCTACCTGATCGAAGAGCTGCGAGACAATGGCAATTATGAGGACTTTAAGCGTGATGTCGGTGAAGCTAATATTTTCATCGCCTCTCTAATTTTCCTAGAAGACTTAGCCGATAAAATTGTCGCGGCGGTCGAACCCGTTAGAGACAAGCTTGATGTGTCGGTGGTTTTCCCCTCTATGCCTCAGGTGATGCGCCTGAACAAAATGGGCAGCTTCTCCCTGGCACAAATTGGTCAATCCAAGAGCGTCATCGGCAGCTTCATGAAGAAGCGCAAAGAGAAATCCGGTGCGGGTTTCCAAGATGCCATGTTGAAGCTGTTGCGGACTTTGCCCACGGTGCTGAAGTTTCTCCCTATTGAGAAAGCACAGGATGCTCGGAACTTCATGCTGAGTTTCCAGTATTGGCTGGGTGGCAACGAGGAGAATCTGGAAAGCTTCTTTTTGATGCTGGCTGATAAGTACGTGTTCAACGGCAAGGACACTAAGCGATCGGATAATAATGAAACCGCTGCATTCAGCTATGCCGAACCTGTCACCTATCTGGACATGGGCATCTGGCATCCGTTAGCGCCGACGATGTATGACGATGCGAAAGAGTATCTGAATTGGTATGCTTCGCGTAAAGATCTTCCCGAAGCCCAACGCCGTGGAGACTGTCCGACGATCGGATTGGTGATGCAGCGGACCCACATTGTGACGGGCGACGATGCTCATTATGTGTCGATGGTGGCAGAATTTGAAGCCATGGGTGCGCGGGTCATTTCCGTCTTTGCAGGCGGTTTGGACTTCTCGAAGCCTGTGGCTGAATATTTCTACGAGCCGATTAATAAAGAGGAGGCGATCGTTGATGCGGTAGTTTCGCTCACGGGTTTTGCTCTTGTCGGCGGCCCTGCAAAACAAGACCATCCCAAGGCGATCGATGCCCTTAAAAAGCTGAACCGTCCTTATATGGTTGCGTTGCCATTGGTTTTTCAGACCACTGAAGAATGGTTAGACAGCGATCTCGGTCTTCATCCAATTCAAGTTGCATTGCAGATTGCGTTACCTGAATTGGATGGGGCGATCGAACCAATTGTCATGTCAGGTCGCGACGGATCCACGGGTAAATCGATTACCTTGCAGGATCGGGTTGAGACTATTGCAAAACGAGCGCTGAAATGGGCAAATCTTCGGCGGAAAAAGCAAGCTGAGAAAAAAGTTGCAATCACTGTTTTCAGTTTCCCACCCGACAAAGGAAACGTTGGAACTGCGGCTTATCTCGATGTGTTTGGCTCTATCTACAAAGTCCTCGAAGGCTTAAAAGAAGATGGCTACAGCATTGGCGAACTGCCGGAAGATTCCAAAGCCTTGATGCTGGAAATTCTTCACGATGCCGAAGCCCAGTACAGCAGTCCTGATTTGAATGTTGCTTATCGCATGTCAGTGGAAGAGTATGAGCGGTTAACGCCCTATCACACTCGCCTGCATGACTCTTGGGGACCAGCGCCCGGTAATCTCAATACAGATGGCCAGAACCTGCTGATCTTCGGAAAACAGTTTGGGAACGTATTCATTGGCGTACAACCGACATTTGGCTATGAAGGCGATCCGATGCGGTTGTTGTTCAGCCGATCGGCCAGCCCACATCACGGGTTTGCGGCATACTACACCTATCTTGAGCGGGTGTTTGATGCAGATGCCGTGTTGCACTTTGGGACTCATGGATCGCTAGAGTTCATGCCCGGTAAGCAAATGGGAATGTCGGATACGTGTTTCCCTGATAGTTTGATTGGTTCTATTCCAAATCTTTACTACTACGCGGCGAACAATCCATCTGAAGCGACGATCGCAAAACGCCGTTCCTACGCTGAAACCATTTCCTATTTGACTCCACCTGCTGAAAATGCGGGGTTGTACAAAGGGTTGAAGGCGTTGGGTGAATTGATTGCCTCGTACCAAACTCTCAAAGATGGCGGGCGCGGTGTACAGATTGTTGATTCGATTATGGATCAAGCGAGAATTTGTAACCTCGATCGGGATGTCAAACTCCCAGAGACCAGTTCTGCTGAACTGAATCAAGATGAACGCGACACTATTGTCGGCAAGATCTATATCAAGATCATGGAGATTGAATCTCGTTTGTTGCCTTGCGGATTGCACACCATTGGTAAACCTCCGACGGCTGATGAAGCGATCGCCACTCTGGTGAATATTGCGAGCCTCGATCGGGATGAAGACGGCATTCTTAGCCTGACCCGCGTGATTGCGAATAGTGTCTATCGCGATATTGACGAAATCTTCAAGAATAGCGATCTTGGTGTTTTGAAAGATGTTCAACTATTGAATGACATCAACGCCGCCAGTCGTGAAGCCGTGACAGCAATGGTCCGCGCTCAGCAAGATAACGATGGCCGAGTCTCGAAGAGTTCCATTTTTGGCAATCTATTCAATGGGTTGGGTGGTAAACAAGAACCTTGGGTTGAGGTGCTGCACAAACTGGGCTACGGAAACGTAGACGGGGACGCGATTAAGCCCCTGTTTGAATTTCTGCAATTCTGCTTAAGACAAGTGGTTGCAGATAACGAACTGGGTGGATTGCTGACGGCGCTAAACGGGGAGTACTTGACTCCTGGTCCCGGCGGCGACCCGATTCGTAATCCTGATGTTCTGCCGACGGGTAAGAATATTCATGCTTTGGATCCGCAATCAATTCCGACAACAGCGGCAGTTAGTGCGGCAAAGGTAGTCGTCGATCGGTTGATCGATCGTCAACGCTTGGAAAATGATGGTGCATATCCAGAGACGATCGCCTGTGTGCTTTGGGGAACTGACAACATCAAAACCTACGGCGAATCTCTGGCCCAAATCCTTTGGATGGTCGGAACTAAGCCTGTGGCCGATGCCTTTGGTCGGGTGAATAAATTGGAATTGATTCCATTAAATGAACTCGGTCGTCCTCGGATTGATGTCGTTGTTAACTGTTCGGGTGTATTCCGTGACTTGTTCATGAATCAAATGGCACTCTTGGATCAAGCCGTGAAAATGGCCGCTGAAGCCGATGAACCTTTGGAGATGAATTACGTTAGAAAACATGCGATCGCTCAAGCCGCAGAATTGGGTGTGAGTGTTCGTCAAGCTGCAACCCGCGTATTCTCCAATGCATCCGGTTCCTATTCCTCCAACATTAACTTGGCGGTTGAGAATGGAACTTGGGAGAATGAACAAGAACTACAAGATATGTATTTAGCCCGTAAAGGCTTTGCATTCTCCTCGGATAATCCTGGTGTAATGGAACAAAAGGAAGACATTTTCCGGGCTTCATTGAAGACTGCTGATGTCACCTTCCAGAACTTAGATTCATCGGAGATTTCCCTCACGGATGTTTCTCACTACTACGATTCTGACCCCACCAAAATTGTCTCTAGACTGCGAGATGATGGCAAAGCGCCTACGTCTTACATGGCAGACACGACGACAGCAAATGCTCAAATTCGGACCTTATCTGAAACGGTTCGTCTCGACTCTCGCACCAAGCTCCTGAATCCTAAATGGTATGAAGGAATGCTGTCCCACGGCTACGAAGGCGTGCGCGAATTGTCGAAGCGGTTGGTTAACACCATGGGCTGGTCGGCGACGGCGGATGCTGTGGACAACTGGGTGTATGAAGATGCGAACAGCACCTTTATGAAGGATAAGGAAATGCAAGAGCGCTTGCTGAACTTGAATCCAAATTCCTTCCGTAAGATGGTGACGACGTTGCTGGAAGCGAATGGGCGTGGGTATTGGGAAACCAGTGACGAGAATCTCGATCGTCTCCGCGAACTGTATCAGCAAGTTGAAGATCGAATTGAAGGTGTTGAGAGTTAAGCAATTCCCAGGAATAAACCGATCGGAGGCTACTGGGTAACTAAAGCGTTAAATAATGAAGAGCTGGATTAAAGACAATTTAATCCAGCTTTTTTATGGGGAGTTTGGGTTGAGTTGGTTAATATTCAAAAATTTGATACAAGTTATCGACACAGCAAAACAGTTCTTCTACACTATGAACAAGGCATCTCAGGTTTTTCAATTGATTCGTATCTTTAGGCTAGATATTGTGCCATTCTTAGTTTTTTCTTGTCCCAAACTCGCGTTAAATTAATGGATTCAAAGTCGATTTTAATGGCAGCGTCAGGAATATCGCCCCGACCTACAGCCGCCGAGACGGTAATGGCGCTTTTGCAAACCGAGGATTCTATTCGGCAAGCCCGATCGCCTCTGGACGATCGCACATCCGTCCCATTTACAGAATCTGATTTATTAGGGGATTGGAGATTGCATTTTATTTCAGCCGGAAAACTAAACCTAAATTCTAAGCGGCTACGAGGCTTTTTTTTACCATCATTTTTACCCGCCCAAATTGGATTTCAGCGCAACGAGATCAATGATTCTGCGCCCCTTTGCATCACGAATCAAGTTACGATCGGTCTAATCCAACTTAAATTTACTGGTCCTGCTCGATTTGAATCAAAAAAGAACGTATTAGGGTTTGATTTCACGCACCTTGAAGTGATTGCATTAGGACAACGAGTGTATGAAGGTGCTGTTCCGAGTTCTAGAATAAACCAAACATTTAAGGATATTCCGATCGGGAAACTTCCATTTTTCGCATTTTTTGCAGTGACAGACCGCTTCATTGCAGCGCGTGGCCGAGGCGGCGGTCTGGCCATGTGGGTAAAACAGGTCTAATCGGATTCTATTGCCACTGCCCCCATAAACCCGATCGCACTGGAATCTAAACAAGTCAACTCAAATCGAGTCAGGTTAAACGTCCGATCGCAGGGTGATTTTAATACGGTCACGATCGAGTCATCAATGTGTAACTCCAAATTAGAAATCTGGCTCAATCCAATTCCAACTGCTTTTAAATAGGCTTCCTTACAGGTCCAATAGGCAAAGAATTGTTTAGGTTGCTGTGATTTAGGCAACGCTGAAATCGTCTCATATTCCGATGGTTTAAAGAACCGTTTTGCCAATTCTAAAAGCTTTGGCACCGATCGAACCTGTTCTAAATCAACTCCCACCACAGCTATTTTAGACACAACAATCAAGGCTCTTTTATTAGAATGAGCTAAATTAAACTTCAAATTTGGATAATCAATCAATCGGGGTTTTCCATAGTTTCCATACTCAAATCGCAACGCTTGCGGAGAACAATTGGTATAGGTCGCAAGCCTCGATCGCAATGCACCCCGCGCCGCAATAAAATCGCTTTGATGCTCTGGATTAAAGAATCGCATCGCCCGATCGCACTCATCAGGAGACAGTAATTCATAATACTCAGCGCGGGTCTGGGAATCGATCGCCAAATCAATCGAATACCAATCACAATCCAACAACTCATTCACTCTTTTCAACGTCTCCCGACCCAAGGACGATGTAGTCGAATTCTCAACCCTGGTTCAATAACTCCGGTTTTGACTCCGGCAATGATGGCCGCGCAATCAAATAAACCAAGGGTCCGAGTAATGGCACCAAGGACACCCACAAAAATACTTGGTCATTCACCCAGCCACGCCGTGCCATGTCATCTTTAATTAAAGTCGGAAACAAACAGGACAATAAGCAAAAATCTAAACTCATGACATGAATAAATCGATTCGATCGCCACTGCATTCCAAAGTCAACCCAATCTCCCTGAGTCACTCCCAAAACCAGCAAAGTTAATGCCCCAGCCCCAATCAACCCCGCCGTAATTTTTGAATCCCAGAGTTTGATGATCCAATTTTTCGGACCAACAAATGTTGGATTATCTCGGCGAAAAATCAAATAGGGCAACAATGCAAATGCCCCCAATCCAAATGACCCCGCACTGAATGCCCAAGCCGGAAGCTTCTGCCCACGACCATCGCAGTATAGTAAGCAGCAATACATCAACGGTAAGACACCCATAATATTAAACAGATTGACCACCAACGGATTCACACCCTCAAATTTTCCACTAGAAAGCCTAATAATCAAATCTAACGTATCTGGAGAATCGGGCGGAGCAAACCCAAAGGCATAGGTCACGAATGAAATCCAAAGACCTGTCAATAGGAGCGATCGAAGTAGAGTCGGGTTCACGAGTTACGTCCAGTTATCAGAATGGTTCTTTTATATTGACATTTATATCGCCAATCTCGATCGTGATATTTTCATTGTTGCCAGAAGATTGATAATGCCTGCAATGCGCCAATGACAACCCCCAAAACCCCGCCAAGATTAACAATAGCCTGTAGTTCAGTTTGAATCAATTCATTAATGCCTGCCTCCATTTCTTCAGGAGGTGTCGCAACAACGCGGTTGATAATTACTTGGTCGATTTGCAAAATTGGGATAAATTCCATCACAATTACTTCTAAATCACGCTCTAAATACCGATCGAGGACAACCGCTAATTCGTAACTCACGACATCTAACGATTCACCCACAGTATCTAAGCTTTTTAATCGACCTAAGATGACTGAAGCCGCTCGGTCCCACTTAACCGATGAACTTAGTTCCTGCAAAAGCTCGGCCCCTTTTTCCCTTAGGTAACTGCGGACGCTGTCGCCCATGGTGGCTCGAAGTTGACGGATGGTGAAGACTGGAAAATTTTGTAATGATAAATTCTGAAATAGTTCTTGAAGGCGCTGGCGGACCCGCAAAGAAATAATCAATTCAGCAATTGTTTTATTAGCGGTTTCTTGTTCATCTAAGCAAAAAGTTCGCAGCCCTACTAAAGCATTCCTCAATCCAAATATATTGGCCACAACCCAATACGTCCCGCTGGTTTTTTCACGAAAGCGATCGTCGATGATTTTTATATTGCGATCGGTGAGAAAATCGACCAAGGCAAGCCGCAGGTTTTCAGGAAGTAAAACGCTTCCTAGTAACCAGATAGAGAGCTTTTCGGATTGCTCGGCACTCAATTGAAATTCAAGTAAGACTCGATCGAAAATTTGATTGAGTTGTTCTTCTAAAAAATCATCGCGCTTTGCTAAGGTCTGTAGTAATTTCGGCAATGATTCCCCAAACAAATCTTGCAGAATGTTTGCTAATACTTTTGTCGTATTCTCTGCCCGTCCAGTTTTTATTTGTTCTAGGGATAGTCGCAATATCCACAGAATCGCCGCTTTAACCCGATCGACTTGCAATACTCTTCGTGCAATGCCTTGGATTTCATCGGGGGTTAGCAAGGAACCCATAATGCTGTCAGCAATTCGTTTGGCTAACTTTTTTTGGTTGCGGGGAATAACGCCGGGAGTGAAGGGGATTTGGTAGTTTCCAATAAATTTTGCCCGATAGGGACGAAACAACATGCGAATAGCAATGTCATTGGTGAAATAGCCAATGATTCCCCCGACAATGGGCGGTGTTGCAAGTAACCAAATCTGGGACGTTTCCACAGTTAAACCGTAGTGCAGTTGAATAGATTGTTAGTTAATTTATCGGCTTATTTTATTAGAACCAATACTCCCATAGTACCGCCTGCGATCGGATAGTGAACTGCTTTTGTAAAACCTGCGGTGATGGCTATTTTTACTTGCTCGCCTCCTGTTGGAAACCGATCGAGGCTAGGGGCAATATAAGCATACTCATCTACAAATCCTAACTTAGCGGCAGCAGGCACGACTTGATTGTCTAGATACCACTGTTGAAAGCGACGAATGATGGGATTGCTTGGGCGATGCATGTCAAGAATGGCAACTTTTTTCCCTGGTTTTAGCACGCGATACAGTTCCTCAAATGCCTTAGGAATGTTAACCACATTGCGCAATCCATAGCTCATGGTGATGCAATCGACATGATTATCCGGCAGCGGCAACTCTAGGGCATCTCCAACCATCCACTGAATATTTTTCTTACTGGCATTACGCTGCTCTGCAAAGTCCAACATCTCTTCTGCAAAGTCCAACCCAAGTACCGTGCCATTCTCCCCAACCCGATCGCTCAGTAATGCCGCAACATCCCCACTTCCACAACAGACATCGAGGGCACGATCGCCGAGCCTAGGCTGTACCCATTTGACAGCCATGAGTTTCCAAATTTGGTGCTGACCAAAACTGAGGGTGTTATTGAGTTCGTCATAAACGGGGGCAATTCGATCGAATAGCGATCGAACTTCAGCAGCACGGGATTCCATGATAAGTCGGAGAACGTTGATACTTTGAGCTTAGAGCATAACGGCCATGGGTCTATCTTAGAAGAAATTTGGAGCGAGATCCCAGTCAACTGGATGGCGGTGTGGACAAGTCTCCCTTGCAGCCTTCCCGCCCTGTGATGTTTGGGACCACTACCGCATTGGAGCGGGCGGAAGTGGAGCATCGTCCAACGTGCAACCAATGGGAATTTCCTGAGTTCTAGGATAGCTATGAAGCCGTTGTAGGAAATACTCAGAATTGAAGCTTCGCGGATCAATGCGAGATCCTGAACGATCGACAATTCGATGGGTTGTAATGCGATCGTCCCCAATTCCTGTTTTCGATACCAACCAGGCTAACGCCTCATACTGATTTTTTGTATAGCCATCATGGGTTGGCTCGTCATTTCGTCCTTCCGGAGGCGTGACCAGTGAAATGTGATAGGCAAAGTTGTTCACTGAAGGCGGATTTTTTCCGCTGGTTTGAACACTCTCCTCTTGACGGTCGGTGTTCACAAATACCGAATTCCCGGCTCCATAGGCACGATACTCCGGCGGCACAACATAGACAATTTCTCCACTTTCCCGAATCAATGCGTGATAGCTCACCTGATCATCATCATCGGGATGGGATTCGCTGAATAAATTTATCACCGATTCAAATGAACCCACCGTCTCATGCAGCACCACGATCGGTTGATGCAACGCCGATGCTCCAAACCAATCGACTAAAAACCGCCACCCAAAGTTTGTAAAGTGAGCCACCGCCGATCGTTCTTGAACTGGCCCACGACTGCGGTCCGCCGTCACCCGAAAGCGAGTTAAAGGAAGCGTCACTAAGGCTTTGAGTTGAGTGGGATTGCGGGGTTGTCTTGGGTTAGCACTACAGTCTGAGGGTTCTAGCAGTTGGGGCGATCGTTGAGCAACATCGCCTTGAAGCCGACGAGAAACTGACGATCGACTCGTCGATCGAGGAAACGTAAAAATATTGCTAGTCTGACGCAACGCAATAGCCGACGGCATCAGGGGCGCAAACTGCGGCTGAATTGCCTTCGAGAATGTCGAACCCAGCAGAACCCCCGCCACCGCGCAGATTCCGATCGCCAGCCATAGGGGTTTGTGAAGCAGTTTACGAAGCATTTCCCGGTACAGTTCCTGATGCCATAGTTAGTTAGTTTTGTCGTCGCTCTAGACTCGCGTGCGGTTAATACTTATGCAATCTTGCTGTTAAGCTATCCGAAGTATAGTATGGACGGGAATTAAACATGGTAGCGCAGCCCGGAAATTGGTTTGCAGCGGGGGGGGAAGTCATGTGGCCCCTACTTGGATTTTCAATTTTGGCGATCGCCTTGATCTTGGAACGCCTCATTTTTTGGTTCAAGGTGCTAAAACGAACCGATCGTCTTGTCCGTGAAACCCTAAGTCTTTACCGCCGAAATCCCAGCGCCTCCTTTGGTTTATTAGAAAAACATACAGATTTACCGATCGCCCGTGTCTTTCTGGCTGCCCTTGAACTGGACCAAGCCACCCCAGAAGAATTTCGTCTAGCGTTGGAAAGTTCGGCCCAAGCTGAACTACCCTTACTCAAACGCTTTAGTACCGTGTTTGAAACCATCATTAGCTTGGCTCCGCTGTTGGGGTTGCTCGGCACCGTTTTGGGATTGATTCGATCGTTTGCCTCCCTGACCCTCAATTCAGTCGGGGGCAAAAACACTCTAGAAGTCACGGGTGGCGTAAGTGAGGCATTAATCTCTACTGCCAGTGGACTTGGGGTCGCGATCGTCACGTTACTATTTGCCAATTCATTTCGTGGGTTATATCTACGGCAGTTGGCGATGATTCAGGAATATGGTGGACAGTTAGAATTACTCTATCGACGGCGATTGAATCCCGGAGGCGCTCGATATACTCCAACTCAAGAGCCACGCTATTGAATTGGATAAAAGTACGCAACAAATGGCAAAGAGGAATGCATTTGACTACTCCCCGCTCTAAAGAGACAGGGATTCTATGAATCACTTCTTAGGGTTTCTGCTTCGTAGCACCCGCCTTCACAGATTTACTCTGTTCGGGTCTTACAGTCGCTCCACAGACAGACACCGCTAGACCAGCGGCCAAAATGTTCACAGACGCATTAGTATCCCGGTCATGCGTTGCCCCACATTCAGGACAGTCCCATTCCCTAATACTCAAAGGCAGTTTATCTACAACGTGCCCACAATTGCTGCACCGTTTAGAACTAGGGAACCATC
>JAYVUU010000014.1:0-3236 GCA_043787635.1 Synechococcales cyanobacterium | reverse complement strand
TGTTCCCCCTTTTCAAGGGGGCTAGGGGGATCGGGTTTTAATGCCAACAGAAACGGGGCAAGTTGCGCATACACAGCATCTAGTAAAAGGGAACTATGATTTGGGCGGGGTTAGGAATTTGGAAGAGTGGTCCTAGTGGCCCGCGCCCGCACCTGCCGCTCGTTTAAAGGCTTCGTCTAAAACCTCAGATAGGGTGGGATGGGTGTGAACCGTAAAAGCCAATTCATGAACCGAATGATGCATCGCCATCGCATTCGCCGCTTCCTGGATCAAGTCTGCCGCGTGCAGGCCAAAAATATGGACCCCTAGGATTTCGCCGTTGTCAGGCCGGAAAATCACCTTGGCGAGTCCATCGGTTTCGCCTTCCGCTAGCGCCTTGGCATTGCCCTTGAAATAGCTCTTGACTGATTGAACTTCAAATCCCTCGGCTTTTCCTTTTTCCTTGGCGGCAGGCTCAGTCATCCCCACAAAGCTGACTTCGGGATGGGTGAAGGCTGCGGCTGGAATCACGTTGTAATCGACCGTGCGAGGACGACCACATAACCCCTCCACCACTGCCACGCCCTGAGCTGAGGCGGTATGGGCCAACATTAGTTTGCCCGTAGCATCCCCGATCGCCCACAAATGGGGTACCGCTTCGCCATTCTCTTTCACCACTGCCAAATAGTCATCCACGGGAATAAATCCAGGACGATTCAGGACTACGCCCATGGACTCTAAGCCCATATTTTGAGTGGCAGGTACGCGACCCGTGGCAATCAAGCAAGCATCAACTTCCAAAACCTCGGTGATCTCTTTAGTTTTTGCATCCATCAGTTCAATGCGCACAGGTGAGCCTGGAATCACAGTTTTGGCAAACACACCTGTTTTGGCTTCAATATCGCGGTTCTGGATTAGGGTCCGCTGAGCCACTTTCGCAATGTCGGGGTCAAAGGTCGGCATCAACTGGTCCACACCTTCGATGACGGTGATCTCGCAGCCCAACGCTGAATACACGTCCGCAAATTCTAGTCCAATGTAACCGCTACCTACGATCGCAATCCAAGGCGGCAAGCTGTCCAGATTAACGGCATGATCGCTGGTGAAGACCGTTATTCCGTCGATCGTGGCTCCCGGTGGCACAAAGGGCACGGATCCCGGTGCCAACAGAATGTCTTTGGCTGTAAAAAACCTGTCGCCATCGGGAGTGGTAACGTTTACCTTTTGGATGTCCACTAAACTAGCGTGACCCTGAATCACATCCACTTTAAGGCGTTTTAGACTATTGGTTAGTCCGTCCCGTTGTTTTGTCACGACTCCTTGAGCATGGGCTGCGATTGCTGCCCGATCGAACGTTACGGGACCCACCTGAATTCCGAACGCGTCCAGATGGGCAGCATCCTTGAGTTCACGGACCTTTCCCGATGCCGCGAGAAGCGCTTTTGAAGGAATGCAACCACGATTTACACAGGTTCCCCCCATGATACCCGCTTCGATCACAGCTACTTTCAAGCCGCAGGCCACCGCATGTAAGGCTGCGCCGTGTCCGCCCACACCCGCACCGACAATCACCAAATCATAGTCAAATGCTTGAGCCACGCCTCGTTCCTCCGAACTACCTATTTCTGTACTAGCATTCTCTAGCGTCAGCCCTCTATTCTCGGTGAAAATGGCGCATGTGAACAACCCCTGAACGCGAACATCCCCTACGGAAATTCGGTCTGCATTGCCAGAATAAACATTTGAGGGGAACAGTAGACCATTAAGATCCGTTGAATCTCGATTGATTTCAATGGTGTTTTAACCCATAATTTCATCACGTTGTCACTCATTCACCGGGAGGAACGATCCATGGATCAAAACACGAACCAACGCAAGCCGCTTGTGTCGCGGCACCCAGCCCTTCTACCATTGTTAGAAGATTCCCCATCTGATGTGCAATCCCCTAAGTCCACGGTGCGACGTGTAGCCAACAAAGAATTTATAGAGTCGCTCTCATTACTGGAACCCGTCCTTGAACCTATCCTGTCAGGAAAAGAGGCAATTACATCGATCGAACCGAAATCAGACCTCGTGTTTCCCGAACTGGATGAACTCGCGGATGCTGTTGCCGACATCGAAGCCTACATTAAAAATCACGAGCAGCTCTGATGAAAACCAAGTCTAATCACTAAACCTATCGCAGAATCGATCGTTGCCGTTGAACTTCATACATCACAACAGCGGCAGCGATCGCCACATTTAAGGATTCTACGCCCCGCGCCAATGGAATGCTAATGGCAACATTGGTCAATTCCTGAACTTCGGCCGACAGTCCTGCACCCTCGTTGCCCAACACTAGCAAGGTCGGCTTGGTCAAGTCCACATCCCACAGCGTTCTGGTCGCCGCCATGGTGGTGGTCACGACTTGAATTCCTCCACTCTGTGCCTCGCGAAGCCGATCGGGTAAATGATTTACTGTCATCATGGGCAGCCGAAACCACTGACCCGCCGACGATCGCATCACCTTAGGATTATCTAAATCTGCACTATCGGAACTAGCCCACAAACCATCCACTCCAACCCCTGCCGCCGTCCGAATCATTGTTCCAACATTACCGGGATCCTGAACCCGATCGAGCACTAGACCAAAGGAGTCAATTACAACATCGCTCGTCGTCCGTTTCAAACAGCTAGCCACCACGCCTTCTGGACTCACAGTCATGGTCATGGCTTTCAGAACTTCATCGCTGACTAGTTCTATCCGATCGCTCCGATCGACTCCCCATCCATACAGGTCAGGATTCCGATCGCGCCAGCTCTCTGTAAAACAAAAGACTTCAAACGTCCGATCGGCCTGCACTGCCTCATCAATCAGGTTATTCCCCTCAAGGAACAAGGTATCCAGTTCCCGACGGTGCTTGGCGGTCTGAAGCTTTTTGAACAGCTTAACTAGTGGATTCTGAATGCTGGTAATCATAAAACCTTGATCATAATGCGGAATCCGGGACTCGAACCCGGATGCCCAAACGGGCACTAGGACCTGAACCTAGCGCGTCTACCAATTCCGCCAATTCCGCTTACTTAGAAAAGATGCGACAATTTTTTCTGTCTCAACCCGCTTTACTATTCCAGATTCCCCCAGAACTGTCAAGCTTTCTGAGCCAAGCAGAATCCCTTGCAGCCCTGCTACCCACAAAGTTGATTTGACACTCTCAGCACTAAAGTGACTGAGATTCTTAGTTCAGCGATCGGACTTAAATTAAGAGCGTTCCCGC
>JAYVUU010000013.1:0-13888 GCA_043787635.1 Synechococcales cyanobacterium | reverse complement strand
CGATCTGCAATTACTATCGACTAAACAATGTCAGCGCTGTGATCTGCAAAATGCCAGCCTCGTAATGGCAAATCTGCAAAGTGCGAGTCTTAGCAATGTGAATTTGCAGCAAGCCAATCTCAGCCAGGTGAATTTGACCGGGGCAGACCTGCGGAATGCAAAAATGGCCGGGTCTAGCCTTAGTGGGGCTAATCTTGGCGGAGCAGATTTAAGTGGGGCAGATTTACGCAATACAGATCTGCGGGGCACTCTATTTACCGGGGCAATTCTGACGGGTACGCTGCTCGATGGCGCAACGCTTCAGTCTGCGATCGGTTTACCCAGTACCATCGGCACCGCTGAACAATATTATCAATGGGCCACCGATTCCACTCGTCAAAAGCGCTACGACATCGCGATCGACCAATTCAGCCAGTCTCTGCTGAGAGACCCCGGCTACGCCCCGTCCTACTTTGGTCGAGGGATTGCGAGATTTGAAACAGGCGATCGGAAAGCGGCGATCGTAGATATGGGGTCAGCGAACGAGCTCTTCAAAATCCAGGGCGACAAAGCGGGACTAGAATCAAGCGATCGAATTTTGTTGGAAATGAAAAAACCCGTTGAATCCACTGAAGGCAGAGGCGGCAATGGTTTAGGGATTTCCATGATGAATATGGTGGGTGGACTGCTGAGGATTTTCTTGATTCGCTAGCTGACGATCGCCGCTTGACGAATTGATTTTATGCCCGCTTGATCCAAAATTTGCGGAATCAAATCCTCCCGCTTAATCGCCATCAGGTGAACCCCTTGGCAAAGACTTTGAGCTAGCTTCACCTGTTCAGCCGCGATCGTCACGCCTTCTTGCAGCGGGTTCGTGGCTCGTTCTAAGCGATCGATAATAGGGTCTGGAATACTGACTCCGGGAACAGCACGGTTGATAAAGCGGGCATTTTTCGCAGATTTCAACAGGAAAATCCCGGCTAAAATGGGTTTACCAGCGGGTCTAGCAATTTCGGTCATAAACTTATCGAGCCGATCGAAGTCTGTAATCAACTGACTCTGAAAAAACTCCGCCCCCGCCTCAACTTTCCGCTCAAAGCGACGCTGTAATCCGGACCAACTTCCAGACTGCGGATCCACAGCAGCCCCTCTACACAAATCCGTCGCACCGTCAGTCAGAGCATGATCCGTCCAGTCAAACCCGATATTCAGCTTTGTGATCATCTGCAACAGCCGAATTGACTCTAGCTCAAACACCGATCGTGACGTTGGGTGGTCGCCCGCTTTGACCGGATCCCCCGTCAGTGCCAACACGTTGCGAATCCCTAGGGCATGGGCACCCAGCAGATCAGCCTGTAATCCGATCGCATTCCGATCGCGGCAAGCCACCTGATAGATGGGTTCAATGCCTTCTTCCAGTAACAACAAAGCCGACACCAACGACGACATCCGCATCACCGCTCGACTACCATCCGTGATGTTCACCGAATGAACGCGCCCTTTAAGCTGTTTGGCCATATCGATCATATGCGCCGGATTCGTCCCCTTGGGCGGAGCCACCTCAGCGGTAATGAGAAAATCTCCGGTGGTGAGAGCAGTTCGGAAGTGAGTCAGGGGCGATCGTGCCATACTAGCGAAAAAATTATAAGAAACAATTACCCCAGCGTAATCTGAATTCGGATTCCACAGAATCGTTTCATCAGGATTTTGTGGTTGGTCTCATCGTTTTTCAGTTATCGCGATGGCAGGCTAAATCATCGGTGCAAACCCTAGTGCATTTTTCACCTTAGATAGTGTTGCATTAGCCAATAGTTCAGCCTTTTCGCGGCCCGATCGCAGCACTGTATCCAGATATTCAGGGTCTGCCAAAATCTGATCATACCGATCGCGAATGGGCGAAATTGCGGCGATCGTCGTCTCTGTCAATAACGGTTTAAACTGCCCCCAACCCATCTCGGCACATTCTGCGGTCACCGTCGCTTGGGGTTGTCCCGACAACAACATGTACAGGGTCAACAGATTATTGCACTCAGGCCGATCGGGATTGCCGAATTCTAGCCCGCGTGTTGGGTCTGTTTTGCACTTTTTAATCTTGGTTGCGATCGCGTCATTCGTATCTAAAATGCTGATGCGACTGAGTTCCGAGGGATCAGACTTAGACATTTTCCGTGTTCCATCCGCCAAACTCATCACCCGTGCCCCTTCCTTACGAATCAGAGGATTCGGCACTTTCAAAATAGGGTGAGTCTCAGTTCCAAACTTGTAGTTAACTCGCTGGGCGATGTCACGAGTCAGCTCTAGATGCTGTCGTTGATCTTCCCCAACCGGGACATGATCCGGCTCATACAGCAAAATATCAGCCGCTTGCAGCACAGGATAATCTAACAGTCCAACGCTGACCTCTTCACCCTGCTTGATGGCTTTCTCCTTGAACTGAATCATCCGCTCCAACCAGTTCAGCGGGGTAATGCAGTTGAGAATCCAGGCGAGTTCGGCATGGGCAGAAATGTGAGACTGTACAAAAATCGTAGCCTGCTCTGGCTTAATTCCACAAGCGAGATAGGTGGCGGCGATCCTTCGAGTCGTACTGGCCAACACCTTCGGGTCGTGGGGGACGGTGATGGTGTGAAGGTCAGCCATGAACAAATAACTATCGTACTGCTCCTGAATTTCAACCCAGTTACGAATCGCGCCGAGATAATTCCCCAAATGAAGTTCGCCCGTCGTCTGAATACCAGAGAGAATACGCTGCTTCGTCATCGATGAAAACCCGCCACCCTAAAAGAACCTGCAATGCGTTCTTATTCTACAGGGATGCCGTGAATCTGCGTCGAAGCACGCTGTAGAGATCTACAACGCAACGAGGATTAGGAATTGCTGGAAAAATACTGCGGAGGTCAGGCGATCGTCTCTGACTCTGTGTTTGTTCTTGAAACAAAAACTCGGTCGAGACCTTCCGTATTTCTACAGTTAGGTTTTGCTTAGTTTAAACTCCCCAGGCAAGATTCGAACTTGCGACCAGTCGATTAACAGTCGACCGCTCTACCACTGAGCTACTGAGGAACGCTCTTAACGTCATTCAATATAACAAGCTCTTTCAAGATTTACAACCCCTTTTTGAGAAAAGTTCTGAGAGCCGTTGACCCATAATTTTGTAGGGCTATTTATTAAACCGAAGCCGATCGAGTTTGGCTTGGGCTTCTGGATCCAGAGAGTTGATTAGAAAACGCCCAGATGATTTACTTTTAGTTTTTTGACGAAGCCGAACATGAGCATTGGTCAGTTCCACCTCGCGCCAGAGCTGTGGAGCCGACATCCATTCCGCACCATAGCCACCGACTGTGAGCTGTTGGGCACGATCGCTAGTGGCAACAATGATCCGCTGTTCAAATTTACGGATGTCTTGGCGAAAGTCTGCGCAGGATTTCTCGATAAAAGTATCAGCCGTTTCACCATGATTCGTGTAGTGAATGGCGAGAAATTCAGTAATTACTTGTTCTGTGCTGCCGCCATCTCGGTACTGAGAATCAAACACAACTTTGGTGTTGTAGGCGTTGTAAACCGAGAACCCAACGAGATGGTCTACTAGACGATGGCGCGCTTCTTCTAGTCCATGCCGATCGCGAATTTTTTTCAAGTCAGTCCATGCCCCGACAATGTTGTAGCCGTCAATAAAGAGAAGTGCTTGGGGCTTGTCGGGTTTCATGGGTACATGGCTTGGCAAAGGGGAGTACGATCGTTAACCATGATGACACCCGAATCTGATCTTGACTACCTTTCAATTAAATTGCCGACCGCTCAACATCAATCGCTCAACATCAAATGCACGGAACCCTGTTATCGGAGTTTTAGATCTGCTAGAGTTCCGATTGCAAGGACTGTGAAATTCTAGCTTCTGTTTTCTTGAATTGAGTCTTACTCACTGAGGTTTGGTGTGCAGCCCGTAGACTTTACAACGCTGGTCGCAGTGCGTCACGAACTCGTTAATCAGATCTTGCCTGCCCGGTTGGAGCAGGTGTATCAAGTCGATCGGTTTACCATTTCCCTAGCACTCAGAACCATCACAGGCCGGAGTTGGTTGACAATTTCCTGGCATCCTCAGGCGGCCCGAATCCATGTGGGAGATGCTCCTCCGCGATCGCCTGATACGTTTACCTTCAGTCAGCAACTCTGGCATCAGTTGGGCGGGCTGGCACTGTGTGAAGTGGCGATCGTGAAGCCTTGGGAGCGGGTGCTAGATTTAAGGTTTTGTCAGCGACCAGGAGATCCAGTATTGTGGCATCTCTATGTCGAAGTCCAAGGTCTGTATAGTAATGCGGTTTTGGTGAATGAGCAGGGTGACATTGTGACCGCTGCCCATCAGGTGAGCGCTACGCAGTCGAGTGTGCGCCCGATTCAGACCGGGGGTGCCTACCAGTTGCCGCCCAGTTCGACTCAATCAATGCCCAGTTTAGAGGAAAGTTTCGATCGGTGGCACGAACGGTTAGCCTTAGTTCCGACGGTATTGAAAAAACTATTGGTGAAGAATTATCGTGGCTTGAGTTCGGCGCTGACGTTAGAGTTATTGGACCAGGCGGGGTTGGCATCCGATCGGCTGAGTGACACATTGTCCGATGATGAATGGCGATCGTTGTTTGTCCGTTGGCAGGATTGGTTAAAATGTCTGGAGACGAATACCTTTTCACCGCTGACGACTGCGATCGGGTATCGGGTGTTGGATCCAGCGTCCAGCGCTGGGAAGTCGATTCAGACGATTCTGAACGACTATTACGGCGGCGGATTATCTCGGCAACAGTTCGACCAAGTTCGACATCAGCTCAAAATGCGGCTGAAATTGCTGCTTGGGAAGCTCTACACGAAACAGAATGGGTTTCAAGCGCGGTTAGGCGAGAGCGATCGGGCGGATGAAATTCGGGGTAAAGCAGATTTGCTGATGGCGCATTTGAATGATTGGGAACTGGGGATGAGTGAAATCGTGCTGGTGGATTTTGAGACAGGATTGCCGATGCGGATTCCGTTGGCTCCCGATCGAAATGCGGTCCAAAATGCTCAAGCGCTCTATAAACAACACCAAAAATTTAAGCGATCGCGAGATGCGGTGATGCCGCTATTAATGGAGGTTAAAACCGAAATTGATTATCTTCAGCAGGTAGAAACAGCCCTAACCCAAATCGAAGATTACCGATCGGGCCTTGACCTGACGGCGATTGAAGACATGCGGGATGAATTGATCCAGCAGGGCTACTTAGCCGGATCTCGTTATCAAGTTGAACTGGATCCAGCCCAAGTCTCTAGCTTAAAAACAGTCCGACAGGCAACGGCGCGAGTCAAGTCTGGAATCAAATCCAGCATTAAATCCGGGACAAAATCGAAGAAGCCGATCGCAGACAAAGCCGATCTATCTAGCCAACCGCGTCGTTATCAAAGTCCCAGTGGCTACGAGATATTGATTGGCCGCAACAATCGTCAAAATGACTTCCTGACCTTTCGCATGGCTGGGGACTACGATCTATGGTTCCATACCCAAGAAATACCGGGGAGTCATGCCTTACTTCGGTTGCCAGCAGGTTCAGTGCCAGACGAAGCCGATTTACGCGCCGTTGCCGATTTAGCCGCCTACTATAGCCAAGCTCGGCAAAGTGAACAGGTTCCGGTCGTTTATACCCAACCAAAACACGTCTACAAGCCCAAGGGTGCAAAACCCGGCATGGCTATTTACAAACAAGAAACCGTGATTTGGGGGCGGCCACAATGGGGATTGAAACTCGTCGATCGAATTTAAAATACGCGCTGGTCCATGAATGGCTGACCTCAAAAGCAACGGGCGGATCTGAATTAGTCGTCCAAGATATTTTGAGTTTTGTAGATGCCGATTTGTATGCGCTGATTGATTTTGAATCGTGTAATCCAGACAGTTATTTGTACGGTCGATCGATCGGTCACACCTTTTTACAACATTTCCCCCGCGCCGAGTTTGGGGTACAGAAGTATTTGCCATTCATGCCACTGGCGATCGAGCAGTTGGATTTACGGGACTACGATGTGATTCTGTCGTCGTCCCATGCCGTTGCAAAGGGCGTATTGACCCGTGCGAATCAAGTTCATATTTGCTACTGTCATGCCCCGATGCGCTATGCTTGGGACCTAACCTTTGATTATCTTAGTCACGGTAACGCGGGAAAAGGACTTAAAGGTGCCCTCACCCGGATTCTTCTCCATCGCTTACGTCAGTGGGATGTGTTGTCAGCGAACCGCGTTGATCATTTTATAGCCAATTCTCAAACGACTGCCGATCGGATTTGGCGTTGTTATCGTAGAGAGGCTGAGGTGATTTATCCGCCCGTAGCGATCGATCGCTTTAACTTCGTCGCTCAAAAACAGGACTACTACCTTGTGGTGTCACGCCTTGTGGGCTACAAGCAAGTTGGGTTAATCGTAGATGCGTTTAATCAGTTGGGGTTGCCGCTAGTGGTGATTGGGGAAGGGAGCGATCGGGTAATGTTAGAACGCAGAGCCAAAAAAAATATTCAGTTTCTGGGCTGGCGATCGGACGAAGATGTCGCGACCTACATGTCTCAAGCTAAAGCCTTTGTGTATGCCGCCTACGAAGATTTTGGCATCGCTCCCGTCGAAGCTCAGGCTTGCGGAACTCCGGTGATTGCCTATGGAAAAGGGGGCACGAGTGAAACCGTTAAGGATGCTCGAAGGTGGGGCGATCGGGGCACTGGTATTTTGTTTGCAACCCAGCAAGTCAGCGACATTGTGAATGCCGTTCGTGCGTTTGAAGCGATCGCAGTCCAGCTCAACCCAGAAACGATCGCGGTCCATGCCCAACAGTTTTCGGCTGAAACATTTAAATTGCGCTATGGACAGGCGATCGATAGGGTTTGTCAAAAGATGGGAACTAATACAAGCTCCATGAGCTATGAGTAACGAGACAACTACTCGTACAATATTGATTAGTTTGAAGGTCTGGGGTATTGCAATCCAGCAAATATCAGTTTGAGTTAGATGTTGTGGTGTGGATGATTTATGAGTATTGAAAAAATTGTCGAACAGGCCATGCAAGATGGCTACCTAACGCCCGCGATGGAATCAGAAGTTGGCCGAATTTGTGATACGGCTTCTGAACTTTCAATTGAAGAATATATGGCACTCGATCGCTTGATGGGTGCCCTTTTGACGGGTGAAGTCGTCGCGGTCCCTCGGAAGCAATTTATTAACGTTATGGAAGAGCTGGTTCTGACGGAGGCGATCGCACGGGTGGCTGAAATTGAGAGTAACAGTGAGCGAAGGCTAGACCTTGGTGATATTGCGGCCCATGCGCTCAACCGATTGCCGCCCTTGTATGCCACCACCGAAGAAGGGGCAATTTACCAGCGATTACGGGCTAAGGAAGAGCTGTGCGAGATTATTGCTAAGTCCGTGAATGTAGCAATTGTTACCAGTCTTGATCGACCCGATTTTTTCCCGGAACGAACTGGAATTGCGACCAAGGATGGCAAGCAAGAGTTGCTTAATCAAGTCAGCAGCCTGCTCGAAACCTACGCCCATGGATCAGATCCTGCTACGCTAAATCTCTAGAGCCAACAAATTTATCCGTTCAAGATAAAATCAAGGTCGCACTGTCACCACCGTGCCGATCGAAACTTGGCTAAATAATGCCGTCACATCTCGATTTTTCATCCGCAAGCAGCCGTGGGACACCGCCTGACCAATAGAACTCTCGCCTGTGGTCCCATGGAATCCTAATTTCATGTGTTGGTCTGCCGTAAATCCAATCCAGCGATCGCCTAGGGGATTTAGATCTCCGGGGGGAAACACTTCATCGGTGATGGGATGTTGCCAGACCGGATTTTTTACCATCTGGCGAATACGAAAACTGCCCACGGGCGTTTCCCAACCCGGTTGCCCTACGGCGACTCGGTAACTTGCCGTGAGTATTTGGTTGCGATAGAGATAAACCGTCCGATCGCTCAGGTCTACCGTCAAGCTCGTATCCTTGGCCCGATCGCCCCAAGCAGGTTCAGCCACAGGCGCAGATTGAGGCGATACAATTATTGCTGGATCATTTGATGGCAGAGGGGTGCGGCTTTGCAGATACAAAAGAACCCCGGCCATCCCCATGCACAGGATCATCAACGATCGAGTGACAGACTGGGAATGGATCACATTAGAGCGTCCAGTAGTCATAAATTTGGTTAAAAACGGTAAAAAGTAGACCCAACAGCCCCTTTTCTAACACATCATCTAGAAAAACCTATGAAGGACTGCTAGGTATCTCCTCGATGTTCCACAATGATGGAACATCGATCGCTCAAATTTGAAGAAGATTTAAGGTCATTTCTCACAATAGATAGACCAGAAACTCCCTAGTTCTGAATTTTGTAGAGGTAAAAATTCAGAAGACCCTTTTCTAGGCTGCTGTGTGCACATAATTTGACCTGTTGCTATTCGCATCAAAACCCAATCCCGCTAGCCCCCTTGAAAAGGGGGAACAAGAACAGATCTTATTTCATAGTCCCCCTTTTTAAGGGGGATTTAGGGGGATCGGGTCTAGCGGACAACGAGTTCCGGATGGTTTCTTAGAAATCGCTGCTTAATGTCGCCGCCAGCCGATCAACGCCGCTAGCCCAAACCCCAGCACAGGCAACAATACGGCACTGACTAGCATCACAAGTTGAATCTGTTGAGGAGTGGCACTAAGTTGACGGCGTTTAATTTCGCGGGGACGGATGGAAAGCGCCTGACCATCGATTTGGCTAACCCAAGTGACAGAATTTAGAAACATATCGCCATTAAGCTGAGCGCCAAAAAAAGCATCGGTTGCAAATGCAGAGTTGCCAAAAATGACGAGGCGAGATTCACGCGGCGCTGTGGCACTGACGATCGGACTTGCGGTTGGGGAAGGCGACGGGCTGGGAGCGGGTTGAATTAGCTTTGGAATTACTTGTCGAGTTAACGCAACCGCCAAGGGCAATGGACCAGGTCGATCGCCTCCGTTCAATTTGATTGGTTTTTCTTGAAGATTGCTCTCACCCCAGCTTTGCTTGTTGGTTAGGGCGATCGGTGTAGCCTGGACTCCGGCAACGTCTTGGATTTCGATCGGACGAGATAGGGGATAAAAGGTGATGTTATTGCCAAATTCTTTGGTAATTGGGTGGCTGTTGCCGTTGTAATCTTGGACGATCGGGGTAGCAGGTCCAAGTTTTAACAATTGCCCAGATCCAGACGCATCGATCGCGACTCGATCGTCTAGAACTAATCCCCAAGTTTTGAGTAAGCCTGTCAGGTTAGCTTTGGATTCTGGATCAATCAACACCATTAGATTTCCGGCTTGATCCAGATAGTCCTGAATTGCCTTTAATTCTGCCTCAAAAAATGGCGCTGATGGACCCGCCAAAACCACCGCCGACGCATCAACAGGCACTTGCACCGTCTGGGCTAAGTTCAAGGGCAGTACTTCAAAGTTTTTATCTTGAAGAAGCTTGAGTGCTGCGCCATAGTTTTTTTCACCTGGATCTAAACTCCGTTCTCCATGGCCTTGGGTGAAGTAAATACGGGGTTTACGATCGCTTTCAATCTGCAACAGACTACTAGTCAAGCGGCTTTCTGAAATCCGTTGCTGTGGACTGAGGGATTGAACAAAGAGTTTACGATTTTTGCTCGGTAGTTCGAGGTGAACATCACGGGACTGATTTGAATTTTTAATTTCAAATTTCTTAGCTAGTGCTGGATCAGCATCGGGATCCACAAATTCAAAGTAAAAATTGGGGCTTTGACGGCGAAAATTTTGCAGCAGTTCACGATCTTCAGGAGACTGGGTTTTATCAAACAGATAAAGCGTTACAGGCTGTTTAAGGTTTTTAAGAATTTGTTGGGTTTCGGGTGCGATCGACAACCTAGCGGTGTCTGTTAAATCAACGCGATACAGGTGCCGTACTGCCATGACGTTCAACAATCCTAATATGACAAACACGGAGAGCGTCGAGATCAGTGCGCTGGTGCCTACTTGGGTCGATCGTCGTTGCCAAAAATTAGGGCGATTCCCAACTCCATCAAAACGCCCTAGCATTAGCAGCCAAACACCGAGTAAGACAATCCCAGCGATCGTTAGTCCAGTCTGCAACGCTGTCCACCCAGTAATTAGCCCAGAAGTACAGGCTGCACTAATTAATCCAATTCCTAACCAAACTGAATTTTTGAAAAAGAACTTAGCAAACTGTTTTAACGGGTTCATAAAAATAAAAGTAAAAAATAATTAAAGTAGGGTCTAGAACAGTCTGCCCCCTACGATCGTTGGAACCGAAATGCTTCAACTGACTGTGCCGTCAGGAATATTCCCAACAAAATATAGCTAAGAAACGCAACAATACTGCTGCTGTCCACGACCCCTTGGACTAGGTTCTCATAATGTTTCAGCAGCGAGATGTGGGAAATAATGTCAGTCACAAGGCCAGTCGTTGAATTCGATACAGCATCAATCAAACTGAGTAACAGCACCAAGCCAAACGTCCCGATCGCCGCAACGATCGTATTTTCGGTTAAGGATGAGATAAACATCCCAAGGGATAATATCGATGATGCGAGTAGTAACAAGCCAAAATAACCCCACAATAATGGCTCCAACGAAATGGCTGGACTAGCACCTCCTAGAGCCGCAATCTGATACGCCACGATCGGTAAAAGGAGGGTGAAAAAAAATGTGACTACAGCGCCTAACTTTGCCAGTGCAACAGCCCAGTTAGTAATAGGTGAGGTTGCGAGAAGTTCTAGGGTGCCTCGTTTACGCTCCTCGGTGTAGAGATTCATGGAAAGAATCGGCAGAATAAACAATACGACCTGACCTAAAACTCGTAAAAACGTCCGAATTAATTCATAGGCATAATCAACAGAGGGAAGATTGGGGTCGCCTCCCATCAAGATACTTTGGGCAGTCAGGTTGTAGTAAAGCACTGAGAATAAGAAGCCTGAAACTAGCCAAAATACTCCTGCAATTAAATATCCCCAAGGGGTAACAAAGTAGCTTTGCAGCTCTCGTCCGTAGATGGCCAGAATATTGGCCCAAATTAGTTTCACGTCTCGGTCTCCCTGTCAGATTTGGTGTGGGATTCATTAACTAGCTCGATATTGGCTCAATCATACTGGGATCTTCGGTCGTTAATTCTAAAAAGACATCTTCCAAACTGGCTTGGATTCTACGCATTTCGTAGGGAGGAAGTCCATTAGAGACGAGTGCTGTAGAAATATCACAGCCAATTTCCTGAGAGCCTTCGGAGGTGATGAGCAGTCTTAGCCGATCGGCTTGAAGGGGTTTAGAATCCGCGATCGTGACTGTATTGAGATGGGGAATCCTGATTAATATTTCTCGGACTCGATCGTAGTCCGAATCAACCTCAATCTCGTAGCCGGTGCTGGCCCGTAAATCGGTCATTAAGCGGTCTGGCTTATTGGTGGCGACAATTCTGCCACTTTTAATGATGGTGACCCGATCACACACCGCACTGGCTTCGGGAAGGATGTGGGTTGACAGGATAACGGTGTGATTGCCAGCCAGTCCCTTGATTAATTTGCGAACGTCGATAATTTGTTTGGGATCCAGCCCGACAGTGGGTTCATCTAATACAATGACTGGTGGATCATGGACGATCGCCTGAGCTATCCCAACTCGTTGTTTAAATCCCTTAGAAAGCTTACGTATCAGGACTTTCCGACGATCTAGTAAATTGCATTTTTCCAGAGCATAATTAATTCGGCTAGGACGATCGCCTGCACTGACTCCTTTTATTTTTGCGACGAAGTTTAAAAAACCTTCGATCGTCATTTCTGAATACAGCGGCGGTATTTCTGGAAGGTAGCCAATTTTTTGTCGAGCCTTCAGAGAATCGGTATGAACTTCAAACCCTGCAACCTTTGCGGTCCCCGTTGTGGCGGGAAGATAGCCTGCAAGGATCCGCATTGTAGTCGTTTTCCCTGCACCGTTAGGCCCAAGAAATCCCATGATTTCACCTGTTTCAACGGAGAAACTCACGTCTTGAATAGCTGCGGTGGATCCATAGAGTTTACTTAGGTTTTCGACTTCGATCATGATCGTCCCCAGGTATCGCGTTCTGACAATGTACCGTATTCCATAAACGCTTAGCTTGAAGCGCTCGTATAGAACCTCAGTGCAAATATCCAAAATCGATTAGAAACAATAAATAGTAGAGTTGCAACTAATAGAGAAATTATTGATGTCCCACTAGAAGCCCGATTTAGAATGGTTTCGGCTGGGACGGTGGTGATGAATCCGATCGGGATGATGAAGGTGAAAAAGAATTGATAGGCTGAGGGGTAGGCCGCGATCGGAAAACGTCCGGCTTCAAGTAGTCCTTTTAGAACTTCCGTAAGATTGTAGATCTTGGTGAACCAGATGCTAGTGGCACTCATCATGAACCAGATGCTGTACAGAATCATGATGGCACTGACGATCGGTAGAATTCCAGCGAGATAGTTAGTGGGTCCAAGACCAAGTTTTGAGCCAGAGTAGAGAATGACGGAAAGACCGAATAAAATATTTGGAATTCCCCAAATTGAAAGGCTGTGGGTCGAGAGCCAAAATTGAGAGCTGATGGGTTTGAGTAGAATAAAATCTAGGGTGCCTTGTTCAATATGTTTATAGATTTTCCCTAGACTGCCTGCGAGAAACGTGGTGGCGATGCCTTCTAAAAATGTGAATATTCCTACAAGTAGCAGTGATTGTTCCCAGTTCCAACCTGCAAATTGGTAGCTGTTTCGATAGAAGAGAGATAGCCCAAATAAACTACCTGTTAATCCACCCAAACTACTGATAGTGGCAAATAAGAAGTTTAATCGGTATTCCAATGCGGCGGCGATCGTGGTACTCCAAAACAGTCTAATTAGTTTAAAGTGACGTTTCATCTACGCCCCCATTCCAGAGAATTGTTTAAGTCCTTTGCGCCATAAATAGCGATTGAGAGTGAAAAAGATAACAATCCACATCAGTATCACGCTAAATCCTTGGGTTAAATTTACGGGTAATCCGGCGAGAATACTAGCGGGAAAATTGACAATGTAAGGAAATGGCAAAAAGGTAATGACCTTTCGGATGCCCTCAGGAAAAACAGTAATGGGGGCGATCGCACCGGATAAAAACAGATGAAAAATGTACCACATGTCTTGTAAAGCCGTAGCTTTCTCGGTCCAAAATGCCAACATTGCCAAAGTATATTGAATCAAAAACTGCAACGCAAACGCACACCCTGCCGACAACAAAAAAAGTAATGCTGTCGTCAGATTGGGAACCCAAAATGAAGCAGGATAAAGCGTAAAAAAGAACGCAATTAATATCGCAACAAACGGAATCCTAGCAAATCGTTCACTAATATGATTCCAAACATGATGCCATCCGGGATCTAAGGGTTGAAGCAATCGAAACGCGAGTTTTCCTTCATTAATTTCTCGTTCAAATTCCCAAATCACCCACACAACCGTCAGTTGTCGAATCAAAAAGCTAGCTAGAAAATATCGAGTAAACTCTAAAGACGTGAGACCAAAATTTCCACTAGCGGCAGCCTTCTGCCAAACCCCCATGAGAATAAAGGGAAGTGAGCCAGAAAGTGCCCAGACGATGAGTTCTGCTCGATACTCCAACATGTAGGCATAGTAAGTTGCCAGTAATGTAGTGGAAATTCGGGTAATGCGGCGAAGGGAAACCATTTAAATATTGATTAGTTTTTTCAATGAATCTTTATCCCCCAAATCCCCTTGGTTAGCTGCTGTCTACGCACAACTTTACGGTTCCTATTTGCATTGAAACCCGATCCCCCTAGCCCCCTTGAAAAGGGGGAACAAGAATAGATCTTATTTCATAGTCCCCCTTTTTAAGGGGGATTTAGGGGGATCGGGT
>JAYVUU010000012.1:0-6196 GCA_043787635.1 Synechococcales cyanobacterium | reverse complement strand
CGGCTATAGCGATGTTCAGATATTGTCCGATCGGTTGGCTAACGTGAATAGTGAGATTGAACGATCGACCGATCGATGGATGGAGCTTGCTGAACTGATGTAGAACCCCTGTGGGACGAATAAGATTGGACTATGGGTTTAATTTTAGACCCTATAATAAACGTAAGAGCATTTAGTTCCGATTAATCCCCATCCTACTTCCTATGGCAACGTTAGCAGATCTCAATCCAGCGATCATGACGGCGATCGATCGACTTCAGTATCGGGCAACCGTGGGAGATGTTGCCACACAATCGGGCTTGAATGTGGCGATCGCTGAACAAGGACTATTGGCCTTGGCCGCGCAGACGGGAGCGCGAATGCAGGTGACAGAATCTGGAGATATTGCCTACACGTTTCCCCAAAATTTTAGATCGACCCTCCAAACTAAGTATTGGCAATTGCAATTGCAGGCGTGGTGGAACAGCATCTCAGGAACATTGTTCTGGCTGGTCCGGGTGCTGTTTGGTTGCTCGTTATTTGTGGTTTTGTTTGCTATTCTTGCGGTCGGATTCATCATGATCACCACGATGGATTCGGACAATGATAATTCGAGCGGATCGGGCGGTAGTTTTGGCGGCGGGTTTGGGCGCAGTGATGGAAACTCCTCCAGTATGGGCTTCGGTAGCTGGTTCATTTGGTCGGGAGATTGGTTGAGTTTTGGTGGACCTAAGCCCCATGATGACGGCAAACAATTGTCATTTTTAGAAACCATCTTTTCGTTTGTATTTGGTGACGGCAACCCTAATCGCAATCTTGAAGATCGTCGTTGGGAAACTATTGCCCAACGGATTGCCCAGTCTGGTGGTGCGGTGGTGGCCGAGCAGCTTACGCCCTATCTGGATGTGCCCCTGAATAAGTTGGATCCTGATGAAGATCAGTATGTGTTACCTGTCCTCGTGCGATTTAATGGGTCACCTGAAGTGACAGGCGATGGACAGTTGATTTATACCTTTCCTGAACTCCAGAAGACGGTACAGAAAACAGTCCAAATGGCCGCAGAAGACGATCGGATCAATACTATTCCCAGTTATCTTGAAGAGAAGCCTTGGAAACTAAGTTTGGGAGATCCTACATTGGTGACGTGGGCGGCGCTGATTGGCGGGGTGATTTTGGTGTTGAGTCTCTTTTTTACTGGGATTTTGCCCCGATCGGTTGCCGCTCCTGAGGGCATTCTCCGATCGATTTCCATGGGGGCATTGGCCTACAGTGGATTTTATTTAGGGGTTCCAACATTACGCTGGTTGATTCAAGGACAAAAGAATAGAAAAATTGCCGATCGAAATTCCGATAGGTCAAAACGAGCGCGTCAATTAAATACTCCCGATGAAGCGCTACAAAATAAGCTAATTCAATCCAAAGCATTTCAACAACGGTTGCGCATTGATCAGCAATCGATCGCATACGACAGCGATCGGGATCTATTGGATCAAGATTTGGCGCAAAAAGATAAACTCGATGCGGAATGGCAACAGCGGCTAGAGGGACGATCGTAGAGGTCATTTTCACGGCTTTGAAGCTTTTCCCGATTCCCGATCGCATCTGCGCCATATCACTGGATAATAGAGTATACATTCACATTTCTTAACCTTTAATCAAGGATAGGTGTTGACCATGCTACGTAAACTTCCTCTTGCAATTCTTGGGCAAAGTTTAGGCGGTCTAATGACAGCGGTTGGAATCTATGCCTATGTGACGAATCAGCCGACGTTAAATTTGGCTTGTTTTTTCTATGGGATTCCCCTATTGCTCGGTGGCCTTGCCTTGAAAGCCGCAGAACTGAAGCCTGTCCCCATTAAACTGGAGCCGTCGTCAGAGGTATTAGCCCTCCGTCCGGACCAAGCAACCAAAACCCAGCTTCAAATTTTTAATGATGTGACCCGCTATCGTTATGGTCAAGAAGCTCATCTGGATGCCGTACTGGGTGCATTGGGAATGAGTCCAACGACAGACCACCGCCCCGTCATGAGTGGAATCTGGGAGACGCTGACGGGAGGTTTTTATACGTTGGTGATGGAATTTGAGTCACCTTTGATTGATTTAGAAACCTGGAAAGGAAAAGAGGATAAGATGACGCGCTTTTTTGGACCAGATGTCAAGGTGAAGGTTTCGCCAAGCTCCAATAAAGAGAACTCTGTGGAAGTGGCGATCGTCACCTCGCCTGGGGAATGCGCTGACCTGGAATTCCAAACGGAAGCACCCAACAAACGAACATTTTTTATGTAAGCCTCGAGGCGACAGCTATTTCTCCAAGCGAACGGCGTACCACTGAAGGTATTGACCAATACCCATATCAAGCTCACAAACGGTATCGAGAAGCGATCGAACTTGATTCTCTGGTGATTGCGATCGAAGATCATCGGGAATCAAATCCGGTTGTTGTTGTAGTAAGGCGGTCAGTTTGGCGGCGAGTTCTGCGGCATCAAGCAACGTTTCGGGACGGTCGGTCTCTAACACGATGTAGTGGTCTTCACTATACAAGCTGCTGGCCGTCATGATGGTTCTCGATGAAGATTATGGAATTGGAGATCTGAATTAAAAATACCCCATCAAATAATAACCCGAAGGTCTGATTTAATGAGGTATTTAAAACATTTGGGTCGATCGGTCAGGGTTATAGAACTGTTGACCGATCGACCCGATTGAGGATGAACGTTAGTTCTTTTTGGGAGCTTCAGGAGTTGGCTTCACAGCGTCACCAGGTTCAGCAGATTTCTTGCCCATTTCACCAGTCATGCCTTTAGCATCAGCAGGCTTCTTGGTTGCATCAGCAGGCTTCTTGGTTGCGTCAGCAGGCTTGCCAGTCTCGCTCTTCATTTTGTCAGTCTTCTCAACTGGTGTCGCAGCTTTTGGCTGAGTAGTTGCAGGAGCCTTGGGTGCTTCAGGTGCTGGAGTTTCGCCACAAGCAGTCAAGGAAAGCGCTACGATGAGACCTGTGGCAAGGCCCAAGATATTCTTTTTCATGATGTATAAAACCTTATAGTGGTTAGTTGAGGGTTGTGTGTGGTTTTGAGGAGCGCTCTTTAAGCGACAATCTGTTTAAGGATACGAGACAAACTGATTTTTGGAACAAAAGCTTTCAGCCCGTGTCACGTCTTACAAAGTCTGAATCACTCAGGTTTATCCAGAATTCGTCGCTGGGTATACGTTACGCATACCCAATTAATGTAGCATTACACACCTCTGATTACGAGTCCTAACTCACTCAAAATCATTCCCTAAGGAGTAAAGTCATTTCCCTGGGAGATAGGCGGTCTAACATTGTCTAGCTACTTTGACTCAGGCGCTGTACTGTTTCGGCAACCAGAAGGTGATGTGCTTCAGTGAGCAGTTCTGGAATTTCTTGGGCAAAAGGACTGTTCGCTAGGAGCGGGCGAAGTCGGTCGAGGTTGATTCCGGGATCTAAACGAGATCCTGGGAACCAATGACTAGCGTTACCTAGAAGGTTATATCGGCTTTTGGCATAGTCGTGCATATCATACGCGAGGACTAGATTTCGCAGCCAGAGGGTCATAGGAATGTTGAGCCGATCGGGGGTGTCTTCGTTGCTGGGCAGACCCTTGTGCCAATTGCGCCACCAGTTTTCGCCTAAGGCATCGATGCCCGCTTGATCGAGTTTGGCTAGAATCGGCGGCAAGATTTGGTCAGCAGTTTGAATGAGGTCTAGGGTTTTGAGATGTTCGTCAAAGTCAGTCGGAGTGGCAGCACCCAGGCTTAGGGTATGAATTTGAGGGTGGCTGAGGCAAAACAAGTCATTGAATACCATGGGACTGAGGGGTTGGCAGAGATCGACTAATTTTTGGGGAGGGTCGTAGAGTTTTCCACCTTTGTCGCTGGGGCTGATGATGAATACGCCCATGTCGTGGTGGGTGGCGGCTTCGATCGCAGCCCAGTTCGTTTGATTAATGTAGTACCAGTGTAGATTTACGTAGTCGAATTGGTCCGTTTCGATCGCCTTCACAACCACATCGGTCGGGCCGTGGGTTGAGAATCCAATGTGGCGAAGTTTACCTTCAGCCTGTAATTTACGAGCCACCTCTAGCAAGCCACCGGGGGCGAGGCAGGTCTCAAGGTGACGATCGAGATTGAGACCGTGAATCCCTAGGAGATCGATGTAGTCAAGGTTTAGGAGTTTTAGGGAATTGTGGAAGGTATCAAGAAAGTCTTTGGGGCTGTCTTTAACGACGACTTTAGTCTGGACAATTAGCTGTTCGCGAGGGAATGTGGGGAGAATTTTGCCAAGTTGCAGTTCAGAGGTTCCGTAGGCGCGGGCGGTTTCGATATGGTTGATACCGAGTTCTAGGGAGCGGTGGATGATGGCTTCGAGGTTTTTTTGGTTGGCTTCGGGGATGTCTTTTTCGGGCAGGTCGCTCCAGGAATGTTGGTAGCGCATTCCACCACAGGAGAAGACGGGCATTTGTAGATTTGTGCGTCCGAAGCGGCGGTATTGCATGGCGATCGTAGATTTTTACGTGAGATTCATTTTTATGATAGCGGGTGAGCCTTTTGAACGGTATGGGATGGCTTGAATGCCTAAGATCATCTCGTTGGGTTTTAGGACACAGCAAGTTCAGGACACGTCCAGTTCAGGACACGGCAAGCCATGTCCCTACAGATCCGGGTTCGGAACCCCGTAGGGGCATGGCTTGCCGTGCCCCGGATTTTGCCGCTAGATAATCCTCAGATCTCACGGACGATCGAGACCCCATCCTTAATTTCACCGACCAGAATCACATTAGCCACGTTGACAAATAACCCATTTTCAAGCACACCGGGAATATTGTTCAGAGTCTTCTCTAATCCAGCCGGATCGGGAATATCATCAAATTTCACGTCTATGACTAGGTTTCCTTGATCTGTGACCACCGGACCCGCTTTCCGAACGCCCATACGAAGGGTTGGTTTACCACCAAGAGCTTCGATCGCACGACTGACGGGAGCAACCGCCATGGGTAAGACTTCGACGGGAAGTAGAAACGTAGATCCTAGTTTGTCAACTAGCTTAGACTCATCGACAACAACGATAAATTGTTCAGCTAGGGAATCAACAATTTTTTCTTGAGTATGAGCAGCTCCACCCCCTTTGATCAGATTTTTGTGGGGGTCCACTTCGTCCGCGCCATCGATCGCAATGTCAATGCGGTCTACTTCATCAAGACTCACCAAGGGAATACCGTATTGACGCGCTAGGACGATCGCTTGGAACGAGGTGGGGATACCTTTTACGTCTTTCAGATCGCCAGACTGGAGCCGTTCACCGATCGCTTGAATTGCAAAGGCTGTCGTCGAACCCGTCCCAAGACCGACAATCATGCCAGATTTAACCCGATCGGCTGCTGCATAGCCCACTTGTTTTTTAAGTAAATTTTGATCGCTCATTTCAATTCATCCCTGGGGTCAAAACCCGCGTTGCTTTACGTTTTAGATCACGTTTCAGCATAAGACTTATGTACTCACCCACGGGATTAATTTTCAGGATTTTGATGGGGCTGTGAGCCTATGGATAAATTAAAACGCTTCTGGATGATAATAAAAAGCTACGCCTAAAACTAAATAGGTTGCCAGTAACAATGTGCCATCGAGCCAATTCGATCGACCACCAAAGCAAATTAGATTGGTTACAGCAACGGCGATCGCGACGGCGATGACTTGAAATACGCTGAAATTCAGATCGATGGGCTGTCCGATCGCTTGCCCGATGAACACCAGCACGGGCGCAACGAAGAGGGCAATCAACAAACTATCCCCCGAAATTGTGGCCATGACCAAATCCATTTTGTTCTGTCGTGCCAATCGAATTACGGTAACGTAGCCTGCGATGTCGCTAATTAATGGCAACAAAATAACGCCCGTAAAGAGTGAAGTTAGCCCTAGTCTTGTGGTCTCTGATTCCACCACGCTGACGAAAAGTTCTGATTCTAGAGCGACGGCAACGGTGGATGCGAAGAGTGCAGAGAGCCAAAGCCAGATATTGGGAGGAGCTTCTTGGATGTCTTCAAGTTGGCTGACTTGATAGAGATAGCTGTGGGTTTTGAGGGAAAACAGCAAGGTTAAGGCGTAAACAATGATCAAAATGCTGGCGACGACGAGCGATAGATTATGAATTGCTAGAGGATCAACCAGATTTGAGGTATTAATCACCATAGAGGGCACTGCG
>JAYVUU010000011.1:0-19088 GCA_043787635.1 Synechococcales cyanobacterium | reverse complement strand
GTGGGTCAAGGATTTAGAACGGAAGGCGATCGAATTTATCTTTTAGGATTACCGACCCATGCCCAAGCAAATACGATTAGTTTTGGTGGGTCTGAGTATTTGATGGCGATTCAAACTATTGCCGCAGGTCAGCCGCCTGTTGTTGATTTCGAGTTGGAACGATCGGTACAAGCGGCCTGTCGTGAAGGCATTCGACACTCTTGGATTAAATCAGCCCATGATAGTTCCGAAGGGGGATTAGCCGTTGCATTGGCGGAATCTTGCATTGGTGGCAATATTGGTGCAGCGATTGAATTGATGAGTGAAAGTCATTGTTTGGATTATGCTCTGTTTGCGGAAGGCGGGGCGCGGATTATTGCTACCGTGTCACCGGAGAATCAAACGGAATGGGAAACCTATTTGAATGATTCTTTGCAAGATCATTGGCAATTCATTGGCAGGGTCATTGGATCGGCTTTGGAAATTGTGGTTCAGGAGCAAACGGTGATCAATGTTTCGGTGGCTGAGATGACGGAAACTTGGGGCGAGGCGATCGATCGACGGATGGCGGTATAGTTCTTGGGTGTCAATATTCGTGAAGTTGATGGCTTATGCTGTTTGAGCAATCCTTATTTTATTCAGGTTGATAACGTCTCGGCGTATAAACCCAGGGTAAATCGTGCCCCGATCGTTCTAATATTCGAGTTTGACTTGAACCAATAATAATCAGAGTTCGCATATCAGCATCATTTGCATTCAATTCACCGAGGGTTGTCACCCGAATCAATTCACCCGATCGCCCGACATTCCGAGCAAGGATTACAGGCGTGGTGTCCGATCGGAATTGTAAGAGTAGTTCTTTGGTCCGATCGAGTTGCCAACGTCTTTGGGTGGAAATGGGATTGTAAAACGCCATAACGAAATCAGCTTGAGCAGCAGCGGTTAATCGTTGTTCAATTACTGACCAAGGTTTCAGAATATCAGACAATGATATTGCACAGAAGTCGTGACCTAAGGGTGCACCAATTTGTGCGGCGGCGGCTTGCATTGCAGAAATGCCGGGACAAATTTGTAAATCGATCGATCGCCATTCTGGTTTGTCAAGGGTTTCGATCGCTTCAAAAACTGCCGCTGCCATAGCAAAAATACCTGGATCACCCGACGAAACAATCACAACATTTCGTCCCGTTGCTGCTAGGTCTAGGGCTTGAGCCGCCCGATCGAGTTCAACGCGATTGTCTGAGTCGTGACGAATTTGATGGGTACGCATTGGTTCAACTAAGTTTAAATAGGTTGTATATCCCACCCAGTCGGTTGATTGTTTTAATACTTGTTTCACTTCCGGCGACATCCACCGATCGGCTCCTGGACCCGTTCCAATTACAAATAGTTTTCCCGATGGCTGTAATTCAGGAGGATGATAGACAAGAGTGCGATCGCTAGGATTTCCATTTGAACTGGTGATTTGAATGGTTAATTCAGCGTCATCAGAAAACGGCAATTTACTTTGAATCAACCAAGGTGCATCACCAATGAGTTTAACGCGTTGTCCAGCTAGCAAATTAGATAGAAAGGCTTTGGCATGTTCAGGATTGACAAGACGATAACCCGGTGGTGGCGCTAATAACGCGGTGCGAAATCGGATATCTCCACTGGTTGTAATTGCGGCTTCAGTTTCAAACAAATCTGCAATCTGTCGGGCGATCGTATTCGCACCCTTCAAACCACCCAACAGCGGAACAACCGCACTTCCATCTTCTGCAATAGCAAGCACAGGTGGCTCTTGCCATTTATCATTTAAAAGTTCAGCCACACTACGAATGATGATTCCTGACGCACAAATACCAACGATCGTCACACCCGATCGAAACAACATTTGAATCACGTCACCAAAGTTTTGATAATGATAATCTACATCACAAATTGCAACCCGATCGGCTAATCCATAAATGATTACATCGGGCAATCCAGATTTGATTTGTTTGGCAATCGTCACGCCCTGTTGACTGAGTACAATTACTGCGATCGTCATTTAGCCGTCCTGCCATTTCCATTGACTTGGGATTACAATCATCGCAAAATATGGCACCTGAGTAGAATCCACTTCACGAATGGGAATAATTCGCTGTTCTTTCATCGTGGCGCGTTCAATATATAGGGCACGATCGAGTAAATTTAAACTCTCTAATACACCATACACTTTGACAAAATTTCGCCCTAATTTCATCAACACCGCCGCATCTGCCATCAATAATCGACTTTTCAAAATCTCCGCATCCAGCGTCCCAGACAATGCCATAAAAGTATCATTACGATAGGTAAGTGGTGCGCCCAACATGTCCGCACAGGCCATCACGGACGACACACCGGGAATTATTTCAGTGGGGAACCGATCGTTCAATCGATTGTACAAATACATGAACGTGCCAAAGAAGAATGGATCGCCTTCGCACAACACCGCAATATCTTGACCTTGCGCCAAATGCACGGCCATTTTATCTGCCATTACTTGATAGCCCGGTTGCGATGATTCTCCCGGCTTGAAGGGCAATACCATAGGCATTTCGATTTGATGCGGTTGCAAATATTCAGCGACGATCGATCGAGAAATACACCGACCATCGGGCGACATGGGATACACCACAATGGGCACGGATCTTAAAATTCGATAGGCTTTCAAGGTCAATAGTTCTGGGTCGCCCGGACCAAGCCCAATACCATACAGTTTTCCAAGTGAAGTGGTCATGTTGTTACTCCTTTTCCTGTGCTAAAGCATTCACCGCCGCTGCTGCAATGGCACTTCCGCCTTTACGACCATGCAGTGTCACAAACGGCACTCCCCGACTATTGGCTGCTAATTCTGCCTTTGATTCTGCGGCCCCGACGAAGCCCACGGGAAACCCTAAAATTAATGCGGGTTTGGGTGCGCCGTGGTCAATCATTTCAAGCAAATGAAACAACGCTGTCGGAGCATTACCGATCGCCACTACAGCCCCAGCTAAATCGGGTAGCCATAATTCCATCGCTGCCGCCGATCGGGTGTTGCCCAATTGTTTGGCCAGTTCTGGCGTTCGCTCGTCGCGCAATGTACAAATCACTGAATTGTTTGCACTCAATCGACTACGGGTCACACCATTTGCGACCATATGGGCATCACATAATATCGGCGCACCATTGGCTAGGGCATTACGGCCTATTGTTCCAGCATTGGGCGAGGCTTCAATATCTTTGACAATATCGGTAATCCCGCAGGAATGGATGAGTCGCACTACAAGTTTTTCTAAGTCAATCGGCACTTCAGAAAGGTCGGCTTCGGCGCGAATCATTGCGAATGATTTATCATAAATTGCCGCACCATCGCGAATATAATCAAGCATGTGAGAACTAAGAATTAAGATTTGAGAATTAATGATTGAAGTGATTGTTAGTCATTTCTTGCGTTGAGGCTGGTAATGATTTGGGCGATCGCATCATCAGGACACAATAGACCGTATTGCAATCCCTGCGGCTCGATGCTGTAGCGCTCGGTTCCATTGACCTCGCACCCTATCAAAACAATATCGCGATCGGGATCACGTCCTCTAGGCTGGGCACAAAGCTTTTCACAACCGCTAATATGAATGCTGGGAAATGAACGATCGGGATAGTTTGCGAGTTGTGTAATCAATTGTTGGGCATGTTCTTGAGCGTGGGTTGCGGCTGAAGCACATCCTGATTTTCCACTGCAAGCGACGACTCCCCGCGCCGGATGATTGGGATTTGGGTTTAAGGGGATTTCAGATAATGCTAGCTTGATTGATTTCAGGGACGATCGCAGCACATTAGGAATAATCAATGTTTGCCAAGGAGTCAGCCGAATTTCATCTAAATCAAACCATTCTAAAACTGCAATCAAACCATTAATTTTTTCAATGCTCAATTTCCCCAACGCACAAACAATCTCCAATCCAACCCGATCGGGATCCTTTTGTGAATGCAACAATTCAGCCTCACCCAATTTACCCACCGTAGGGACATGGCTCGCCGTGTCCTCCGAGATCCTAAAATCTACCAATCCATCTAAAAAACGTTCTTTCCCAATCCATTCAATTACATCTCTTAATCTTGGCTTGCGACTTCGACGATGTTTAACGGATTTGTTCACAACTTGATCTGCATACTGCAAATACCGATCGGCTACTGCCCGCACCAACTCCACCGGATCATCACTTACAATCTCCGATCGCCATTCCTGCCCTAAATTCAAAACTAAACGATATCCGCCATTCTCCGCCACTAGCCAAATATCATTAGCCCGATCGCAAACCGAAACCAATTCACCGCCATCAATCCCAATACTAAACTTTGCACTTAAGGCCGCAAGCTTTGGAGTTTCACAAATATATCGTTCAATCTCTCGCAGTGCCGGGACTACATCAAACGCGGCTAATTCAAGCCCCGCCATCGGACTCGTCATTATATTGCGTAAATGATCAACATCAGGATTCCTTGCGGCTAGTCCTACCTCTTGCAAATCATTCAAATCAAATTCTGTTAAATTCTCAGCCGATCGTAATTGGATATTCGCCCGATTTGTAATTAATAGTTGCGAACATTTCGATCGTTCCATGACCCTTGCGAGTGTGGACAATTGGGAGCAAGACACCATCCCACCAGGAGTCCGAATTCTAGTTAAGATTCCATCGGCTGCGATCGTTGGACAGAATAATCCCGGACAACTCGCCAATTCAACAACACTTTTATCAATCAATCCAGCCGTCAATTTAGCCGTCAATTTAACAATCACACTTGCTCCGTTCCTGTGCGTCGCAGGAAATGGTAAATCATAGAGAATAATGCTAAAAAGTGGCGTTCTGACTGGTCGAAAATTTGAATCAAATCTCAACATTACAGTTGCGGCACAGCCCCGGAATCTCACCGGACTTTCCCACATTTTCAGCCTCAAAAGCGTACCATAGAGCGCGTAATCCCAGAAAAACCCGATCGCAATGCCCCAAAAAACAACAGAACCCAAACCCTGGCTCACGATCGTTGGAATTGGCGACGACGGTTTTGATTCTCTCAGTGAAATCGCTCATCACGCCATCAGCACCGCAACCCTAATCATTGGCGGCGATCGGCACCTAAAATTTCTCCCCCAAACTATCACCTGCACAAGGCTTCTCTGGAGTTCACCCATTCAAGACTCCATCACCGAACTCCTCACCCATCGCGGTCAACCTGTTTGCATTCTTGCTAGCGGCGATCCACTGTGTCACGGCATCGCCACCACTTTGCTACGATCGATTCCCCTACCAGAAATGCAAATCATTCCCGCACTTTCCGCCTTCACTCTGGCCCGATCGCGCCTCGGTTGGTCTAGCACAGAAGTCGAAACCATCAGCCTGTGTGGTCGAGATCCTGCATTCCTCCGCGCTGCCCTCTACCCAAACGCCAAACTCCTGGTTCTCAGCAGCGATCAACATACGCCAAATCTGATCTGCGATCGGCTGACTGAATGGGGATATGGTGACGCAGAAGTCACAATTCTCGAACATCTTGGCGGTCTGAAAGAAAACCAATTACATACGATCGCTCACCAAAAATTCACCCAACCGATCTCCCCCCTCAACACGATCGCCATCCAAACCCACGATGCCCCACGCTCAATTCCTGATGCAGAATATCAACACGACGGACAGCTCACCAAACAAGAAATCCGTACCCTGACCCTCGCCGCCCTTTCGCCCGTTCCCGGTCAGCTTCTTTGGGATGTCGGGGCAGGCAGTGGGTCTATTGGCATTGAATGGATGCGAACCCATCCGAGAAACCAAGCGATCGCCATCGAATCTCATCCCGATCGTCTAGCAAATATCACCCACAACGCGAAAAATCTCGGAGTCCCAAACCTCAAAATTATCGCCGGACGCGCCCCAGAAGCATTGCAAAATCTTCAGCGACCCGACAGTATTTTTATCGGCGGCGGCGTTACCCGATCGGGCGTATTTGAAACCTGTTGGGATGCCCTAACCGATGGCGGACGACTGGTCATTAATGGCGTGACCTTAGAAAGTGAAACGAAACTATTTCAACTAAAGCAACTCTACGGCGGCAGCTTAACCCGAATTCAAATCCAACGAGCCGAGCCAATCGGCACTTTCCTCGGCTGGAAATCGCTTTCCCCCATCACCCAATGGCTCGTTATAAAACCCACAGCTCCACCATGATTTTAGAGTGGATTCTGTTCAGCTATAAAACTGATATGAGGTGAAACTATCTACATTTCACTGATGAGCTATGTATTATTTCCGAGTGGAAGTTTGCAGGGATTGAATTGCGCGGATTACGCTTTTATCGGTGGGACGCATGGCTAGGGCTTTTTTGTACCAGTTGAGGGCGACTTGAGGTTGATTTTGCTGGGTGGCGATGTTTCCCCAGTCCATGTACATGCTGAAGTGGTCGATTCCTCCTTGATTAGTGTAGGTTAAGCCCATGGTCTGCTGGGGTTGGCGAGGTTCTGTTGTGGAATTGGGGCGTGTATTGATTTGTGGGTAGGTAAAGTATGGGCTTCCTTGTGGGGTGGGTGAGAGGCGATAGGGGACAGTATTTGGGGGTGAATAGAGCGGATGATATGGGGAACCGCTATTGCCTTGGGTGTAGTTTCTGGGTCTGACCATTTCTGAGGTGCTGCCGTTGGGGAAATTATTCGGGCCTTCTATTACTGTTACGGTTTCAGCAGAGGCGATCGGGATGTTGATCGCCAGGGTGGAGACGATCGTTAGGAAATATTTATTGAAAGATTTCATGGGTTAAGATGCAGAGTAAGAAATGTATATATCTAGAATAAACGATTGTTTGGTCAATCGAAGCATCACAGAAACAAACTGTCTGAATCTTGATGCGATGATCATGTTCATTGATCGTACCCAAAACAGAATGGGCAGCTGTGGGGGGTGGGCGACTGAGCAAAGTGATTGTGAAGGAATTTCGCGACTTCAAGATATCAGATTGACAGAGGTTTAAAGTCTGTACTATTCTCTATTTGTACAATAAGTTTACTATTATTTTAATATGCGTCCTGAAGTGCTTGCTAAGTTAGAAGAGCTTATTCGGCAGAGGAGATTGATGGGGCACAGGGATGGCTGGGTTTATGGAATGCTAAAAGGAGAATCAGACTATATCAACACAATCGAGTCGCAGGTCGGCAATTTACTGAAATGGAAAAGGGAATTATTATGTTAATGCTAAGAATGAATCCAAATGATCAGAGATGGCTTTTAGAGATGATGTACGATCGTTTTAGTAAGCTGTCCTGAACCCTAGAAGTTCAGCAATAATTTTAGCCACCTAGATTTTGTTGGTCATATATCGCCCAATCGCCTTTTTTAGTCTCCGAATCCCGCGCACCTAGATGATTCGGAAAATGTACGATCGCCTTTTCACTATCAAACGATCGCATAGTCTGAGTATTCCCGCACATAGATGATGGAACTTTAATACCCGTACTAAGTGCCATATCTCTTGCTAAAACTCAACGTTCCCATACAAATCTGCCAAACTGATTTCTACTGAAATTGAAGTCAGTGTTATCCGCTCATCTAAGCCATCATATTCTGTGAACAGCCACTGATGCGGACCTTGTTTTACATAATGTTCTACGTGAGCATGGTATTGATCAATGAGTACATACTCTTGAAAGGTTGGAATGGTGCGATAGGCTGAAAATTTTTTGTCCCGATCGTATGCTTCAGTTGAATTAGACAACACTTCTGCAATCAAAACTGGATTCATCACCGTGTCTTTTCGTCCATCTTGAAGTTCGATCGGACGAGGTACAACCATGACATCAGGATAGACATAGATGTTACGATCGGGAATGACAAGACGTTGATCAGCAATGAACAAATCGTAGGGTTTCTGCTTCTGCTTCAATCCAAACCATAACAACGCATTCATATTACTCGCAATTTTATTATGCGTCGGGGTTCCACCAGCCATCGGGATAATTTCTCCATTCCAATATTCATTGCGATTTCTTGCTGATACCTCTAGTTCAAGATATTGTTCAGCCGTGTAAGAGTTGGTTTTACGGGCAGTTTCGGCTACAAAAACCATGGACGATCGCTCCACATTAGTTTCAAGAATGATCTCAGCCAAGTCAAAAGTTTCGATCGGCTAACGACAAAGAATAGCCGATCTATTCTCTCATAGACCCTACGCACTAAAGTACTTCGCCGCAGGATGGTAAATCACGAATGCCGTCGTAGATTGTTCAGGATAAAGTTGTTCACTTTCATCCATCGTTAACCCAATCCGATCGGTCCCCATGATTTCCAATTGTTTGAACTGCTCAGAAACCAACGGACAAGCTGGATAACCGAAACTATAGCGAGACCCTTGATAACGTTGGGCTAACATATCGCGGATATTGTCCGGTTCAAGCTCGCCATATCCCAAATCACGACGGATTTTTGCATGGGACCATTCAGCGATCGCCTCTGCAATTTGAACCGCCATACCATTGAAATAGAGGTACTCAGTATAGTTATCTCCCGCAAAGAGTTCCTGCGCTTTTTCAGTGGCAACATGACCCGCTGTCACCGCCTGCATGGGCAATACATCAAACGTGTCTTCTTCAATCGGACGAATGAAATCCGAAAGACAAAGACGACGCATTGACTTTTGACGAGGGAATGTCCAAGTGACGAACGGTGTCGCAGTCTTGGGAGTCAAGCCTTGTTCAATGACGGATGGGTCGTAAACATGGACCGAATTGCCCTCCGCAGCACAGGGATAATAGCCATAAACTAAAGTTGGCTCTACCCATTTCTCCGATCGTATGGCTTCTTTCCATCGGTCTAGAACTGGATAAACCTTTGCTGCTAAGAATGCATCATATTCTTCACGAGTTTGATTTTGAGGTTTGCGGAATTGCCATTGACCTGCGATTAGAGCTTGAAGATCCATATGCCAAAAGAGTTCTTCAATGGGTAATGATTCATAGGTCAGAATCTTGCTGCCCCAGAAGGGTGGGGTTGGTCGCGGAATATCGATGTCTACGGCTTCCGATCGCACCAAATCAATCACCACAGGCTCATCAGGCTTCTCTTCTTTCGGTGGACCATTAAGTTCAAGTTCTGCTTGTTCAATCGCTTTGCGACCCTTTTGGTTAAATGCTTCATATTCACCGAGGAATCCCTGCTCATCTTTCCATTGCTCGGATTTCTTTGCAGGCATGAACCGATCCATAAAGATTAAATCAGCAAATGCATCTTTTCCGTAAATCACCTGTCCGTTGTAAGCCTCTTGGCAATCGCCATAGACAAATTTCGGAGTCAACGCCGCACCACCAAGAATCACCGGAACACTAATGCCTCGATCATTAAATACATTCAAATTCTCCTTCATGAATGCCGTAGATTTCACCAACAATCCACTCATCGCAATACAATCCGGTTTGTGCGCTTCATAAGCATCCACGATCGCGTCTACCGATTGTTTAATTCCCAGATTAATTACCTTATAACCATTGTTGGTCAGAATAATATCAACAAGGTTCTTACCAATATCATGAACATCGCCCTTCACCGTAGCAATCAAAAACTTACCTTTGCCCGAATCATCTTGCCCTTCAACCTTCTCCATCAAAGGCTCTAGAAATGCAACCGCAGATTTCATGGTTTCAGCAGATTGCAATACAAAGGGAAGCTGCATTTGTCCCGAACCAAACAATACGCCCACAACTTTCATACCATCCAATAAGAATGTATTAATAATCGCAAGTGGTTCATGACCTTCTGCTAAAGCAATTTTCAACGCATCATCAAGACCGATTCGTTCGCCATCGATAATATGCTGCTTCAATCGTTGATCGATCGGTAAATCAGCCAAACTTGTCGTCGATCGCGCATCTTTTGCACTCACACCTTCAAATAGTTTGGTTAATTCTGTCAATGGGTCATAGGTACAAATGCCATCGCTGTTGAATTCACGCCGATCGTAAATCAGATCCAAACAAACCTTTTGATGTTCTTCAGAGATCTTAGCCAAAGGTAGAATCTTAGCAGCAGAGACGATCGCGCCATCCATTCCCACTTGGGTTGCTTCATGTAAGAACATTGAGTTTAATGTAATTCGAGTGGCTTGATTTAACCCAAACGAAACATTAGACACGCCTAACATAAAGTGAACACCGGGAAGGGTTTCACGAATCATCCGAATAGAATCGATCGTTGCTTTTGCATTCTCACGATCTTCTTCAATTCCGGTCGAAATCGGCAACGCTAAAGTATCAAAGAACAACTCATGGGCCGGAATTCCATATTCAAGTGCTGCACGATAGGCCCGCTGTGCAATTTGCAATTTCTTCTCTGCCGTTCGCGCCATGCCGTCTTCGTCGATTGTCCCAATTACAACACCCGCACCATATTCTTTCGCGAGTTCTAGCACTTTGAAAAAACGGTCGTCGCCATCTTCATAATTAGTTGAGTTGAGAATACATTTTCCACCGACCACCTTGAGTCCAGCTTCCATTTTCTCCCATTCCGTCGAATCCAACATCAACGGCAACGTAGAACTCGTCACCAACCGCGATGCCAGTTCTTTCATATCACTTTCACCATTACGCCCGACATAATCCACATTCACATCAAGAATATGCGCGCCTTCTTTGATTTGTGATTTGGCAATAGAAACCAATCCATCCCAATCCTCTTCATTTAGTAAATCGCGAACTTTCTTCGAGCCGCTCGCATTCAAACGCTCACCCACAATCAAGAATGAATTATCTTGTTCATAGGGCTGGGAACCATAGATTGAAGCCGCAGATGGGATATAATTCATCGCCGGACGGATGGTATTACTCGCACCATTTAACAGCAATGACGGACGAGTTGCCCGTGCTTTGGGAGTCATCTCTGCGGCGAGTTCTGCCAAAGCTTTAATGTGAGAGGGACGAGTTCCACAACAGCCGCCGATCACTTGTACGCCCAAGTCTTCAATAAACCGATGCAGTGCAATTCGCATTTCCATTGGAGTCAATTTGTAATGCGCGTGACCACCAATGTTTTCGGGCAATCCCGCATTGGGAATACAGGAGACAACAAATGGTGCATTCTCTGCCAAATATTTGATATGGTCTGCCATCCGATCGGGTCCAGTCGCACAATTCAACCCTAAAATATCGATCGGATACGGCTCTAAAATTGCCAACACCCCAGAAATGTCAGTACCAACTAACATCGTGCCTTGAACTTCCATGGTCACAGAAACCATCAAAGGCAAACGAGATCCTTTTTTCTTAAATACAGCTTCGATCGCGTTCAATGCCGCTTTAATTTGCAAAACATCCTGACAAGTCTCAACCAAGAATAGATCGATGCCGCCGTCAAAAAGCCCTTCAGCTTGCACAATAAACGATTCTTTTAACTCGTCATAGCCAATGTGTCCCAACGTTGGCAGCTTAGTTCCAGGTCCGATCGAACCTGCCACAAATCGAGGCTTTGCAGGCGTTGAATATTCATCCGCGCAGAGCCGAGCAAGCTGAGCCGATCGTTTGCTCAAGTCATAGGCCATATCTTGCAAATCATATTCTACCAACACTAGCGGACTACTGCCGAAGCTATCGGTTTCAATCACATCAGCTCCAGCGGCCAAGAAATCTCGATGAACCTTGGCGATCGCATCTGGTTTAGTATGAATTAAATATTCATTACAGCCCTCATAGTCGGCTCCGCCGAAGTCCTCAGCGGTCAAATCCTGAGACTGAATGTTCGTCCCCATGGCTCCGTCAAAAACTAAGACAGGGCGTTCGGGGCTGTGAAGACGTTCGAGGAAAAGGCTTTTCATAGGAGAGACTAGAGACGCGACTGCGCTTTGGATAGGGTGAACGTTAACAGATTGAGAGCTAGACGATCGGACAATCGATCCATAATTTCACAGATTTCTCTTCACACGTTGAGTAAAAATAATTTCTGAGAAAATATATATTTCAAAATCAATGCAGAAACCACATAGTCTCTGTCTTAGTTTGATACATCCCTTCTTGTGAACTAGTAACGAGTCTGCGCCTCACTCGCTTCCGATATCAATGGAATGTTTGTGTAGTTCCCCATCAACGCCAAAATCATTGAGTAAATAGATACCCCCACCACACCCGCACTCACAACAATGCTTAAAAGAGCACTGAATAACCCCATGGCTGGACCGAGTAACTGGCCAATCAATCCCGCAACGGACACGGCAATCCCAATCATCAACGATTGCATCGTGTGGAACCGGATGAATTGCTTAACATCGCTGTTGCGAACCACGAAGAAAAACAATCCAAAGAAAATGATCAGATTTGCAGCAGGTCCAAGGAATCGATCGAGTGCTATTGGAATAAACAATAGGGGGGCTAGAAGATCGACGATCGGGACATTCGGTAAAAATCCAGCTATCAGCACAATAGCTGGAATGCCCGCCATCAGAGAAATGGTGTAGGGCAACGCCGCAAAAATTCGTTCAGGAACGCTCAAGCTGCTACCACGATAATTCATTTTTTGCCCTCAATTCCTTACACAACATATTCAAGACTTTCTCTTAGGATACATTATGAAATTTTAATCACCCGAAATCCCATCTCACATTCAAACTGATCGGGCTGGTGCGGAGACTCCATCACGATCGCTTGCCCACACTGAAGTCGTCCATTTTCCCACCGAGGCTCGCCCGCCTGACTTGCCATCAGACAATATTGACAAATTTGTTGAATAGGAATTAACCGATCGTTCGTCGCCATGATCAGCATTGCCACATCACCCTCCGGTCCCGTATGTTCTTGTTCCTATTTTGCCATTAGACGATTCATCGCAGGGTGACTTTACATACAATTCTACAGGTTCATAGACTCAATCGATAGCTGCAGATTTTTGTCGCCCCACTTACCGATTTACCCAATTTTTCGTTATCATCTGAAGCTACTGGTATCGATACCTCAATCGCCCTCATTCAGAAATTGGAAGCTTTTCTCGTGACCATGACTCCTAACTTTCTTGCCAAACATGACCCCGCGATCGCCGCTCTCATCGGCCAAGAACTCGATCGTCAACGCGATCATCTTGAACTCATTGCCAGCGAAAACTTCACCTCTCCAGCGGTAATGGAAGCGCAAGGCTCGGTCTTGACGAATAAATATGCCGAAGGCTTGCCCACAAAGCGCTACTATGGCGGCTGCGAATTCGTCGATCAGATTGAACAAATTGCCATCGATCGGGTCAAAGAACTCTTCGGCGCGGCCCATGCCAACGTCCAGCCTCACTCCGGCGCACAGGCTAACTTTGCCGTGTTTCTGGGTCTACTTGAACCGGGCGACACTATCATGGGCATGGACTTGTCCCACGGTGGACACTTGACCCACGGCTCCCCGGTCAACGTCTCCGGAAAATGGTTCAACGTCGTCCAGTATGGTGTGAACAAAGAAACTGAGCAGCTTGACTATGATGAAATCATGGCGATCGCGAAGGAGAATAAACCTAAACTAATCATCTGTGGCTACTCGGCCTATTCCCGCACCATTCACTTTGACAAATTCCGGGCGATCGCAGACGAAGTCGGCGCATATCTGATGGCAGACATCGCCCATATTGCAGGTCTCGTCGCCACGGGGCACCATCCAAACCCACTCCCCTACTGCGATGTAGTCACGACAACAACCCACAAAACCCTTCGCGGTCCTCGGGGTGGCTTGATCATGACCCGCGATGTGGAATTGGGCAAAAAGTTCGATAAATGCGTTTTCCCTGGGACCCAAGGCGGACCGCTGGAGCATGTGATTGCTGGAAAAGCCGTTGCTTTTGGTGAAGCGCTGAAGCCAGAATTCAAAACCTACTGCGGCCAGGTGATCGTCAATGCTCAAGCTATGGGCAAGCAGCTTCAATCTCGCGGCTTTAAGCTGGTGTCCGGCGGTACGGACAATCATTTGATTTTGGTTGACCTGCAATCTATTGGCATGACTGGGAAAATTGCAGACGCTCTTGTGAGTACTGTTAACATCACAGCAAACAAAAATACCGTTCCCTTTGACCCCGCGTCGCCCTTTGTGACCAGCGGTATTCGGTTAGGTGCAGCAGCAATGACCACTCGTGGCATGGGCGCAACCGAGTTTACTGAAATCGCCAATATCATTGCCGATCGGCTTCTGAATCCTGAAGATGATCAAATAGCGGCTGAGTGTTTACGTCGAGTCGCAGCCCTTTGTTCGCGATTCCCTTTGTATCCTCACCTCAATGCTCCTGTTGCTGAACCTGTTTTAGTGTAGATCTGACCTGAAAAATCTATGATCCCACGGAGATGTGAAACGATCGCATCTCCGTTTTTTATGTTCTAATCTTGGGAGGCTGTGCCTAAGTATTTGTATTTCCCAACAAAATTATTCTTTCCAATCCAGGTGTCAATGCTGTCTCCTTGGTATCCATTCCTAACCTTTTCTCTCTCGACCTCCGTGGTCCTTGTCGCAACGCCTTGGGTGAAAAAAATCGCACTCCAGTTTGGTTACGTCGATCCTCCAAATCCCCGCAAAGTCCACCAGCGCCCGATGGTCCGTTTGGGCGGAGTGGCTATGTTTGCAGGATTCCTATTGGCGCTGCTAGTGGCTTGGCGAATGGGTGGTTTTGGGGGCTTGAAGCCTGATAAAGAACTCGAAATGTGGGGGGTCGCGCTGGGTGCAGTGGCATTTTTTGGTATTGGTTTTTTGGATGACTTGTTTAATCTGTCGCCATTCACTCGCTTAATCGCTCAAGTAATTGTTGCGATCGGGGCTTGGCAAATGGGCGTGCAGATCAACTTTGTATCCATCCCTGGTCTAACCAATTTACCCGGCGGTCTGGCGCAGTTGCCCGATGTTTTGAGCCTTGGGTTAACGGTCGTGTGGTTAGTTGGAATTACCAATGCTATCAACTGGATTGATGGGTTGGATGGCCTAGCTGCCGGGGTCTCCGGTATTGCCTCCCTAGTCATGATGATTACTTGTTTGGTTATGAATCAGCCCGCAGCGGCACTGATTGCAGCGGCCTTGGCAGGCTGCTGTTTGGGGTTCTTAAGATACAACTTCAATCCGGCTCAGATTTTCATGGGCGATGGGGGGTCTTATTTTGTGGGATTTACGCTGGCGGGGGTCGGCGTGATTGGGTTGGTGAAGGGTGTTACGACGGTGGCGGTCTTGCTGCCCTTGATTTTGGCTGTACCGATCGTCGATATGTCGGCTGTGATTTTCGATCGGGTCTCTAGCGGTAAGTCTCCATTTATTGCGGACAATCGCCATCTTCACCATCGTCTTTTGCAAGCGGGGCTATCCCATCGACGCACTGTTTTGTTCATCTATTCCCTGACGCTTTGGGTGGGGTGTCTAGCTTTGGCGTTTTCGGGAATGCCAAATGGCTTTGCCTATGCCACGATCGCCACGGTAATTTTGACTTTTGCGTCTTGGCGGGTTTGGCAGATTGCTAGAGAAGCTTAACGAGTCTGGAGTTTTAGGATGGAATTTAGGAGCGGGAGATCATGACGATCGCTGAAGTCATTAGTGTCGGGACAGAAATGCTGCTGGGGGATATTCTGAATTCCAATGCCCAGTATCTTGCGAAAGAATTGGCTAAGTTAGGAATTGCGCACTATTACCAAAGTACGGTTGGCGATAATCCCGATCGGTTGAGTCAGATCATTTCGATCGCGGCGGGACGTGCAAATTTGATTATTTTTACGGGTGGTCTAGGACCAACGCCCGATGATCTAACGACGGAAACAATTGCCCAGACATTCGGAGTTGAGTTAATTGAAGACGCATCTGTGATTGAAGATATTGCGAATAAGTTCAAAATACGCGGTCGCCACATGACCGACAGCAATCGCAAACAGGCTCAACGCCCCATGGGAGCTAACATTCTGCCCAACCCGATCGGAACAGCACCCGGCATTATTTGGGAACCAAAGCCAAATGTCTTGATTTTGACGTTTCCGGGTGTTCCGACTGAAATGAAGCGAATGTGGCAGGATACGGCGGTGCCCTTGCTGCGATCGAAGGGCTGGGCCAGTGAGACGATTATTTCCCGGACGCTACGATTTTGGGGCGTGTCTGAGTCATCCCTAGCTGAGCGAGTGAGTGAGTATTTAGAGCAGTCCAATCCGACTGTCGCTCCCTATGCAAATAAAGGTCAGGTTAAGCTAAGGATTTCGGCAAAAGCAAAAACTGAGGCTGAAGCGATCGCATTGATTTCACCTGTGGAAGCACAGTTGCGATCGATCGCAGGTATTGATTGCTATGGATCCGATGAGGACTCCATGGGGAGTGTAGTCGGTCAACTGCTACGCGACCGAGGTCAAACGTTATCCGTGGCTGAGTCTTGTACGGGCGGTGGCATTGGTCAACTTCTGACCACGGCTCCTGGAAGTTCTAATTATTTTATGGGCGGTGTAATTTCCTATGACAACCGAGTCAAGGTTTCTCTCTTAGGCGTAGACCCAACGGTGTTAGAAGCGGACGGAGCTGTCAGTGCTACTGTGGCTCAGCAAATGGCAGCGGGAGTTCGCGATCGGATTGGGACCGATTGGGGTTTGAGCGTAACGGGCATTGCCGGACCGGGCGGCGGCAGCGATACAAAGCCTGTGGGGTTGGTGTACGTGGGAGTCGCGGGACCAAATGGTACGACGGCCCAAGCGTTTCGATTTGGCGATCGGGGCAGAGATTGGGTTCGGTTAGTGACTATTGGCACCGCTTTGGATTTATTGCGCCGTCGGCTCATTCAAGGTAGCTAGCTTAGGTCTGGAAGTAGTCTCGATCGGGAAGTCATTTTGAATCCTAAAAGTTTGTGTAAACTGGTCTGATTATATGTAAATATTCCGTTACAATAAGAGGAGTAAATGAAGAAGTCCAAGATAAGAGTCTTGGATATACCGCATTTGCTTGTTAATATAAGAATAAGGGTCTCCCAAACGCTCTGAAGGACTGAGTGTCCTAGACATGCTTTGGGCGAGGCTAGATTCAGGCAATATCAAATAAGAGGTCTGCTCATGGATTTCATTGACACACTGCTGGATAAGCTCAAAGAACTTACCCAAAAAATAATAGACGCTCTGCTTGGTCCTGAGGTCCAGCCTGAGGCTGAGTTAATCCCTATCCCGGTGGATCGCTCGCGGTACTAGCAGGTTAGCCTGCGGCGTGTTTCTAGTTTGAGCCTATTGACTATGCGTATTTTGGTGTTGCATGGACCGAATTTAAATCTTTTAGGGATGCGAGAGCCTAAAATTTACGGCTCTCAGACTTTGGAAGACATAGATAAGGGTTTGGCGATGCAAGCGAATCTACTGGGAGTCACTCTAGAGTGTTATCAGTCAAATCATGAAGGCGCTTTGATTGACAGAGTTCACGCGGCCCTAGGAAGCCAAGACGGAATCTTGATTAACCCAGGTGGCTATACTCACACCAGTGTTGCATTGAGAGATGCTCTGTCGGGGGTTTCCATTCCGACGGTTGAGGTCCATCTGAGTAACATTTACCGCCGTGAAGAGTTCCGTCACCATTCCTACATCGCCCCGATCGCAGTAGGGCAGGTTAGCGGTTTTGGGTCTGATAGTTATCGTCTAGGACTAGAGGCATTGGTTCATCATTTGAGATCTATCCTGTAGGATGACTGACTCTGAGTGGTGGGTATTTGCCATCGTAGTTTGGTGATGGGATCCATAACATTGACAGTCTGATGAGTCCTGCGCGATCATGTTAATTAGTGAAGCTTTGTGAAGGTCTGTTCATGTCGTTTGAGTTTCTCTCTCCTGAGATTATCGAGCAAATTGCTCAAAAGTATGGCTACTGGGCCGTTTTTTTCGGAATTTTATTAGAGAACATAGGATTACCGATTCCGGGAGAGACTGTAACGATCGTAGGTGGTTTTTTGGCGGGAAGTCATCAACTCGAATTTCGGTGGGTTCTGTGTAATGCAGCGTTGGGTGCGGCACTAGGGGGGACGATCGGGTACTGGATTGGAGCAAAGGGCGGTTGGGCACTGTTGTCTAAGCTTGGCAAGTTGCTGCGTTTTAAAGATAGTCAGTTAGAAGATCTGCGCCAAAAATTTGGAGAGAATGCAGGTAAGGCGGTCTTCTTCGGTCGATTCATCGCGTTGTTTCGAGTATTTGCTAGTCCGTTGGCTGGAATTTCGGGAATGCCATTTTGGTCTTTCATGACCTACAACGTCGCAGGTGCAATTACCTGGGCAACGGTAATGGTGAGCCTTTCTTATTTTGCGGGCCAAGTGGTTCCGCTGGAAAAGCTAATCGATTTTGCAACTGAGTTTGCATTTGTGGCCTTGTTCTTGGTTGCTGCTGCGATCGGTCTTCCGCTTTGGCTTGAGTCTCGTAAGAAGGAAGAAATTATCTCGCCGTCTGTCACTACAAAAGAAGCTGAAACGCACAACCCAGTCTCCTAAGCAAACGTCCAAGACTTGTCTCGGTGGTGTATGGACTGCTGCCTATCTGACCAAAAAGCTGTAAGACCATAGCATTTGTCATTCTTCACAGCAGTCTAGAGACTGTACAGTAACGGATTGGTGGGGATTGCAGTAAAGTTCATGGGCTGCCCCGATCGGGGATGGCGAAAGCTCAGCCGATGCGCGTGCAGATGATAGCCACAGTCTCCCGGTACCACAATGTCTTCTTGGTTCAATCCGCCATTCAAAGTCCCTCTAACGGACGGAGATTTTGGCGGGTCGAGTTTAGCAATTCCACCAATCGCATACAGCGGATCGCCGACTAATGGATGACCAATTGCCGCCGCATGAATCCTAATTTGGTGTGGTCGTCCTGTAAATATCTCGATTGCACACAATGTTGAATCATCTCGGCGTTCTAATACTTTTAAATGACTCTCAGAAATCAAGCCGTCTGGACTTGCAGAAAACAAATAGCCCAATACTGGATGTGCAACCTTTCCAATAGGTTGGTGGATTTCAATCCGATCGTCCTTAACAATATCGTTCACTAACGCTAAATAGACTTTTTGAATTTGCCGATCGGTCATTTGTTTGGTCAACTGTGCCTTTGCTAACGGGGTTCGAGCCAGAATCATTAATCCTGAAGTTCCACGCCCAAGACGATGAATAGGAATC
>JAYVUU010000010.1:0-10646 GCA_043787635.1 Synechococcales cyanobacterium | reverse complement strand
CATCGTGGGACGATCGGTTAATTGAATCGAGCTGAGCGCGCAAGTCGCTGGGATTGCTAAAATTTGATTCGAGCACGTTCAACATTCGGAAGATCTTAGTGGTTAAATAACCCCCACAGCATACCGATAAGAAGACGGTTACGATCGTTTGAATTCTGACGCGATGGCGAACAATTATTAAGTCCTCGTTAAGACACGGGATGAATCTTTTACTATTGAGGAATGGTTCTAGATGTATTTACGAAAGTAAGCACCTAGAGAAGTCCGACCTTCACTTCACATTTTGGAAGGGTTTTATGAATGGCGTTTTAAATCAATTTGGGGTGGTCTGTGCATTGTTCTTTGGCGTAGTCCCAGCGATCGCCCAGCCGCTTAATCCTCATTCTTTTTCACCAAAAATTGAACAGGGCAAATCGTTTGATTGTCCAATGACACAGACAGCCCTGACTAGTATGTCTGTGCCCGCCATTTCAGAACCACTAACTCCCAGCCATTCTCTTCAAGCTCTTGATGGAGCGAATACCATGATGCTCAAACTGATTTACTTGGGGTTGCCGGGGGCTATTTTAATCGGGATTAGCTTGCGAACACTACATCTACATCGTGAGATTATGCGGCAACGAGCGTTCGTCGAAAGTTTAGAACGCATTTGGCAACGGACTGTTTCTTACTAAAATTTTCGGTTTCTTGGGTTAGGCATTGCTATCCGATCGAAGCTGGGCAATTTCCGATCGGATAGCTGCCAGTTCAACTATTAGATCTTTTAGTTCCGCTTCAATATCTGGCGTGACGACGATCGCAGTAGTAGTAATAGTGATGCTGGATGCCGGAGTATTTTGGGACCAAATACTGTCAACAACTTGACGCGCTTCTTGTTCGGTGACCGTACCCTTATCCAATAGTTCTTGAGTAAACTCCGTAGGATTCTGGGTTAGACGAGTCCAAGTTTCGGGAAATGTCTCAGGATTTTTTAAGGTGTCGGCAAGAGTGGTGGTGGTGCCGATCGCCACCCGGAATCCCTGTTGAAATAGTTCTAATAGACTGTCAGTATTCATGGGTAGGCCGCAATTAAAAAGATTAGGAGGTAACTACGAGATGGACTTTAAGACGGATGGAACTCAAGACTAGCCGCTGATTAATGCTTCGACAAATTCGTAGCCAGAGAATGGTCGTAAATCTTCGATTCCCTCACCCGCGCCAATAAATCGAATGGGCAGACCTAACTGCTCAACGACGGCCAAAGCGATGCCACCTTTTGCCGTACCATCCAGTTTAGTCAAAACGATGCCACTAATTTGTGCGGCTTCAGAAAAGACTTTTGCTTGTTGCAGTCCATTCTGCCCCAACGTCGAATCTAGGACCAGCAATGTCTCAATTCGGACGTTATCACCAACTTTTTTATCGATAATTCGTCGAACTTTGGCCAATTCATCCATCAGATTTTTTTTGTTCTGAAGTCGTCCGGCAGTATCAATTAATAGCAATTCAGTGCCTCGGGATTGGGCTGCGCTGATGGCATCAAAAACGACAGCCGCAGGATCGGTGTTTTGACCAGGATTGGAGATCACCTCCACCCCGCTCCGCTCGCCCCAGACTTTCACTTGCTCGACTGCCGCCGCCCGAAAGGTGTCAGCAGCTGCAATTAGGCATTTGTAACCGGATTTACTGGCGACGTGGGTTATTTTTCCGATCGTTGTCGTTTTCCCCGCCCCATTCACACCCGTCATCATCCAAATATTAAGCTTATCTTTTTCAGGAGAAAAGCCTCGTTTGTGACCCCCGGTGGTGTAGGGCGCATCTAGCATATCCCGCAGGAGCTGCTTCAGAAATGCGATCGCTTGATCTGGGGGCAATACTTCCTGACGGAGTTTGTCTTGAAGTCCTGCGATGATTTTGTCAGTTGCGGCAACTCCGACATCGGCTTGCAGCAGCAACGATTCGATTTCTTCGACGGCATCTGGGTTGAGCGGGCCTTGACCGACGATCGATTTAAGTTGGTTAACTAGGTTGCGCCGGGTTTTGTCGAGTCCCTGACGTAAACGTTTGAGCCAAGTAATTTCTTCAAGTGAGATATCTTCGACTCGGCGACCTTGGCTCGCCAATACTTCAGCCGACCACGAGAACCCATCATCTAAAATCAGATCTGGCGGAAGAACATATTCAACCGTTTTTGGTGCAGTGGCGGCGATCGTAGGTTCGGGTTCAGTGACAATCGCAGCCGATCGAAATTCTTCTAGTCGTGCTTCAGTTTCGGTTTGGGTCTGCATCCATAGCGGACGAAGCTGCGAGGCTTCAGTTTCGTCTGTTACAGCAGGAGCCAAAGCTGATTCGCTGACCGACTCAATCTCAGCGATGGGAGAGTCCAGTTCAACAGGCTCGGCAGCAGCCCGCTCCGTCACAGACTCTAGGGGTTTATCTCCCGCAGACTCCAGAGCCAGCTTTGCTGCTGCCTGCTGTTTTTGCTTTAGCCGTTCGTAGGCTGCTTTGGCAAAGGTTAGGGTTTCTTCTGGGGCTGGGGTTGCTGGGGAAGCTGCTTTTTCCTCAGAAGGCAAGACGGCTGGCTCTTCTGCTGGGGCTGCCCGATCGAACCAATTAAATGCCATTCTCTTTTGCTCCTTCTTCCTTGACGGCTTTCCCACCTCGATTCGATGGTTTTAAGCCCAGTTGCTCAAAGGTCCGTTTCAGTACGGCATTGATAAACCGATGTCCATCTTCTTCACTGTAGCGCTTTGCTAGTTCAATAGCTTCATTAATTGCAACTTCTGGTGGAGTCCCCAAACGACCCATTTCAACCACCGCAATTCGTAAAATATCGCGATCGATCGCCGCCAATCGATTCAGTTGCCAATCCACCAAGGCATTACTGATAACTTGGTCAATATCTTTATTATCCTTGACAAACCGCGCCACGATTTCCAGCGTGTAGCTGCGGACTTCGCTTTGATTCGCCAATTGAAGGAACTCAGGAATCTCGAAACAATGTCCTAAGCGATTGATCGCTTTTTGAGTAAGTTTTATCGCCTCATTCAGCATGACCTTTGCCCGTTCAACATCTTCAGCACGGGTCTCGCTGTCAAGAATTTGAGCATTACTACGTTGCAGCTCAGCAGAAGCGGATTCGATCGTTTCGCGGGCTTCCGACGCAAGGGTCCGAATAGCGGCCAGTACGATGTCCTGTAGCTCCTGGGCGTTGAGTTTTTCAGGTTTTGAAGGGAGTTGACTCAGGCTGAGGAGCGCAAGTTCACGGGCAATTCGTCGGGCTTGCATGGGACAGGAGGCGCGAAGGCACAAAATTTAGCTTGACCATCTTATACTATTTTGGATTGGCTACAACAATCAGGCAGTGGCGATAGATTACTGCAAACGGAATGGGGATCGAGTGGCAACCACAACTAGCTAACCCTTGCTTTCTTCTTTAGATTTATCACTTGCGGTCACGATCGTAATTAATGCAGGAATTCAAGGGACGATCGCAGCAGCAATAGCAATGGTACTGGCGTTATCGATTGAAATTACCTGTTTGCTTTTGAAAAGTCAATTGTCGTTTAAATCAGATCAAGATCGGGTTTGGTTCAGCTTATTCAGGCTTCCGACCTACGACATAAAATGTTTGATAATCATTCCAAATCCCTTTTTTAGTATTTTTCGCTTTGAGTAGCCGATCGAAACTTGCTTTGATCTCAGCCGTTTTTTCTGGAGGCAAATCGGGCAGTGGGTCATTCTGATGAAACCAAGTGCGTCCATCCCAAATTTGTTTTGCATTTTGCACAGTAATCCATTCGCTTTGATCAATGGTATGAACTTCAACATCTTCAAACCCTGCGGTCTGCATTAGATCGTAACAACGATCGATCGTCCCTAAGGGTTCATGCAAATTCGGTAAAGTAATGCCCTGACTCAGGCAAGCTTTCAGAATAAAGGGAGTCAAAAAAGCAGTCTCAGGATGGCAAGTAAATACTGTCAATCCGCCCGGTTTAAGCCAATTAAACCAACGCTGTAATGATGCAGGAATATCGGGGAAAAGGACAATAGAACTAGAGCAATAGATTCGATCGAACTGTTCAGATTGAGGATTAAATTTAGCTTCATCAACTTCAATCAATTGAACATTTGTTAATCCAGCCGCCGTGATTTTCTCCTGCGCTTTTTCTAGATAACGTTGAGTAATATCAATTCCAATCACTGAACCCGTCTCACCGACCATTTCGGCAGCCGCGAGCGCCACAAATCCCGTCCCAGTCCCCACATCAAGAATAGTCTGTCCAAGCTCAGGGGGAGCATAATCTAAATGATGTAAGGCCCGATCGCGGGTGAAGTCATTGTCGTAGTCGGTTCGGGCAGTATAAAAAGTAGAAATTCGTTTTTGGTAGTGAGTTAGCATTGTGAATTACGATCATTATCCCTTAATACTATCAGTCAAATTTGTGCGACTGTTGAGTGTGAATACTGACTCTTTTCACGATTGCCATCCCTACGCACCGGACTATTAACTTAATGCGATACTCCATTACCCACACTACCACCTACACATACAGCGAACCCGTAGCGCTGCAAGCCCACACCCTGCGGCTCTGTCCACGATCGGACAGTTGGCAAACGCTCGATAATTTTCAACTGCAAATCACACCCACGCCCCTACAAACTTCAGACTATACGGATTTAGATGGCAATCGGTTGATCAAAGTTTGGTTTGATCCCCGACCTAGCGATCGTCTTGAAATTGTGACAAATTCTCAAATTACAACCCATCAGATTAATCCCTTTTCCTACCTAGCCGAATCCTACGCCATAAACCTACCCATTGATTATCCCAGCTCTTTAGCCACTCAACTTCAATCCTATTTGCGACCATCCGTTGCGATCGACCCAGTTGCCATGGAAATTGCCCAAGATCTAGCCGTTGAAGCAGAAGACAAGATTGCAACGTTTCTAATGTTACTGAATCGGAAAATTAATACCTATTGTCACTATGCCGTGCGAGCAACAGGCCGATCTCTACCACCCGGATTCACATGGCGATCGCGCAGCGGCACCTGTCGAGATTTTACGCTGTTGTTTATGGAAGTGTGTCGGGCGGCTGGATTAGCGGCAAGGTTTGCCAGTGGCTACCAAGAAGGCGATGTGGCAGCCGGAGAACATTATCTTCATGCCTGGGCGGAGGTGTATTTACCGGGCGCAGGATGGCGCGGCTATGATCCAACCCTGGGAATTGTCGTCAGCGATCGGCATATTGCCTTGGTAAGCAGTGTAGAACCAAGCTATACCGCCCCAGTCAGCGGTGGGTTTCGTCCAGTCATGACCCGATCGACCATGGACTATCAGTTGAAACTCGTGAGCCACGATTAGATACAAAAAAGCAGAAGAAATATAGAAATCTCCTCTGCTATTAAATTAAATTAACTCACTAAATTAAATCAACAATCATTCTGGTGCATTTGCAGCAGCAGCTCTAACCGCTTCCGCTTGCTCTGGCTCAATGCCCAAACGGGTTAGGTTAATTCGACCACGATTATCAACTTCGCGAATTTTGACAATGACTTCATCCCCAACATTCACCTCGTCTTCCACGGTCTTAACGCGATAATCCGCCAACTGTGAAATGTGAACCATGCCTTCTTTACCCGGAAGGAACTCAACAAACGCTCCAATTGGAATCGTCCGCGTCACCCGACCCAGATAGACATCGCCCTCTTTGAGCCGCTTAGTCATGCCTTCAATAATGGATCTCGCACGCATGGCTTTTGCACCATCGAGTCCAGAAATTGTCACCGTTCCATCATCATCAATATCGATTTTGGTAGACGTTTCTTCGGTGATGCTCTTAATCATCTTGCCGCCCGGTCCAATCACCATGCCGATCTGCTCTGGAGCAATCTTCAAGGTCAACATCCGCGGTGCATAAGGCGACAGTTCACTCCGAGGCGCATCGATCGCTTCCATCATTTTCTCTAGAATATGAAGACGGGCGGGCAATGCCTTGTTAATGGCGCTAGCAATCACGTCCATGGGCAACCCGGTGATCTTCATGTCCAACTGAATCGCGGTGATACCGTCTTTAGTTCCAGCAACTTTGAAGTCCATGTCGCCCAAGAAATCTTCAATGCCTTGAATGTCGCTAAGGACACGCACTTCATCGTTCTCTTTAATCAGACCCATCGCCGCACCACCGACGGGCTTACTAATGGGAACGCCTGCATCCATCAGTGCCAATGTCGAACCGCACACCGAACCCATGGAGGTGGATCCGTTGGAGGAAAGACATTCTGAAACAATTCGGATCACATAGGGAAAATCGATTCGACTTGGTAAAACTGGAAGCAATGCCCGCTCAGCTAAAGCTCCATGACCAATTTCCCGACGACCGGGCGATCGCATGGGGCGAGTCTCTCCGACGGAATACGGGGGGAAATTGTAGTGATGCATGTAGCGTTTTTCGCTATCTGGGCTGAGGTCGTCCAGTTCCTGTGCATCGCCGGGGGATCCCAACGTCAACACGGATAAGACTTGGGTTAACCCACGATTGAACAAACCTGCGCCATGAACCCGCTTAGGCAATACGCCAACTTTGCAGGAAATCGGGCGGATTTCGTCCAGTTTACGACCATCAACACGAATGTTGTCTTCTACAACTTGAGCGCGCATTAGTTTTTTCGTGATGGATTTAAAGGTATCCCCCACGACTTTGCTACTCGCCGCTACTGCCAGCTTCACCGGATGAGCATCGTCAAGTGCTTCAATTTCAGTCACGATCGCCGCTTTCACTTCATCAAGGGCACCATCACGAATCGCCTTATCTTTTTCAAAGCGAGCCAAGATTTCCTTAACGGGTGCAGTCGCCCGGTCTGCGATGAACTGAATCAGGGTTTCGTCAGCAGCAGGTTTTTCTGCCGTGACTAGCTCGATGCCCAGTTCCTTAATCAGTTCCAGTTGAGCATTAATCAATTCACGAACGGCTTCATAACCAAAATCGATCGCCTCAATCATGTCAGCTTCAGGCAGCTCATTTGCGCCCGCTTCAACCATGATGATGCCTTCTTTGGTTCCAGCCACCACGAGGTCTAAATCACCTGCCAAAATTTCAGCATAGGTCGGGTTCAGGATGAAGTCATCACCGACTAAACCAACCCGAACGGCAGCCATCGGACCATTAAATGGAATCTTAGCGAGCAAGGTTGCGATCGAGGCTCCTGTTACGGCCAAGACATCGGGTGGAACTTTTTCATCCATGGACAATGTAGTGGCAACAATCTGAATATCATCGCGCATCCAACCGGGGAACAATGGACGCATGGGCCGATCGATCAATCGTCCAGTCAAAATCGCTTTTTCGGGGGGCCGGGACTCACGGCGTTGGAAACTACCGGGAATACGACCTGCTGCATACATGCGTTCTTCGTAATCAACCGTCAACGGTAGAAAATCAATTCCAGGACGACCTTTTGCACGGGTGGCGGTCACAAGCACTGAGGTGTCACCCGACTCGATTAGGACCGATCCCCCGGCTTGAGGGGCGAGAAGTCCAATTTTAAGCCGAATCTCGCGACCGTCGAAAAATATAGACTTTACAAGTTCTTCCATGTAGCGCGCTACCTTTTTTCTTCTCTTTTTGTTCTGTGGCAATCGTAACACTTAATAAATACACAGCAATCGCGGATCTCCCCGAAGCCGGGTGCTGGGGTTGAGCGAGGATTGTGATTTTCCGATAGAGTGGGGTGGAGAGAACCACTGAATCCCTAAAATTTTATGAATTTATTGCAAGCTGATGTGCCTAATGTTCTAGACACTCAGAATTCGCCCCAAGCCATTAAGTTACCCGATCTTTTAGCTCCTGCCGGAAATTGGGAATGTGCAAAAGCTGCGGTGGCCAATGGTGCGGATGCAATTTATTTTGGACTCGATCGGTTTAATGCACGGATGCGATCGCAGAATTTTACCGAGGCAGATTTACCGGATCTGATGGCGTTTTTACATCAGCGCGGAGTCAAAGGCTACGTCACATTGAATACGCTGATTTTTCAAGATGAATTAATTGAAGCGGCGCAATATATTCGGAGTGTGATTGCGGCGGGTGTGGATGCGGCGATCGTTCAAGATGTTGGCATCTGTAATCTGATTCGGCACATTTCGCCCGATTTTCCAATTCATGGATCGACGCAAATGACCGTCACGACAGCAGCGGGAGTTGAATTTGCGGCAGAATTAGGGTGTCAGTTAGTTGTTTTAGCGCGGGAATGCTCGATCGCAGAAATCAATAAAATTCAATCTAAAATTAAAACAACCTGTGAATTGCCTTTAGAAGTCTTTGTCCATGGTGCATTATGTGTTGCTTATTCTGGACAATGTTTAACCAGTGAATCTTTGGGGGGACGATCGGCCAACCGGGGAGAATGTGCCCAGGCTTGTAGAATGCCCTATGACTTGATTTGTGATGGCGAAGAGGTGGCATTGGGCGATCGGCGATATTTGCTCAGTCCGCAGGATTTATCGGGATTGGAAGTATTGCCAGAATTGATTCAATCGGGAGTGACCTGCTTGAAAATTGAAGGTCGATTGAAAGCGCCGGAATATGTGGCGAATGTGACGCGGGTTTATCGTCAGGCGATCGATCGGGTGGCTGAATCTATGGGGTTGAATAAAGAATTCAAAGTGAGTTCGGACGATCGGTATGATCTCGAAATGGCATTTTCCCGTGGACTATATACGGGTTGGTTCAATGGGATTAATAATCAAGAACTCGCCCATGCAAGATATGGCAAAAAGCGCGGGGTATTTTTGGGGGATGTGTTAGCGGTGCAATTGGATAAATTTAGTAATGTGCAAGTGGTTTTGCGAACCCAAGCTCCTGTAAAACCGGGCGATGGAATTGTATTTGATGCAGGTCGTCCAGATGAAAAAGAAGAAGGCGGGCGGGTCTATACGGTGGAGTTGCGACGGAGTGAAACCTATTTGACCTTTGGTCGTGGGGCAATGGAATTAGAACGGATTCATGTGGGCGATCGGATTTGGAAAACAAGTGACCATGAACTCGAAAAGCGCGTCCGACAAACCTATGAATCAGACAATTTACACCAGCGACCTTTGGATTTAGAAATTCATGGTGCTATTGGTGAAGCTTTGGTGGCGATCGCCCGTGATGCCATGGGGAATGTCGTACAGGCAGAGTCAACCATGGCTTGCATTGAAGCTCATTCAAAACCGTTGGATACCGACCGATTACGCGATCAATTAGGTCGTTTAGGGAATACGCCGTTTGTATTGGGCGAACTGGTCAATCATATTACAGACTTAGTAATGGTGCCCGTGAGTGAATTGAATCGCATTCGTCGGGAATTAGTTGAAAAATTAGAGGAAGTCCGATCGCAGCCGAAACGTTGGCAATTGAATAAGAATGCAATCGTTAAAGATCTGTTGCCCACAATGCCAGAATCTTCAACCGAAACCACACCAAATTTAATTGTTCTAGTTCGTGAATTAGATCAAGTTGATGCGGCATTGAAGCTTGGCGTTCGGACTATTTATTGTGAGTTTGAAGATCCCCGTGACTATAGCGATGCTGTCAAACTTGTTCGTCAAGCGGCCCATGCCCCAGAAATTTACGTTGCGCCTCCTCGCATTGTAAAATCGGGTGAAGATTGGATTTTAGAGCAGGTGACTAAATGTCAGGCCGATGGTTACTTGGTCCGCAATTATGATCATTTGAAGTATTTCGGTGATGCAGAAAGAATTGCAGCACTAGGAAATCCAAAACTGATTGGTGATTTTTCCCTAAATGTTGCAAATGCACTCACGGCGAAGTACTTTAAACAAATCTCTAATCTCCAACGATTAACAGCATCTTACGATTTAAATATTCATCAATTAGATACACTCCTAGCCACTGCACCACCCGAATGGTTTGAAATCACATTACATCAGCATATGCCGATGTTCCATATGGAGCATTGTGTATTTTGTGCATTTCTATCCGAGGGGACAGACTATACCAATTGTGGACGACCTTGCGATCGGCATTCAGTGACCTTGCGCGATCGTACAGGCACAGAACACATTCTGAAAGCGGATGCGGGATGTCGTAATACAGTATTTAATGGCGTTGTTCAGACAGGCGGGGAACATGTCAAACAATTAATCAATCGCGGGGTTAGGAATTTTCGGATTGAATTTGTGAATGAAACGCCCCATGAATTGCATCAAGTGGTGCGCTGTTATCAACAATTATTGAATGGTGATATTACGGGTGGAGATTTGTGGCGATCGCTCCAGGCTCAAAACCCAACCAAACGACAACTTGGAGTGACGCGAGGGACGATTTCAAGCTGATTGTTTATACTGATCAAACAGGTCCGATCGGCTACCCTGTGTGCAAGTTACCGATTTAATTTTCAACTTTAATAACCAAGAGCGAATTACCAAATGATCGAACTTCATTGCCACACCACGTTTTCAGACGGGACACTTTCGCCCAAACGCCTAGTCGAATCTGCATTAATGGCCGATGTTCAGGCTTTGGCAATTACCGACCATGACACCATGTCGGGCTGGGATGAGGCAGAGCAAGCGGCTGTAGAATTTGCAGATATGTACGATCGTCATCTTGAAATTGTCCCCGGACTGGAACTCAGCACCGTACACAATGAAAAATCTCT
>JAYVUU010000009.1:0-5400 GCA_043787635.1 Synechococcales cyanobacterium | reverse complement strand
CGAGCCTAGGAGGGGATTATCGTGATTTTATTGTTGAAAGTTTAGGCAGGGGGGTTCGAGGAAATCGTGGTACTGCTGATTTGTGCGCCTACTTTTTCTTGCAAGCAATAGAGATCCTAAAAGAGAATGGCGGCTTTGGCCTAATAGCAACTAACACCATTTCACAGGGAGATACACGAGAAGTTGGATTGGACCAATTAGTATCTTCTGGGCATTCGATTCCACGTGCTGTTCCAAGCCGTCCTTGGCCCGGAGCTGCGGCTTTGGAAGTATCTTATGTTTGGTTAAAAAAAGGAAAATGGAAAGGAGAATGGATTTTAGATGAGAAGATAGTTTCCGGAATTACACCATTTTTAACACCCCCTGGAAAATCTATTGGCAATCCTCATCGTCTGATCGCTAATCAAAGTAAATCCTTCCAAGGTTCAATCACTCTCGGAATGGGATTTGTCCTTACACCCAAAGAAGCACAGGCGCTAATTGACAAAGATCCAAAAAATAAAGATGTGCTGTTTCCCTATTTGAATGGTGAAGACTTAAATTCTCGGTCTGACCAATCACCGAGCCGTTGGGTCATTAACTTCAAACATTGGGCCTTGGATGCTGATCATGATGATCCGAAGAATCCCAAGGGTCCACCGTACGCAGCCAATTACCCGGACTGTTTAGAAATAGTTGAAGAGCGTGTTAAACCTCAGCGCATTAGCCTACCGCCTATCAACCATTTTAATAAAGGAGCTGCTAAATACTGGTGGCGATATGGTGGACCAAGAATTGAGCTTTATGGGGCGATCGAGGGGCGCGATCGGATTTTAGCAGTAGCTGCCACTAGCCAAACTCTTGGTTTTACGTTTCTCAAAAACGATGCTGTATTTGCTAACACTATTTATATTTTTACACTTGGTCAATTCTCTGAATTTGCAATAATGATGAGCAGTATCAATCGTCAGTGGACTTTTGAGTACTGTAGTAATATGCGAGCAGACCTGCGCTATTCAGGTTCGGATGCGTTTGAAACATTCCCCTTCCCCGAAAACCTCAGCGATTTAGAAACGATCGGCGAAACCTACTACACCGATCGCCAAACCATCATGCAAACCCGCAACGAAGGACTCACCAAAACCTACAACCGCTTCCACAATCCCACCGAAACCTCCCCCGACATCCAAACCCTCCGCCAACTCCACATCCAAATGGATTGCGCTGTCGCCGCCGCCTACGGATGGCAAGACCTCCCCCTCGACCACAACTTCCACCCCACCAAACAAGGCATCCGCTACACCATCAGCGAAAATGCCAGACGGGAGGTTCTCGATCGGCTCCTAGAACTAAATCATCAGCGCTACGCCGAAGAAGTCGCTCAGGGATTGCACGACAAGAAAAAGCCCAAAGCCACCAAAGGCAAAACCACCAAAAAAACCAAAGCCACACAAAGCCCCAACTCAAAACCAGACGAGACCCAAGGCAGCTTGTTTTAGAATAGAGTCAACCTATACTGTAAGCGCAAAAGTCATTCTAACCATTCAGCTCTATGCCTATTAGTGAAAAGACTAGAAAAGCAGCTATGGAAGCATTTACAGCGATCGAAAAATACGATCGTGAACGGTTTTCTCATGGTCCCGATCGTGTGTATCTTTACTACAGTGATGTTGACGGTGATTGGCTCAATGAGCTTGACACTAAAAACCAGGTAAATACGGAAATCCCCATTCAATACGAACACAACCATGGACAACCTCTTCCCCATCATTGAAGTTCCCGATGATGCTGTCGAAGCAGAAGAAGCAATGGGATCTAAATTTAAATTCTGGTTTGAACATCCAACCCTAGGACAATCCCTATTCAAACTAGCTCGACCGAACACAGGTGAAGACTGGTCAGAAAAAATTGCCGCTGAAATTGCGAAACTACTGGGATTACCCCATGCCCACTATGAACTAGCAACATGGCGCAAACAACCCGGCAGTATTGGGTTACAAATGCTCCCTGCCAATACCAGTTTGCAACACGGTAATGATATTTTATCCAGCCTGGTTTCTAGCTATCCACTTCAACAGAGCTACAAACTCTCCGAACACACCCTAGACATTCTCCTCACCGCAGTAAACTCCCCCAATATCGAGATTCCCCCCAATTGGACACCACCACTAGGAATCCAAACCGCCGCAGAAACATTCGTCGGCTACTTACTTCTAGATGCCTGGATTGGGAACGTCGATCGACATCATGAGAACTGGGGCTTCATCATCGCAGACAGCAAAATTCACTTGGCCCCCACCTACGATCACGCTGCTTGCCTTGGGCGCGAATTACTTGAAGAAAAACTCATTACAAAACTTAATAATAAATCTGTCATGGCCTACGCAGAAAAAGCCCGGTCAGCGCTCTACGCTCAAGTAGAAAGTAAGAGACCAATGCCTACCCTTGAAGCCTTCATTGCCATCACTCAACACTACCCCCATGCAGGAAAAGTGTGGCTAGAAAAACTCTCTTGTATCACCACAGATGATATAAGGGGATTACTAGGCAGAGTTCCAGCCTCTCGCATATCCCCATCAGCTCAAGAGTTTGCCTACCAAATTCTTGAATTTAACAAAACCCGATTACTTTCTCTGAAAACGTAAATCTCTTGAAAACACTTTTCCTCGCTTGGCAAGATCCTCATTCACGCACTTGGTTCCCGATCGGCAAACTTAGCCATGATGGAATGCTATATCGTTTTGAGTATCTTCAAGGGGCACAAGAAGCACAGGAAACTGCAAACTTCAAGCCAATTTTGGCATTCCCAGACTTGAATGAATCTTATGGATCTCCGAGACTTTTTCCCCTCTTTCAAAACAGACTTCTTCGGCCAAACCGACCCGACTACCCTGACTTTATCAAGTGGCTAAATCTGCCAAAAGAAGAAAATGACCCGATCGCTCTCCTCTCACGTAGCGGTGGCCGACGACAAACCGACACCTTTGAAGTCTTCCCCTGCCCAGAACCCGACGAAAACGGCGACTACCATATCCACTTCTTCACCCACGGACTCAGCCATTTTCCAGCCGCAGCCCAAAAACACATCCAAAATCTCCAACCCAGCGATCGGCTAATGATGATGCATGACATCCAAAATGCCTTTGATTCACGCGCCCTCATTCTCCGCACCGTAGACCAAAACGTCGTTGGCTTTTGCCCTCGTTATCTCACCAAGGATTTCTTCGAGCTAGTTAGCAACTTTCCTCAGCAAGTACAAATCACCGTCGAACGCGTCAATCCATCCCCAACCCCCTTACAATTCCGACTTCTCTGTAACCTTACTGCCCAATGGGGACAAAGCTTTCAGCCGTTCTCTGGCCCAACTTATCAATCACTAGCCTCCACTCAATCCTTAGCGATCGTCTAATCATCCAATTCCAACTGTGCCTAAATCCTTCGGAAAGGGTTAAATTAGTAGGAACAATCACTCAATCCTACGTATTTCCCGCAAATACCGATCGCATGGAAACCCTCAAGCTGCCTGCCATTCTCCCCGGAACCCTAGACCTAGACCTCCTCAACCAAAAACTCCACCAAAGCACGCTTCAACTTGATTGGAGCGCCGTCGTCTCCATTCCCCCATCCACCCTAGAAATCCTCCTCAACGGATTCAACACCCCCGACCAAAACGAATCCCTAGGCTTCAACAGCAGTGATATATCTGACTCAGTAGCTGCGATCGTCCACAACTTTTTCCAACAACAACCCACCACAACGCCCACAGAAACACAGAAATCCAAGCCAACCCCCACCTACAGCCAAACAGCCCTCCTAAAACCCCAATTCATCGCCGCAGAGGGAAAACAAGACAGCATTGGGCAAGGTAGCCTAGTAGAACTGCAATTTGTTCCCTCAGGTATGCCCTCTACTCCCACTCCCCTCCTCAAAACCGCCAGCCACTTCGAGCTACGCCACATGCTCGAAACCGCCGTCATCAAAGACCTCCTCGGACCCGCTGGCTCAGAATACGAAGAAATCGACGAAGCCAGAGTCAGCGATCGCTACATCGTCGGACTCATCGCCCCCCTTCACCGCCGCACCCGTAGCCAAGACGCAACCCAACCCGACAACAGTACTAATGACGACGACGACCGCCAAACCTCCCGGCAAGGAACCGTCGATGAAGATGCAAATCAGCAAGATAATGTTGCCCTTTCTAACTCCGGCAACTCAGAAGACGGTGGCAACCCAGAACCCCCAAACCCCGTCGAAAGCATGATGCCCTCTTCAATAGGACTTAGCTTTTGTATCCGATCGGACGTGAAAGCGATCGCCATTCGAGCAGGCTGGGGACAATACGATCGGACCAAAAGCCATGAAATCACAACCGCAACAGGCGGCGCAAAAACCGTATGGCAACGCCGTCCCATCTCCGGCTCAACCTCCATCGTCCTCAAAGCAGGCGCAATAGATCCCTGGCAAATCACCCCAGACCATGCCGTCTTCGTCAAAGGCCAAGTCCGCAAACAAGACAAAGACTGGATCGTCACCCTCTTCCTAATCAACGAACAACAAGAACCCGAAAAAAGTCCCGATCGTACCTGGCTCTTTCAACCCCAACTCATCGTCAAAGCCGCAGACAGTAGCCAACCCGACATCTTCATCCAAAAGAACTTCAAACGCACCTCCAGCAAACTTGACCCAGCGATCGCCGCAGAACAAGAACGCTTAGGCATGATCTATCGCAACGAAGTCGAATTCGCGATCGGTCACGGCACCGCCGTCCAAGCCAAAACTGCCGAAGGCAACCCCCAACGCGCCATCAAACTCTTCACCGCAATCGTCCCCGCCTACGAAGTCCCCAAATCCGAACCGCCCACCGTCGAAGAGATCCCTGCATTAGCCCATCTCGTCCTCGATATGAAAACGCTTGCAGAAACAACTCCCTCAGAACTCCCCAGCAAACTACAAGCCCTTACCGATGCCTACCAAGACTGGATCATTGAACAAAAAAACAAAATCACTCTCCCTGAATTTGGACTAGATGACTACCAAGATGCAGCCAACACCGCGATCGCCGACTGCCAAAAAGCCCTCACCCGGATTCAACTCGGCATCAACCTCCTAAAAACCAATTCCCAAGCGGCTGAATCATTCATCTTTATGAACCACGCCATGTGGCAACAGCGGATTCATGCCTTATATTCCGAACAAATCAGACGAGGTGAAGATACAACACTCGAAACAATCGACATTCCCAAAAACCGCACCTGGCGAACCTTCCAACTTGCCTTCATTCTCCTAAATCTCCCCAGTACCACCGAACTCGACCACCCCGATCGTTGTCACCCCACCGACGCGATCGCCGACCTACTTTGGTTCCCCACGGGTGGCGGTAAAACAGAAGCGTATCTAGGATTAACCGCCTACACCATTGCC
>JAYVUU010000008.1:0-6280 GCA_043787635.1 Synechococcales cyanobacterium | reverse complement strand
CAAACCACAAGGGCTATTTAGAGGAACAATGTAGTTTAGAGAAATGATGTGAGCCAAAATCTCCCAACGCTTCGGGAGATTTTGAACTGGGGTCAGCTTATTTCAATAGCACTTTTAACGATCGCACCTCGGCTAAATTCCCAGACAACACAATGCCACGATCGTTCGCCGCGAGATGGCGGAGGATTTTATAAATCGCTTCTACTTGGTCAGGGATTTTAGCTTTAATGGCCAGATCCATCAGACCGATCGGAGCCGTCTCTGTGCGAAGAATAGTCATGATTTGACTCTGGACATCCAGCACCATCGCTGCCGCTTTTTTGCCCGCTTCCACGCCGGGTTGATGATAGGCATTCACATTAACCAGATAGCCGTATAGCCCGACTGCTCGCTCATACAGGGCAATTAGTGCACCAACCGTTTGGGCCGTAACTTCATTGACCGTGATCGTAATCGAATCGCGATCGTTCTCGTACAGCGCTGCCCGCGTGCCCTGAATTAACCCCGACAAATAATCTCCGCTAGTAACACCCGGATCCACCTCGATCGAATTTCCCGATCGGTCTTTCAACACTTCAATAAACGTCAGAAAGAAATTTGATACGCCTTCTCGCAGTTGTTGAACGTAGGCATGTTGATCCGTTGAGCCTTTGTTGCCGTATACTGCGATCCCCTGATAGACCAACTCACCATCAAGGTCATACTGTTTACCGATCGACTCCATCACCAACTGCTGAAGATAACGGCTAAACAAGAGCAGACTATCTTTGTAGGGCAGCACCACCATGTCTTTTTTGCCGCAACCATCCCCGGAGAAATACCAGCTCATCGCGAGTAATGCGGCTGGATTTGTTTTTAGATCGGCAACGCGGGTGGCAATGTCCATCTCGCAAGCGCCCGCCAACATGCCTCGAATATCGATCCCTTGCAGTGCAGCAGGCAACAGCCCAACGGGAGATAATTCAGAGGTGCGGCCTCCCACCCAGTCATACATCGGGAATATGGCTAGCCAACCGCCGCCTTTTGCCACACCATCAAGCTGACTGCCTTCCATGGTGATCGCCACGGCATACTCTGAAAATTTTAATCCCGCTTTCATATAAGCATTTTCGACTTCCAACATGCCGTTCCGAGCTTCTGGGGTGCCGCCGGATTTAGAAATGGTCAGGACTAATGTGCTACTGAGCCGATCGCCCAATCTTGCCAATACCCGATCGATACCAGCGGGATCGGTATTATCGACAAAATGAATTTGCATCGGTGGCAGATCTGGCGACAACGCTTCTGCGACAAATTGGGGACCAAGGGCCGATCCGCCGATGCCGATCGACAACACATCGGTAAATTTTGCGGCGGTTGGAGGCTTGATGGCTCCGCTGTGGATTTTGCTGACAAAGGCTTCAATTCGATCGATCGCCTCCACAATTTCGGTCTTCATTTCTGGCGTTGGGGCCAAGTGGGGTGCTCTGAGCCAGTAGTGCCCGACCATGCGATTTTCGTCTGGGTTGGCGATCGCACCCGCTTCTAGTGCGGCCATGTCACGGAATGCCCGATCGAATTTTGGCTGCATCTCAGCTAAAAAGCTAGAGTCAAACTTCATCCGGCTCACGTCTAGATAGAACGAGAGTCCCTCATGGTAGTAGAGCCAGTCTTGATAACGGTCCCAAAGTACAGTTGCGTTCATAATTTTAAATACTCCTCTCTGAATACACATTCAGTGTATTCGGGGTCTAGCCTAGCGGGAATCGAAACGGGAGAAAGTATAGGAACGTGCAAAAGTGAACAGTTTCTGACAACTTGCTCACGCTCCTGTGCTAACAAGCCATAGTTTTGACATTGTCCACATTTTTAGAGTGTAGGTTTCGGTAACACGCGTACAAATTTAATAATTTGTCCCGTAACCTCAATACAGATGAGATGCTCTTCTAGAGTAAAACGATAAAAAATCTGCGTTGCTCCCATAGGTCGGAAGTCAGGCAAATATTGCAAATGGTTCGTCTCAAAGAAGTCGCTGAACACAAACTGTCGGATCCGATCGCGCACATGGCTGCTTGAGATAAGTTTTAGGTCGGCTATGAACGATCGTTCATAGCGAACCTCTAGGGCCGATGGGGACAGTAGCCCGCCCCGACCTGGAATAACGGGGATACCTGTCATGATGCGTCATCAAAAAGGGACGGAGACAAAGGTTCGGTCAAAATGGCTCGTGCTTCTTCCCGAGAGAATAAGTCTCCTGGCTTGAAGTTTTCCTTGGCTGACTCCACGGCACTGAGCATGTACAGGTCATAGAACTGGGTCTGCATCAAAGCCCACATGATGACGAGTTCGTCATCGGTGAGCAGATTTAATAAATTGTGGGCGCGATCGCGCAGAACTTCCATATACCAGGGACCAGAGAGCAATAAAAATGGTAAACAGTTACAGGCTAGAATGCGCAAGAACACCATGAATTTCACAGGGTCACCCTGACAAGGTACGCCTCAGTAAGTTGGTTTTCTCAAATTATAACGATTTCATCGGGTCGCCAATGTTCAGTTATCTCTTCTCCTTTGATTCAGGCATTCTGACCTACGTTTCATTCCTGATCACAAATATTGCCATTTACGCCATGCTCGGGCTGGGTCTCAATCTTCAGTGGGGCTTTACGGGGTTAATTAATTTTGGGGTAGCAGGATTTGTGGCGGTGGGAGCTTATGCGACGGTGGTGCTGAGTATGACGGGGCTACCGCTGTTTGTTTCGATGGTGATGGGTGGATTGGTTGCGGCAATTTTTGGGTTAGGGTTGGGGGTTGCGACGTTGCGATTGCGGGAAGATTATTTGGCGATCGTGACGATCGGGGCGGCAGAGCTGGTTCGGTTGGTGGTTAATAATGAATCATTGGTGAATGGAAAATCGGGTGCGATCGGGATTAATGGTTTCCCGTTACCCCTAGCTACTTTTCGTCCAGATATTTTTACGCGGTATGGCATGGTGCTGATGCTAACGGGGGTATTTGGGTTAGCGCTGTGGAAATTGGGGCATTGGTGTCGGCGGCAATTGGTGTCGGTGCGGGAGTCAAAAAATAAGGTGTGGATTACGGCGGTGAGCGTGTTGGGGGCGTTAGTAATTGTGCGGGCAGATGTGGTGACGACGATCGCGATGCTGAATTTTAAAGACAATCAAGTGGTGAATGGTCTTTTGTTTTGTTCAGTGTTGATGGCGGCGTTGGTGTTTGTGTTGGTAGAGACGTTGGTTCGATCGCCGTGGGGACGAGTGCTGAAGGCAATTCGTGAGGATGAGGAAGTGGCGAAGGCATTGGGTAAAAATGTGTTTTCTTACAAGCTTCAGTCGTTGATGATTGGTGGATTTATTACAGGAATTGCAGGGGCATTTTATGCTTGGCAACAGAGTAATGTTTATCCCGATAATTTCAAGTCTGATTTGACGTTTAATGTTTGGATTCTGATGGTTTTGGGCGGTGCGGGGAGTAATCCTGGGGTTGCGATCGGTGCGGCTATTTTCTGGATTTACACAACATTAACGCGGGATTTAAGTACATTATTTCCTATGGTTCCCACGGCTCAAATCGATGCCTTTCGGATGGTGTTTATTGGTCTTTTGTTAATTGTATTAATGGTGTGGCGACCCCAGGGTTTATTGGGCAATCGTGATGAGTTGACGTTGGGTAAGTAGAGATTTACGTTAAAGATAGCAATCACAAGTAATTAATGAGATTCTGGCAATCCGCCCCCCGGCCCCCAAGTTTGGGGGAGTTAGAGAAATTCTCAGTCATAGCCCCCAGAATTGGGGGTTTGGGGGCGAAAAGATTGGGATCTCACCAATGATTTCGGACTGCTATGGATTTACGTTTTTAGAGTTATTTTTATTTTTTAAGGTTAGGAAAGAGCGATGTCTACAATCTTATCGGCAACGGGATTAGTCAAATCATTTGGTGGTGTACAGGCGGTCGATCGGGCAGATCTGGAAGTTATTTCTGGCAGCATTACTGGACTGATTGGTCCGAATGGAGCTGGGAAAACAACGTTTTTTAATTTGCTTTCTAATTTTATTATCCCTGATCAAGGAATCGTGCAGTTTAAGGGCGATCGAATTGATAAACTACAACCCCATCGGATTGCACGCAAAGGCATGGTGAGAACCTTTCAAGTGGCCCGTGCGTTGTCCCGACTATCGGTGTTGGAAAATCTTTTGTTAGCGACTCAAAATCAAACGGGTGAGATCTTTTGGAATGTCTGGACTCAGCCGAAACGAATTGCATTAGAAGAGAAACAAGCTCGCGATCGGGCCATGGAAATTTTAGATTCGATCGGCTTAATTCAAAAGGCAAATGATTATGCAGGCGGATTGTCGGGTGGACAACGAAAGCTCTTAGAAATTGGTCGGGCGATGATGACAAAACCTGAACTAATTCTGTTAGATGAACCTGCTGCTGGCGTAAATCCAACGTTGATTAATCAGATTTGTGAATATATCCAATATTGGAATCGTCAAGGCATTTCATTTTTGATTATTGAACACAATATGGATGTGATTATGGGGCTGTGCGATCAGGTTTGGGTGTTGGCGGAAGGTCGGAATTTGGCAGTGGGAACGCCTGAAGAAATTCAGACTAACGATAAAGTTTTAGAAGCGTACTTGGGTGCGTAACGTTAGAGATAAAATACACGTCAATTACTTTTGAACGACTTCCAATTGCGATCGGCTGCTAATCAACCGATCGATCCAAGCCGTAAAATGTTGACGATTTTCCGCTTTGTCCTTCGGGTCAATGCTATCCGTTGAATGCGGAGCTAATCCGATCATTGTGCCGCTGGTGACGCAAAACATTGATTTTTGAAAACTTATAATAGACTTCACACTCAGATCAGTTTCACCTCGACTAAACGTGCGGTAATGATTCAGCAAATAATCCGGCATGTGACGAATTAGGTCGCGGGCTAGCAAACTCGGTGGAACCCCAGCACTTCCAGCCGGAATCGGATCTGCATACAGCACACCATAGACAAACTCAGATTGCTCTGCCGGAAGCTGTTGAGCTTGGGCGTTGTAGGACAGAATTCCCATGAAGGGGAGCGATCGGAAAAATACCGACTCGACATAGGGAATTGCGGCATCGACCAGAAAAGTTAATCCAACCGACTTAGGAATAATTTCGTAGGACTCACCGTTAATATCAACACTGTAATAAATCGGCACCCCAGCCGCAGCCACCAAGCCATCTTTGACAAAATGAATCACATCGCGAATTGACGTAATTTTGCCCTGATGATACCGATCGGTCAAGGCAAAAAACAGATCCGCCATAATGTCCCAAAACTGACCTAGTACCCGGTAATAACAAAGCTGTCGAACCTGTTCGAGGAGAAAATCAGGAGATAGAGTATTGAACCCTTTCACTAGCAAATTTTTACTCGTTTTTGCCCCGATCGCCCGGTTTGCCAGTGCAATAAATTCTGGAGTATCAAGATAGGCATCCAACCCGCCGCCCCCGTGATACATCATTCCTTTCATGCAATACTCGGCGAACTCATAATTAATCCGATCGTGCTGCCAATGTTGAAGCAATCGTGCCCAGGTCACGTCGCCATTCATATACTTAAAAAACGGGAACAAGACTAAAAACTGTTGATCTGCAATATATCGAAGATTAATTTCATAGGCCCGAATCACATGAGCATAACTTTCTAAAATCCCCATCACTTCCAACAGATTTGTCTCCGATTCAGGGAGCAATCCATCTCCAACAGACAATCGCTGAACAATCGATTCAAACGGATGGGTCACGATCGGGCTTAAGGGCTTGGTGGTCATAGCAAATTTTTAAAGGATATTAATTGAACAAAGCAGAAAAAATCTTAGTTATCGATATTACAAAAGCGATACGGGAATTTAGTAGTCCGAGATCATCTGTAAATCTCTAATCTTTTCGCCCCCAAACCCCCAATTCTGGGGGCTATGATTATTTCTCTAGCTCCCCCAAACTTGGGGGCCGGGGGGGCGGATCGCCAGAATCTCATTAATCACTTGGAATCGCCATATCATCTGAAACCTCCTGCAAAAAGACCTGATGCTTTACCACTGGAAAATCTCGGACCAAGGCGATCGTCGTCACTTCTGTCCAGCGAGACATCCAACCCGGACTCAAGCCAAATACCACAATCAAAACCGCCAATAGCAAACCGGGCGATCGTTCAGCCCAAGTCATCATTGGTAAATCAGAAAACTGGGGTGGCAATCGACCAAAAAAGGTATTGTTCACCAACAATAAAAAGTACACCG
>JAYVUU010000007.1:0-9841 GCA_043787635.1 Synechococcales cyanobacterium | reverse complement strand
ATCTAAATTTTTTCGGGATTTACGATCGCAGCAGACCAGATCTGAGAGACTATAGTTTGTCTATCCCAAAAGCGTGTGTCCCATGACTGCCCAACTGCTTGACGGAAAAGCGCTCTCGGCCAAGATTTATAGCGAGATGGCTACCGAAATTCAACGTCTCACAGCCAAAAATGGACGATCGCCCGGTTTGGCGGTTCTGATGGTGGGCGATAATCCGGCCAGCGCCGCGTATGTCGGCAATAAAGAAAAAGCCTGCGCAAAGGTTGGCATGATCTCGTTTGGTAAACATTTTCCAGCAGAGACAACTCAAGAGACGTTAATCCAAACCATTGAAGCCTTGAATCAAGACGATCGGGTGGATGGGATCTTAGTGCAATTACCGCTACCGGACCATCTCGACTCGACGGCGTTGCTATTAGCGATCGACCCCACCAAAGATGCAGATGGGCTTCACCCGGATAATCTCGGTCGTCTGGTGCGCGGTGATGACGGATTGCGGAGCTGTACTCCGGCGGGTGTGATGAAAATGCTCGAAGCCTACGATATTCCGATCGCAGGTAAAAAAGCAGTCGTGATTGGTCGCAGTATTCTGGTGGGTAAGCCGCAAATGCTGATGTTGCTAGAAAAAAACGCCACCGTCACGATCGCCCATTCCCGATCGGAAGGGTTAGCGGAGATTGTGCGGGATGCGGATATCTTGGTGGCTGCCGTTGGCCGGGTCAATCTGGTTACAGCCGACATGGTGAAACCAGGGGCAGTGGTGATTGATGTGGGCATGAACCGCATTACGTTGCCAGATGGAAAAAGCCGACTGGTGGGCGACGTGGATTTTGAAGCTGTGAAGAAGATTGCCAGCTACATCACTCCTGTTCCGGGTGGAGTGGGGCAAATGACCGTGGCAATGCTGCTGTGCAATACGGTGGAGAGCTACAAAAGACGATTTATGTCACAGTGACTTTGGTGTTGGATAGCTGATTATGGATTAAGTGATCATGTTTCTTTTATTATCTTAAAGCCGGGGATTCAAGGGAGAAGGTCAAAATGGTAGCAACGAGCGAAAAAGTAAATTTGACAGGATTTGACCTCAAATCATATCTGACGCAAAAGCAACAATTGGTCGAGGTTGCCCTCAATAATGCTCTCCCGATGCAGTATCCCGAGACCGTTTTTGGATCAATGCGTTATTCTCTACTGGCAGGAGGAAAACGACTGCGACCGATACTGTGTCTCGCTACAGCAGAACTCGTTGGGGCAACCCTAGACCAAGCCATGCCCACGGCCTGTGCGCTAGAAATGATTCACACCATGTCGCTAATTCATGATGACTTGCCGTCCATGGACAATGATGACTTTCGTCGGGGGAATCCCACCAACCACAAGGTTTACGGGGATGCGGTGGCGATTTTGGCGGGGGACGGGCTATTAGCCTACTCTTTTGAATATGTAGCGCGGGAAACGCGGAATGTGCCCGTAGATCGGATTTTAGAGGTGATTTTGCGCTTGGGGCGCGCCATGGGTGATTTGGTGAGTGGTCAAGTTGTGGATATCGAATCTGAGGGGAATCCAAATATTCCCATTGCAACCCTGACGTTTATACACAATAGCAAAACCTCGGCATTGCTTGAGGCGGCGGTTTTGACGGGGGCAATTTTGGGTGGGGCCAGTGAGGCTGATCGGTCAAAACTCTTGCGCTATGCAAAAAATATTGGTCTTGCATTTCAGATCGTCGATGACATTTTGGACATTACAGCCACCAGCGAGGAACTAGGCAAATCGGCGGGTAAAGATCTGACGGCTGAAAAAGCGACCTATCCTAAACTCTGGGGACTGGACGAGTCTAAACGTCAAGCTCAAGCCTTGGTTCATCAAGCGAAAGCTGAAGTTTTGGGGTTTGGTGAAAAAGCTCTACCATTGATGGCGATCGCCGACTACATTACCGCCCGCAAGAATTAGCTTTAACATTTACCCAAGCGAAACCCCACTCAATGCAATCTTTTGGCTCTGTCCTCAATAATCACGTTCTTATTGTTGCCCTTCTTTCCTGTGTTCTCGCCCAACTCAGCAAAGTGGTTGTGGAACTCATCTACCATGGCAAACTGAACTTCCGCGTCATTTTTGAAAGTGGCGGAATGCCCAGTTCCCATTCGGCCTTAGTGACAGCCTTAGCGACAGATATTGGATTGCGTAAGGGATGGGATAGTGGAGAGTTTGCGATCGCTGCTGTGTTCGCAATCATTGTGATGTACGACGCGGCGGGTGTCAGGCAAGCGGCAGGTAAGCAAGCAAAGATCCTCAATCAGATGATCGATGAGTTATTTACGGGCGATCATCATTTGACTGAGATTCATTTAAAAGAGTTACTCGGTCACACACCATTTCAAGTTTTGATTGGATCAATTATTGGGGTTGTGATCGCTTGTATTTCAGAGATGGGCAGTCGTGGATAGGTTGAGATAGTGACAATCGTTTACCAGCCACTATTTTTTGACTTAAATCTTAATCATTAATTTGCAAATTCGATGGGATTCTGATCGCGCCGATCGCGCAGGGGAATAGGGGTTGATTGACGATCGCTGCACAATCCTGCTGTTTCCTCTAAAGATTCTCTAAGGCGTTTGGCGGCATGAATGGACATATCGCGGGGGACATTAATTCGATCGCGCAAATACCGTAATCCAACCTCCGCACCCGACTGCGGCGGACAAACGGCTCCTGTCATGAGGTGAGTTAAGGCACAGCGCAACGCATGATCAAATACTTCATCAGAGACCGGATTGACTCGGATGATGTTGCGACGATGTTTGACGACCCGATGGAGCGCTTCTCTGCGGGAATTTTCTGCTTCGGGATAGGTGATGTCGGGTAAGCCTTGCCAGGGACCGCGATCGACTCGCGATTTGTTTTCCAGCATTTGGGGTTCGCCGTTTTCCCAACATCCGCCCATCTGTGGCGGCAGGTCATGGGCATGGGTATGAAAGTCGCTCTGAGTGCCGCGATAGGTGCTTCGGGTTTCCATGGCATCAAACCAATCGCTGAATCGGGAATTATTCTCCCTCAGGGAATAGCCTTTGTAGTAGTACAGACTGGCATTCATTCGCTCAACGTAGGGCGTAAAGATTACATCTGCGGTGCTAAATTCAGATAGAAAATAGGGCCCAGGAGTTTGCGCGATCGCCGCTTCAACTTGTTCGACAATTTTGATAAACGTCTCTCGATTGCGTGCTTCATCTCGGGGCGATCGCGCGGGCTGACACAACCAGCCACACCAAGCCCGAAACAGCGATCGTTCTAATCGCCGCATTGACAATACCGCCGGGTCATTCATTCCCAAAGTCAAGGGACCAAAAACTCGTTCTAATGCAATTAAAATATCGTCACTTTCGGTAACAATCTTGCCATCAAGTTCGAGGGCGGGCAGCATCCCCGATGGCACCTTCCGTTTGTACCAAGTCTCCTTTTCGCCATAGCAAAACATGGTTACTTTTTGAATGCGATAGGGAATTTGCTTTTCTTCAAGCCATAGCCAAATCTTTTGACAGTAAGGACACCAAGCATGGTTGTCCCGAAACAAGGTAACACGCACATCTGATTCAGGTTGCCCAAACAAACGTAATGTTGCCTGGGCGTTGGTGGGACCATTGACGCGATCGGTCTGAAAATTTTGAGTCAGTGCTTCAAGGTCTGACCAATTCAGTGGAAGTGAGGTGTTATCTAAAAGAGAATCTGCCATGGTATCGGTCATAACTACTAATCACTGGTACCCAATTCTAACCATTATTGCGACTGACTCAAAAGAGTGCATCGCTTGAGAATGGTAAATTCTTAGTTCAACATTCTCAAAAACTCGATCGCCAATCCATCGGGGTCAGCCAAAAAAGCCACTTCGTACAACCGATCGCCAATTTGCTGTTCCTGTGGTTCCAGTAATACCGTCGCCCGTCGCCCGATCGTCTCTAACTGTTGCTGAAACAGGGTCAACCAATCGAGCAAGCTCTCAGAAATACCCATGGTTGAGACATCAAAGGACAAATGATAGTAACCGACATAATGTTCATCAAAAAAAGCATCAGCAGCAGGTTTTGGTTCAGGAATTTGGATTAATTCTAATCGTCCGCCCAATCCTTCCATCCAACAGGCTAAGGTCATACCCGCTGTAAATCGATCGTTGACCTGAAACCCAAGCTGTTCATAGAATGCGATCGACTTAAAAATGTCTGCCGTCCGAATCGACACATGATGCAGCATTACGCCCTACTCCAAAAGTCGAAAATAAGGGTACCGCACTGGCGCACCTGGCTCTTTTTCTAGGTCAAAATTAATGACATCCCAGCGAGGCTCAACCGAGGCTTCACTACTAAACTCGACCGGAAGTCCATAGAGCTTTGGCATTTGAACAACATCCAACGCGTCGCGCCAAGTCGTACTGCGTTCTAGGTAGGTACTCACCAACTCCCGATAGCGCACCGCAATAATAACCTTTGTCGCTCGATAACCTTGGGTGTATAGCCGATCGAGCGCTTCATGAATTTCAAACCGAATACCATCGGGGTGGTTATGTTGGCGATACCATTCGTCTTTCCACAGTCGCCAATGCCGCCCCGACTGAAGATGAACTAGCTCCTCCGCCTTAGGATCCGCCTCAAACGCTCCATGACGTGGACATAGATAGGTGTCCGTGAGAGTTAGGGCCGGAATAATTTGTCGGCAATGTGGACAAGCAATCTCAGCGCCGTAGATCGGATATTGCAGGAGCAAACTGTTCATATGGTCTGAAACTTGTAGGGAGGATATCAAGCGGGTTCCAAGAGTATGCCAAACTCCCTGAGTCCCTGAGTTGCCACTATTATAGCGACACAGAACGGCCTAACAAAAAGGTGCGATCGGGACAACATCGCTAACCGATAAAAATAGGCTGTTGGACATAGGAAATCATCTCATGACCTCGATAGAGGGTGACTCCTGGTTGAGCGATCGGCACCCAGAAAAAATCAAAGGCGATCGGACCGACGCGGCTGGTCGAGTGCAATTCATAGTGTCGCCACCGATCGGGGGCAGGCTGAGTGACGGTCAGATGGTAGCAGTGCAATTCCCTCATATGTTCAGGTCTTGCCGTAAACAAACTCCCCAAATAGGCTGAAATCTGCACATTCCGCAGCCCTGTTTCCTCCTCTACTTCTCGAATCACCGCCGCATCGTGGTCTTCACCCGGCTCAATGCTGCCCCCCGGAACCTGTATTCCCCAGCTCAAATAATCCGGTTGCCGAAAGACCAGCAGCCGATCGCCTTGGGTGATATAAGCCAGAACTTTTCGTTTAAAAGCGCGGTGCATCATGGAGCCTCGAAATCGTAGACATTATGGATAATGATAATTCAGATTTCAAGACGTTCTCAAGACTGTCCCTTAGCCTTGAGTCTAGGGGAATAAATTTGGATTATTGCGCCCAGATTCTTTACAATTGAGGGTGAAGAAGTATTAAGAAATGTAACTCCCCTTCTTTCCAAACTTATGAACTCTCAGCGGGCGATCGTCATTGGGGCTGGAATTGGTGGGCTAACGGCAGCGGCACTTTTGACCCGTCGGGGATATTCTGTGACGGTTTACGATCAGGCGATCGTCCCTGGGGGATGCGCTTCGACTTTTAAGCGAAAGGGTTTTACGTTTGATGTGGGGGCGACGCAGGTAGCGGGGCTGGAACCGGGCGGCATTCACCATCGTATTTTTAAGGAACTTGAGATCGAATTACCGAACGCGACTCTGTGTGATCCGGCTTGTGCTGTGGTGTTGCCGGGAGAAACGGAGCCGATTAATGTATGGTGCGATCCTGAGGCGTGGAAAGCAGAACGATCGCGCCAGTTTCCCGGTAGCGAGGGATTTTGGAATCTGTTGACGACTCTATTTGAGGCAAGTTGGGAATTTCAGTCCAGAGATCCGGTGTTGCCGCCCCGAAGTATTTGGGATTTGACGCAGTTAGTCGGGGCAATGCGACCCAACACATTGATCACAGCCCCGTTTACTTTTTCTACTGTGGGTGATGCGTTGAAGTGGTTTGGGTTGAGCAACGATCGTCGTCTCAAAACTTTTTTAGATATGCAGCTTAAGCTTTATGCCCAAGTCACCACAGACGAGACCGCGCTTTTGTATGCAGCGACAGCCATGGCCATGTCTCAGAGTCCTTTTGGGCTGTGGCATTTGGAGGGCAGTATGCAGGTGTTGAGCGATCGGCTAGTGGGTGCGATCGAGCGAGACGGCGGCAAAATTCATATGCGTCATACGGTGGAAGCGATTCATTTGACGGATGGCAGAGCGACGGCGGTGACGGTACGGGGATTGAAAAAAGAGGCAACGATCGAAACAGCAGACCATATTATTGCCAATGTTACGGTGCAGGATCTGGTTCGATTGCTGGGAGACCAAGCACCATCGGGCTATCGAAAACGGGTCGATCGGTTAAATCCGCCGTCGGGAGCGTTTGTAATTTATATGGGAGTTCGCCAAAGCGCCATTCCAAAAGACTGTCCGCCCCATCTGCAATTTTTATATGATCAAAACGGTCCCGTAGGCGAGAACAATTCGCTGTTTGTCTCGGTCAGTAAACCGGGCGATGGCCGCGCACCGGATGGGATGGCGACGATCGTTGCATCTTCATTTGTAGATGCAGAACCTTGGTGGGCGCTGAAAGAGGATCCAGAGCGTTACGAAGAACTGAAGCAGCACTACACTGAAACTGCGATCGCTCGCCTTGCTACTTATTTTGATCTTGAAGATGCGATCGTCTACCAAGAGGCCGGAACACCGTTAACATTTTGGCGCTATACCGCGCGGGAGAAGGGCTATGTGGGCGGGGTGGGGATGCGGGTTTCGACCTTTGGTCCCTTTGGGTTTGCTAACCGAACTCCGATCGCAAACCTTTGGCTCGTGGGTGATTCGACTCATCCTGGTGAAGGGACGGCGGGGGTTAGTTATTCGGCGCTGACTGTGGTACGACAAATCGAGGCGCAAGGCTAGAGACCCAATAGGTAAAGTCTCTGGCGAACGACCCCCTAGCCCCCAATTCTGGGGGGACAAGAGTGTTCAAAGTCCTCAAATTCCAGGAAATTTAGGAAGAGATTCCGAAGCCCCCAGAATTGGGGGTTGGGGGCCTCCGGCAAGGCTTACTATTGGGAATTACCAAGGAGATTAGGAGGTGCGATCGTCTTTCCCGCTGCCATCCAGACCAAAAATCCTAACAATCGATCGACGGGTTTAATGGAATAATCCTCTAAATCGATCGTCACCTCGTTGCCGTCCAGCTTCAGAAAACGCCACAGCATTCCACTACTTACGCACCCATAAATGGTTACAGCCTCGCTATCCGTTATCTGATTAAACCGTTGTGCTGCCACCATTTCAGCCATGCACTGCCCCATCCCCAAGTTCAAATCTGCCCGCTTTGCTTCTACAATCACCACGACCGGAGCCTCAATTTCAAACTGCTCACGCGATCGGCTCATTAAAAAGTCGCAGGTTCCAGATAAGCCAACCTCGGCATCTACCGTAAAGTCCTGTCCCGAAAAAAAGCTCACTTCTCGACGTAACATCTTTCGCACTTCTACCAAAATCGGGCTAATCAACAGCTCTGATTTCGCTTTCTCACTGGGGAGTGCAACCGCTAAGGGCAAGGTCTCTTCTAAGAACTCGACTAACATTCTGCTCGGTGAAATCGGATCGATCTCCGGCAAAAAACGTCCACCTTCAATGGTGATAATTCCAAAAGCTTGTTTGACTTTCCGAACAGTAAAATCGCTGTAGGCCACGGGTTACACTGTATAAAAAGAATAAAAACTCTAGCTCAGACTACCACGGCTCCGCATGGTCTGATTATCCTCCGATCGCCGTCCGATCGCAAACCGTTCTACACCTTCGAGATCCCGCGATCGGAGAATCTGTTCATAGCCCGTATTTTCCAATAATTCCACGATCGTATCCATTTGCCCCATCATCATTTCCACAAGCCACAATCCTGATGGCATCAGATATTCGGGTGCAGTCGCAACTAGATGCCTCAAACAATCCAAACCATCTTCGCCGCCATCCAATGCCAAATGCGGTTCATGGTCTGTCACTTCCGGCTGTAAACCTAATACTTCTTTGCTCGGAATATACGGCGGGTTGGACACCATGCCAGAGAGTTTACCGCGCAGATAGGCAACAGGTTCAAACCAATCACCGTGATAAAACTGAATCTGATTGTTATTTCTCAATTGTTCTGCATTCAGTTTCGCAATGAGTAACGCATCTAAACTTGTATCAACGGCATGAATAGTAGCCTCAGGCATAAGATCTGCTAAAGCGATCGCGATCGCCCCGCTTCCAGTCCCCAAGTCTACCCAATGACCCGTGGCTAATTCTGGTGATTTTGCAATTATTTCAGCGACTAGATCAATGATGCATTCTGTCTCTGGTCGGGGAATTAAGACCGCATCTGACACTCTCAGATCAAACTGTCGCCATGGAGTACGACCGACTAAATATTGAACGGGAACATTGTTATGAATGCGTTGGTGCCATTTCGCTTGTAGCGTTGCGATCGGCCATTCACATTGAATATACGATCGGGTTTTATAAGTCTCAAATTTCAAACTTAAACGGTCTAAATCAGTCACCCCTAAAAGCAACCAATCTAGTTCCGCTAAAGCAATTGAATGGGCGATCGCAGCCTGTTTTGCTTGGGCTAACCAGAGAACAAATTCAGGCACTGCGATCGGATTCATACGTAAATAGGCTATGCCTTTTTCAACCAGCTAAACATGGCCCGAAGATCGCTACCCACGGATTCAATTTGATGTTCTGCTTCACGGCGGCGCATTGCAGTAAACCCAGCCTTACCGGATTGGTTTTCCAAGACAAACTCACGGGCAAACTGTCCAGATTGAATTTCAGAAAGGATTTTTTTCATTTCCTTCTTCGTCTCATCCGTCACAATTCGAGGTCCACGAGTCAGATCGCCGTACTCAGCCGTGCTTGAAATACTGTCGCGCATGGTCGCTAAACCACCTTCAACAATCAAATCAACAATCAGTTTTACTTCATGGCAGCATTCAAAGTAAGCCAACTCAGGCTGATAACCTGCTTCAACCAAGGTCTCGAAACCCGCTTTAATCAACGCACTCAGACCACCGCAAAGCACCACTTGTTCGCCGAATAGGTCGGTTTCAGTTTCTTCACGGAATGTGGTTTCCAAAATTCCACCACGGGTGCCGCCGATGCCTTTTGCATAGGCCATCGCTCGATCGCGAGCCTGACCTGTTGCATCTTGATACACCGCAAACAACGCAGGAACGCCCTCGCCTTGGGTATAGGTCCGACGAACCATATGTCCCGGTCCTTTTGGCGCAATCATGACTACATCAATATCCTTCGGTGGCACAATTTGACCGAAGTTGATGTTGAAGCCATGGGCAAAGGCTAGGGTCTTACCTGCGCTGAGGTTTGGGGCAATTTGTCGTTCGTAGATGTCGCGTTGGACTTCATCAGGCAAAAGAATCATGATGAAATCAGCAGCCTTAGTCGCATCTGCAACGTTTTTCACGTCCAAACCTGCGTCCTTCGCCTTCAGCGCGGATTTGCTGCCTTCATATAGTCCGACAATGACGTTGATACCGCTGTCACTTAAATTTTGAGCATGGGCATGACCTTGGGAGCCGAAACCAATGATTGCAACGGTTTTGCCGTTGAGTAGGTCGAGATTTGCATCTGCGTCGTAGTACATCCGCGCCATAGTCTTAATTCTCCTTGAGGGCTTCGCTTTGCAAGCGTTGAAAAGCCTGTAAAAAATCGCAAGCCCATATCTTACCAAGAAGC
>JAYVUU010000006.1:0-15225 GCA_043787635.1 Synechococcales cyanobacterium | reverse complement strand
GCATGTATCGTGAAGGTACCGTGGGGTTTGCGTTGAGCGGCAACTTGGAGATGGAAACAATTGTGGCCCAAGGCTGTCGTCCGATCGGGAGTGCCTTCCGAGTGACGGAGAGTGAGCGCAATATTGTAATTAAAATGTCACCAGAAGAAGAGTTCAGCAGTCGCCTAAGTCCGTTAGAACAGCTTCAAAACTTGGTGCAATCGCTAGATGAAGATGACAAGCTGTTGGCCCAGACTTCGCTGTTTGTGGGAGTGGCCCAGACGGAATTTAAAATGTCGCTAGGAGCTGGGGATTTTTTGGTGCGAAATCTGATGGGCTATGATCCGAAGGAAGGTGCATTGGCAATCGGCGATCGGATTCGTCCGGGGCAGCGACTTCAGTTTCATTTGCGAGATGCAGCGACCTCAGAAGAAGATTTACGATCGTTACTGAAACAGCATCAAGACGGGTTATCTGACAAACTGGAACCGATCGGGGCATTGATGTTTGCTTGTCTGGGGCGCGGGGAGTCGTTGTACGAAGAGAAAAATTTTGATTCCCAGCTATTTACTGAAGCGCTGGGGATGATGCCGATCGCGGGTTTTTTCTGCAACGGTGAAATTGGACCTGTGGGGGACAGCACCTATCTCCATGGATTTACGTCGGTGTTCGGCATTTTCCGTCCTAAACATGCGCCCAAACCTTAAAATAGAAACGCTGTCATCATTATTGAACTGGAAAAACCGTGGGATTTAAAGTAGGACTGTTAGGATTCGGAACCGTAGGCGGAGGCACCGTTCAGATTCTGCAAACCCCCGACCAGCGTCACCCGCTGTTAACTGAACTCGAAATTCACAGAGTGGGGGTCCGATCGTTGTCTAAAACCCGTGATGTCAGTTTACCCGACAGCATTCTAACGACGGATTTAGCGTCGATCGTAAATGACCCTGAAATTGACATCATTGTCGAAGTCATGGGCGGCATTGAACCCGCTCGCGAATTGATTTTGACGGCGATCGCCAATGGTAAGCACATCGTCACCGCCAACAAGGCATTGATTGCCAAACATAGTGACGAAATTTTTAGTGCGGCGGAAAAGCACGGCGTGTACGTGTTACTTGAAGCGGCGGTGGGCGGCGGAATTCCGGTGATTGAGCCGTTGAAACAATCGCTGTGTTCTAACCGAATTCAGAGTGTCATGGGCATCATCAATGGCACCACTAATTACATTTTGACTCGGATGGTGAATGAGGGGGCGGAGTTTGCGGATGTATTGATGGATGCACAGCGGTTAGGCTATGCCGAGGCGGATCCGACGGCAGATGTAGACGGCGGCGATGCGGCGGATAAGATTTCGATTTTGGCGGCGTTGGCGTTTGGGGGGCGGGTCGATCGATCGCAGGTGTCTTGTGAAGGCATTCGTGAAGTGAGCCGATCGGAGATTGCCTACGCGGAGAAGTTGGGGTTTGTAATTAAGCTGTTGGGGATTGCAGAACGATCGAACTCTGCACCCAACACTTTGGCCGTCCGAGTTCACCCAACGCTGTTGCCCAAAAGCCATCCTTTAGCGAATGTGAATGATGTTTACAATGCGATTTTGATTGAGGGAGATCCGGTGGGACAGGTGATGTTCTTCGGGCGGGGTGCGGGTGCGGGTCCGACGGCAAGTGCGGTGACGGCAGATTTATTGAATATTGCAGCATTACTGAAAGTCGGGCGCGATTGTGCTAAACAAGCTGATGGGACTCCGCTTTTGGACCCGCTTTTGGCTTGTGCTTACCGTCAAGAGTTTACGATCGCGTCCTTGGAGACATTGAAATCAAAGTTTTATGCCCGATTTTTGACCCAAGACTTACCGGGCGTGATTGGTAAATTGGGAACCTGTTTTGGGGATCATTTCGTTAGTTTGGAATCAATTGTTCAGGCTGACAAGCGCGATGGGTTAGCGGAAATTGTAGTCGTGACTCATGTGGTCAAGGAAGGTGATTTTCGATCGGCTTTAGCAGAGATAGAACAAATGAATGTCTTGTCTAGTATTGCGAGTGTACTGCGCGTACTGCCGACCTAGGGTTTGAATTGTAGATTCAGATCCTGAAACTCTACCTAGAATTCAGCAACGATCCCTGCCATTATTTCAGCCGAAATTTTAGAAAAGCTGGGCGATTTGGTGTGCGACTGCACCCAAACCAGTTAAAATGATCACCTGACTTATTGTTAAGACTTCTTTACCTCATTTAGGCTACTATGTCTCTTCCCATTCGGAACATTGCAATCATCGCCCATGTTGACCACGGCAAAACCACCCTTGTGGATGCGTTGCTACAGCAATCGGGTACCTTCCGCGAGAACGAAGAAGTCCCGATCTGCGTGATGGATTCCAATGATCTAGAGCGGGAGCGGGGGATTACAATTCTATCGAAAAATACGGCAGTTCGTTACAACGACATTTTAATCAACATTGTGGACACCCCCGGACACGCAGACTTCGGCGGCGAAGTTGAGCGGGTGTTAGGAATGGTAGACGGCTGTCTGTTGATTGTGGATGCGAACGAAGGGCCAATGCCTCAGACCCGCTTTGTATTGAAAAAGGCACTAGAAAAAGGGTTACGTCCGATCGTCTTCGTCAACAAAATCGATCGGGTTCGCCTGGATCCTCACATTGCCATTGACAAGGTACTAGACCTCTTCATCGAGCTTGGCGCAGATGATGATCAGTGTGATTTTCCTTACTTGTTTGGATCCGGTCTCGGTGGTTTTGCAAAAGACCAGCCTGAAGACGAATCCGACAATCTGATCCCATTGTTTAACTCGATTTTACGCAACGTTCCACCGCCCGTTGGCGACCCGGAAAAGCCCCTGCAATTGCAGGTCACCACGCTAGACTACTCCGAGTATCTCGGTCGGATCGTGATTGGTCGGATTAATAATGGAACCATTCGAATTGGTCAGCAGTACGCCCTTGTTAAAGAGGACGGCAAGATTGTCAAAAACAAAATCTCCAAGCTCATGGGCTTTGAGGGCTTGAACCGGGTGGACATCGAATCCTGTAGCGCTGGAAACTTGGTCGCTGTAGCGGGATTTGCCGATGCAAACATTGGTGAAACGATTACCTGTGCGGAAGATCCCCAAGCGCTGCCGATGATTAAGGTTGACGAGCCAACCCTTCAAATGACCTTTATGGTCAACGATTCGCCATTTGCAGGGAAAGAAGGCAAGTTTGTTACCTCCCGCCAAGTTCGCGATCGGCTGATGCGTGAATTGCAAACCAACGTGGCGCTGCGAGTTGACGAAACGGATTCCCCCGATCGGTTTGCGGTTGCGGGTCGCGGAGAGTTGCACCTGGGTATTTTGATTGAAACCATGCGCCGTGAAGGGTATGAGTTCCAAGTGTCTCAGCCTCAGGTCATTTATCGTGAACTAGGCGGCAAAAAATGTGAGCCGTTTGAGCTTCTAGCCCTTGACCTCCCCGATGAAGCCGTGGGTTCGGTGATTGAGAAACTCGGTACCCGTAAAGCAGAAATGCAGAACATGGAAGCCAATGGATTAGGCCGCACAATTTTGGAATTCGTGGTTCCAGCACGGGGCTTGATTGGGTTCCGGGGTGACTTCATTCGTCTCACCCGAGGCGAAGGCATCATGAACCATAGTTTTGTCGATTATCGTCCGATCGTGGGCGAGATTCAGGCTCGCTATAACGGTGTCATCATGTCAGTTGAAGAAGGCACTGCAACCTTCTATTCCTTGATGAATGCTGAAGACCGTGGATTCTTCTTTATTAAACCAACGACAAAGGTTTACAAAGGCATGATCATCGGGGAGCACAACCGTCCTCAAGATCTTGAAATTAACGTTTGCAAATCAAAGCAACTGACCAACCACCGGGCATCTGGTGGAGAGGAAACGGTTCAACTTAAGGCCCCTCAGGAAATGAGTTTGGAACGTGCGCTAGAGTACATCGGCTCCGATGAATTACTCGAAATCACACCATTGTCGGTCCGCCTGCGGAAAATGGACAAAAAGAAAGTTGCAGGCAAGCGCTAACGTTTTAGTCGATTCTTAACAAATTTCTTGGAAATAGGGGAGGAATCATAGTGTGTTCTTTCCCTATTTTTATTGGTTATAGAGAAAACTCAAGCAGTATTGTCCCGATCGTCCGTCGCACCTCCATGTCTTCCTACAGGTCTAACAAATGCTTCCCCGCGATCTGCTTCAGCGCGAACAAGAGTTTCATGATCAATGGGCTAGCACAATTGACATCGATGGAATTCGAGTTGCGGATTATTTTGAAGCCTGCACCGCACCTGAAAATCGATTTATCTTGAAACATTTAGGCGATGTTCAAGGGAAGTATTTACTTGATCTCGGATGTGGTGCGGGGGAAAATAGCGTTTATTTCTCGAAATTAGGGGCGCGCTGTGTGGCCTCAGACTACTCTCCGGGTATGGTACAAGTCGCCTTGAAACTTGCATTAAAAAATGGTGTTGAGGTGGAAGGTCGGGTGGTGAATGCTATGGCAATAGATTATCCAGATAATACCTTTGACATTATCTATGCGGCAAATCTGTTGCACCATATTCCAGATCCTAGTGTGACCATTCGCGAAATGCATCGGGTGTTAAAACCGGGCGGCAAGATGTGTTTCTGGGATCCGTTACGCCATAATCCGGTGATTAATGTTTATCGAAGAATGGCGACAGATGTTCGAACTGAAGATGAAACGCCGCTCCATATCAATATTGTCAATGAAGTCAAACAGCAATTTTCATCGACTAAATTCGATACCTTTTGGATTGCAACCCTGTGGATATTTTTACAGTTTTACTTAATTGAAAACGTTAATCCAAACCAGGAACGTTACTGGAAAAAGATTATCCTAGAACAAGACCGTCTTCGCCCCCTCTATCAACGTTTAGAACGATTAGATCAAGTTTTAAAGAGAATTCCGGGAATACGTCGATTGGCATGGAATCTCGCGATCGTTGCTACTAAATAGAACAATCTACTACATTGAGTTATATTTTTTGAGAATGAATGATTGGGAAATTCTATGGTTAGACAAAGGGTGAACTATTGCTTAGAATACCCTAGTCAAAACAATCTTAAAGTGTTGTTCTTACAATCGCTTTTTTAAACAATGATTAATGTAAAGTGTGGTGCTATCCAATTTTCACAAGTTCAAGCCGTCATCTTTGATAAAGACGGGACATTAGCTGATTCTAAACAGTATCTTTGCCAGCTCGGCCATCAACGAGCGCATCATATAACCCTAGCGGTAGGCAGTCGTGCGAGTCGTGCTTTTAAGGAATCATTGCTCAGATCTTGGGGCATAACTGAAGATTGTGTAGATCCAACTGGACAAATTGCGGTTGCAAGTCAAGCGGAAGAAGAGGTTGCGACGGCTGGACATTTGACCACTCTTGGCTATGGTTGGATTGAGGCACTAGAAATAGTGAAACGATCGTTTGATGCGGTTGAACTAACTCAAGCACCACTAACCCCAGCGTTTGCCGGAGTTAGCGACTGTCTACGAGGACTGCATGGCGCAGGATTGAAGGTTGGAATTTTATCTTCTGACTCAACAGACAGTGTAAGAGCCTTTGTGCATCAGTGTGATTTGACCTCTATTTTAGAACTCTGCTGGGGGTCTCAATCGGCTGATTTTAGAAAACCTGACCCACGACTATTTCATAGTGCTTGTGCTGCCTTGGGTGTCGAAGCCTCTCGAACCTTGATGGTGGGAGATTCTAGAGCAGATATTGAGATGGCGAATCGAGCGGAAGCCAAAGGATCGATCGGAGCTGCTTGGGGCTGGCCGCCTTTTGATTTACCGGGTGTAGATGTGATGCTAGATAAGATTGGCGATATTGCGGCTTCCGTTTATTAGAGGTTTTGCTGTTTAATGGTCTACTGTCCATTCAGTCTCCTCCCGCTTTATGTTGCAAGTCATCACCATCCCGGCCCAGCCTAGCCCAGCCGAATATGCGATCGTTATTCTCCACGGGTGGGGCGGGACGGCAGAGGATGCAGCTCAGTTTACCGGACTACTAAAGGTGCCGGGGGCGGTGCGATTGATGCCAAAGGGATTGTTTCAGCATCCTTACAATCCTGAAGGGCAAATGTGGTATGACTTCCCGCAGGTTGAACGATTTGATTTTAAGCTTGATTTAAGCGATCGTCCTGATCTACAGCGCAGTCGTCAGGTGTTGCGCGATTGGATTACTAGCTTGCCAGAACAAACAGGCGTGCCGTTAAGCAAAACGATTTTGGGCGGATTTTCTCAGGGCGGCGCGATGACTATTGAAGTTGGATTAGAATTGCCTCTTGCCGGATTGATGTGCATGAGCGGCTATGCCCACCGACCAATTCTTCCCGTATCACGGGCACCCAAACTCCTGATGGTCCATGGAACGTCTGACAATGTTGTGCCGATCGAAACCTCTAGAACGACTAAGAACGCGCTGATTGATGCTGGAGTCGAAGTTGAGTCCTATGAGTTTTCTAGGATGGGACATGAAATCTCTGGGGCGGTAATTGAGCGAATGCAGGCATTTATTTTGGCGCAGTTCGCATGATGTCGGGATGACAAGCACTATAATACGAAGCTCTAACGAGAATGCCCGAACAAGAATTTTCTTGCGGGTATTTTTAGTTTTAGACTATGTTTTTTCACAAGGGGCTGGATTATGGGCACATTAAAAGGGCGAGATGTATTGAGTCTGGCGGACCTGTCTAGTGCGGAAATTCAACAGGTGCTGGATTGGGCGACTAGGATGAAACAAGGTGAACTCAATCCGCGTTTTACAAATCGGATTCCCACGTTAGGACTATTGTTTTATAAAGCTTCCACCCGCACCCGCGTTAGTTTTTCGACCGCGATGTTTCAGCTGGGTGGTCAGGTGATGGATTTGAATATTAATGTGACTCAAATTGGTCGGGGTGAACCGATCGAAGATACAGCGCGAGTACTCGATCGGTATTTGGATGCTTTGGCAATTCGGACGTTTGCTCAGGCAGATATTGAAACATTTGCAAAATATTGTGAGATGCCTATTATCAATGCTCTGACAGATTTAGAACATCCTTGTCAAGTTCTAGCTGATTTGCAAACGGTACAAGAAAACTTTGGAGGCTGTGAAGGGGGGACATTTACGTATGTGGGGGATGGGAATAATATGGCTCATTCAATTTTGTTGGGTTGTGCGGCGATGGGAATGAATGTGCGGATTGCAGCCCCAAATGGTTATGAATGTTCTCCCGATGTCGTGGCTCAGGCAAAAGCAATTGCAGGCGATCGGTCTCAGGTGATTACGACGACGGATGTGCGGGCTGCGGTGGAGGGTGCAAATGTGGTCTATACGGATGTGTGGGCGAGTATGGGGCAGGAGGCTGAGGCTGACGATCGGATTCCGGTATTTATGCCCTATCAAGTGAATGCAGAATTGATGAAGAATGCGGATAAAGATGCGATCGTGCTTCATTGTTTGCCCGCTCATCGCGGTGAGGAGATTACTGATGAGGTCATGGAGGGGACACAATCGCGCATTTGGGATCAGGCTGAAAACCGAATGCATGTACAAAAGGCGTTGTTAGCCGCGTTATTTGGTTTGATTTAATGGTGATTTGAATGCTGCTAGGTTTGGGGTTGGTCCGGGTGTCTTGGTATGGAATTCCCCGCAGTTAAGCCGATCGGTCGCTGAGGATCGATCGGCACAGGGTAAATTTTATTTTGTGATACGATCGCGGTTAGTGTAGGGAATTCTAGAGCAATAATGCAAGATAATAAGCTGCCGATCGGAACGTCTTTGAGTAGAGCGTTTGGCAAGGTTAAGCCCGATCGTAAAATTTTTGAGGCGTTTAAGATTAATCTGCGGCGCTTACTTGAGCAGACTGAAACAAATGAGACTGAATCTGAGGAGTTTCATAAGAATCTGATTTCTGATTTCCTTAAAAATACTTACTACAGTCCAAGTTATTTTATTAATACGAAAGGTCGTAATGATCTGGTTATTCATACTGGGAAAAATGCTCAAAGTTCGGTTGGGGTAATTTTAGAGGTAAAAAGACCGACGAATAAAGGGGAGATGCTGAAGGTTGAGACTCTGAATAGCAAGGCGTTTCAGGAGTTGGTTTTATATTTTTTGAGGGAGAGGCTGACGGGTAAAAATCTGGGCATTAGGTATTTGATCGCGACTAATATTTATGAGTGGTTTATTTTTGATGCAAAGATTTTTGAGGAGTTGTTTGCTCAAGATAAGGCTTTGGTTAAACAGTTTGCGGATTTTGAAGCTAAGAAGCTGAGTGGTGATAAGACTAACTTTTTTTATAAGGATATTGCAAAACCTGCGATCGGGAATGCGATCGATAGAATCAAGTTCACACATTTTGACATTCGTGATTATAAGGAAGTGCTGGAGAATGGGAAACAGAATGATCAAGGTTTAGTTGATCTTTACAAGGTCTTTTCGCCACAGCATTTGTTGAAGTTGGATTTTGCTAATGATAGTAATAGTTTAAATAAGCCTTTTTATAATGAGTTGCTTTATATTATTGGGCTGACGGAAACAAAGGAAGGGGGAAAGAAGTTAATTAATCGCAAAAAAGAGGGCGATCGGGATGGGGGTTCTCTATTAGAAAATGCAATTAATCGACTGGATAGTTTAGATAGGATTCCGCAATTAAGGAATTTAACGAACCCTGAAGAGTTTGGGGAGACTGACGCGGAGAAGTTGTTTAATGTGGCGTTGCGATTGTCGATTAATTGGATTAATCGGGTGCTATTTCTGAAGTTGTTGGAGGCGCAATTAATTAAATATCATCAGGGCGATCGTAATTTTGCGTTTTTGAATTTGGCTAAGGTGAAGGATTATCAGGCTTTGGATGGTTTGTTTTTTGAGGTGTTGGCACGGGAGCAGGAGGCGAGGGATGAGGATGTGAGGGAGATGTTTGCGAATGTGCCCTATTTGAATAGTTCGCTATTTGAACAGACTGAGGTTGAACAGAATACGATTACGATCGGGGCGCTGAAGGGGCGGAGTTTGCCGATTTTTGGGGCGAGTGTGTTGACGGATCGTGATGGGAAACGACGATCGGGGAGTCTTGATGCGTTGTCGTATTTGTTTGAGTTTTTGGCGGCGTATGATTTTAGTAGTGATGAGTTGACGGAGGGTCAGGAGGATAGTGAGAAGTTGATTAATGCGGCGGTTTTGGGGTTGATTTTTGAGAAAATTAATGGATATAAGGATGGTTCGTTTTTTACGCCGAGTTTCATTACGATGTATATGTGTCGGGAGACGATTAGACGGGCGATCGTGCAGAAGTTTAATGAGGTGAAGGGTTGGGATTGCGAGAATCTGGAGCAGTTGGATGGCAAAATTTCGGATAAGAAGGAGGCGAATGTAATTATTAATAGTCTCAAAGTTTGCGATCCTGCGGTGGGTTCGGGGCATTTTTTGGTTTCGGCGTTGAATGAGATTATTGCGATTAAGAGTGAGTTGAGGGTTTTGCTCGATCGTAATGGAAAGTCTTTGAGAGATTATCGGGTGGAGGTTCGGAATGATAAGTTGATTGTTTATGATGATGAGGGTAAGACGTTTGATTATCGTCCGAAGAGTGCGGAGAAGCAGCGGGTGCAGGAGGCGCTTTTTCATGAAAAGCAGACGATTATTGAGAGCTGTTTGTTTGGGGTAGATATTAATCCTAATTCGGTGACAATTTGCCGTTTGCGGTTGTGGATTGAGCTTTTGAAGAATGCTTATTATAAGGAAAATGGTAATCTGGAAACTTTGCCGAATATTGATATTAATATTAAGTGTGGAAATTCTTTAATTAGTCGGTTTGGGTTGAATAGTGATGTTAGTCAGGCTTTGAAGAAGCAGAAGTTTAGTATTGAGCAGTATCGAAATGCGGTACAAACGTATCGGAATGCTGAGAGTAGGGCACAAAAGCGTGATATGGAAAGGCTGATTGCGAAGATTAAAGATGGTTTTAGCTCGGTTTTGTTGGCTGGTGATCCGAAGAAGATTAAGTTACGGCAGTTACGAGCGGAGCTTTTTAATATTGAAAATCAATTGTTATTGTTGGAGGAGACTAAGGCAGAAGTAAGGTTACGTGAGAAGACAGTTAATAAGTTAAATAATGAAGTTGATAAGTTGACTGTTGAGATTGAGGATATTGAAAGCGGTAAGATCTACAATAATGCTTTAGAATGGCGGTTTGAGTTTCCTGAAGTTTTGAATGATCAGGGTGATTTTATAGGGTTTGATTCAATTATTGGCAATCCGCCCTATATCAGGCAAGAAGAAATCAAGGAATTAAAGCCAACTTTACAGCAAAATTATCAATGTTATACGGGCGTTGCTGACTTATTTGTTTATTTCTATGAGTTAGGCTTAAGTTTACTAAAGGCAAAAGGTCATTTAACTTATATTTCTTCTAATAAGTATTTTCGCGCTGGCTATGGTGAAAAACTACGTCAATTTCTAGGAGATTTAACAACGATTCATAATTTAATTGATTTTGGCGACTATCCAGTTTTTGAAGAGGCGATCGCCTATCCAAGCATTATTACTTTAAGCAAAGCTAGATCTGAGAATAATCAAGTGCAGGCTTTGTCATGGAATGAAACTAAAAAACGAGATATTGCTCAATTCGCAGCGGTATTAGAGCAAGATGGCTTGACTATTTCTCAAGATGATTTAAAGCCTGACGGTTGGCGTTTAGAGGCTTCCGAAAATCTCGATCTATTGGCTAAATTACGAAGTGCTGGTAAGCCGTTAGAAGAGTATGTAAATGGTAAACTTTACTATGGAATTAAGACAGGATTTAATGAAGCTTTTGTCATTGACCGCGCAACCCGTAACAAATTAATTAAGGAGCATTCTTCTTCTGCCAAAGTTATCAAACCTTTTTTGCGAGGTCGGGACGTTAAGAGATGGTGTGTTGATTTTGCAGATCAATATCTAATTAAGATAGAGTCATCAGAAAATAAAAAGCATCCTTGGACTAACAAATCAGAACAAGAAGCAGAACAGATCTTTAATAAAAAATACCCTGCAATTTATAAATACTTTGAACAATTTAGAACTCAATTAATAGCTAGGTCAGATCAAGGTAGATTCTTTTGGGAGTTGAGATCATGCAAGTATTGGCAAGAATTTCAACAGCCTAAAATTATTTATCCCAACATTTGCAGGCGTAATGAATTTGCATGGGATGAATTAGGCTATTACACAAATCAAAAAGCATTTATTATTCCTTGCAATGACAAAGTTTTACTAGCAGTTCTTAACTCTAGTGTGGTCATGTTTTTGTTTGAGAACCTGCTATCAAAATTGCAAGGTGATTTTTATGAGCCAAGCTCTGTTTTTATGAAAGATTTTCCTATTCCTACGGCAACAGGCTCACAACGTACAGCAATAGAAAAACTTGTGCAGAGATGTCTTGATGCTAAAAAAGGCGATTCCAAAGCAGATACAAGCGAGTTAGAGAAGGAGTGCGATCGGTTAGTTTACAAACTCTATGAGTTGACAGAAGAAGAGATTAAAATAATAGAAGGAGAGAGGTGACAAAAAAGAGTAAAGACAAGGTGTAGATTTTTTGTACAAATATTTAGCTCGTATGGGGAGATAGATTATAAAAAAAGCACTCTACACGATGTAATTACCATCGACAACGAAATCCAACACGGTAAACCCGTACTAAAAGGAACTCGCCTTCCGATCGCTGTAGTTATTGGTTCCCTCGCTGGCGGCATGACCTATGACGAAGTAATCCAAGAATACGCAGTTACCCGTGAACAGATTCTTGCATCAATTACTACGACGTAGACTAATGGGCGATCGTGGCTTGTCTCGCTGAACATTGCTGCCCGTTGTCGAGTTAGTCTTTGGAACACCACCATCGGGCGCACGCATCGATAACCCAATTCGTTTTAATCCCATATTCACCTCCAAAACCCGAACCCTCACCACTTGCCCCACCTTTACCACTTCATTGGGATCACTAATAAACCGATCGGCGAGCTGTGACACATGAATCAGACCATCTTGATGAACACCCAAATCGATAAACGCACCGAAATTTGCCACATTTGTCACAATGCCTTCTAACTCCATTCCTACTTGTAAATCGCGCATTTCTTTAATGTCATCACGAAACGTTGCATAGGTAAATTGGGCACGCGGATCCCGTCCCGGCTTTTCTAACTCTGCAATGATGTCGCGTAATGTTGGTTCACCGATCGTTTCAGTAATATAGTTCTTAATGTTGGCTTTGAGTTGTTCAGCAATTTTAGGCGTTTCATTTAACTTAACCTTCAAATCCTTTGCGATCGCCTCTACTAATTTGTATCGCTCTGGATGAACAGCAGTATTATCAAGTGGGTTTTTTCCATCCCGAATTCTCAAGAATCCAGCAGCTTGCTCAAAAGCTTTAGGCCCGAGTTTTGGTACTTTTAGTAAGGCTTTACGATCGCTAAAAGCTCCATGTTCATTGCGATATTGCAGAATATTGTTAGCCACCGTCGCATTAATTCCCGAAACAAACGTCAGCAATTCTTTCGAGGCCATATTAAGATCGACCCCGACATAGTTCACACAGCTTTCTACCGTATCGTCGAGCTTACGTTTTAATAATTTCTGATCGACATCATGCTGATATTGTCCAACCCCGATCGACTTTGGATCAATCTTTACCAATTCTGCCAAGGGATCCTGCAATCTCCGCCCAATACTAATCGCCCCACGCACCGTAATATCAAGGTCTGGAAATTCACCGATCGCCACATCACTAGCCGAATAAATTGATGCCCCGGATTCATTCACCATCACCTTAATCGGTTTGGTCTCTAACAACGTGAATACCTCCGTCACAAATTCATCCGTTTCACGACTTGCGGTACCATTTCCGATCGCAATTAATTCAATTTTGTATTTTTCAATCAGATGTTTAATGATCGCCAAAGCCTCGCGTCGCTGACCTTGACCAGTATGGGGAAACACAGCTTTGTATTCTAAAAATTTACCCGTCGTATCCAGAACAGACACTTTACAACCCGATCGGAACCCAGGATCGATCGCTAAAGTAGGTTTCATTCCTGCGGGAGCCGAGAGCAGTAATTCCCTTAAATTAATTTCAAAGGTTTTAATAGACTCAATATCAGCCTCTAACTTTTTCTGATTACGAACCTCATTAATCAATGACGGCTTCATCAATCGATTAAATGAATCCTGAAGCATAGACTTATAGAACAACGTTATGGTTGTCACCTTAGTCCGAATAATGGCAGTTTCGAGATAGTTTGCTACATGATCTTCGTCAAAATTAAGACTAAACACCACAACGCCTTCAGCTTCCCCCCGACATAGTGCTAAAAGATTATGTGATGCAATGCCATTCACTTTTGCACTGTACGATCGATACATCTCAAACTTAGTAGTGCCTTCGGGATGTCCATCTTTTAAATGGGATTCAAATAATCCAGATTTCAGTAAGAATTCACGTAAATACGATCGTAAATCTGCCCGATCGGCGGTCTCTTCTGCCAGAATATCCGAAGCTCCAGCTAATGCGTCTTCAGCAGTTTTCACCCCTTTTTCACTATCAATATATTTCAACGCTTCTTCCGCTAAATCAACAGCAGCGGCACCGGGTTTATTTAGCGCCTTAATCCATTCCGCTAATGCACCTAGTCCTTTTTCACGGGCGATCGTAGCTCTAGTCCGGCGTTTAGGCTTGTAGGGCAAATAGAGATCTTCAATTTCAGTTTTAAGCAAACTCACTTCAATCTTACGTTTCAGCTCATCAGTCAATTTGCCTTGAGAGTCGATTGAATCTAAAATCACTTTTTTGCGATCTTGCAACTCCGTCAAATAGGCAAACCGCTCACTCAACGTCCGTAATTGAATCTCATCCATCTCCTCAGTCTGTTCTTTGCGATACCGGGCAATGAATGGCACCGTCCCCCCTTCAGCAAAAAGACTAAGCGCCGCCTGAATCTGACCGGGTTTTAGGGCAAGTTCAGACGCGAGTAAACCAATGAGATTAAGCATAGCGAGTGAGAGACTAATGAGTGAAACAGAAGCTGAAATCGTCTATTCTGCCTGAGACTTTACCGGAGCCACGATCGCTAACTCCTCCGCCATTGTTCTAATCACATCACCTTGGGTCAAAATACCCACAAGCTTATGAGTGGAAGCATCCACAACAGGTAAACGATGAATACGCCGATCGTTAAACACTCTAGCCGCTTCAGCCAAAGACTGATCCGCCGTAATCGTAATCGCATGGGGGGTCATCACATCCGCCACCGTCTGACCTAGGGCTTTGTGAAGCTGACGATCGCGGGCGATGGGATTATTCAAATAAATAACAGTATCAAGAATTAGAATATGGAGCGGAGTGTTTACACCAGATTCCTGCCATAGTAAATCGGTCCCAGAAATCATTCCAACGACCTGATCCTCATCATTCACAACGGGCATTCCACTAATGCGATGCGTCGCCAACAGAGCAATGACCTCTTCTAACCGCATCTTTGGATTAGCGGTGTATGGATTACGGGTCATTACTTCAGAAATAGGTTTTTTCATGATGTCCTCTGAGAATCGGGGTTTAATACTAATCGGAATATCTAAAGCTGTGTATACACAGTAGGGTATAGCGAGAGGGAACGTGAAGCGACAGAAAAGAGTTACAGTCCTACTCTAAACTTACTCTCTATTATAGAAAAGAGTGGTATTAATCAAACATTTGTTTAACACCTGTAACATGACACAGGTCATCAGATTACCGTTGTATAGTTCAGGTTTTTGTTTAGGCTCATCATGTCCCGGTCGACCATTCTAGTATTGCTCTCAATTTTAGTTTTAGTCCCACTATCGATCGCAGCCAAACTCCTGGACTGGGACGAAACGGCTATTTTTTTCACATCCGCCGCCGCCATTGCGCCCCTATCCGTCTGTCTCGCCACCTCAACCGAAAAGGTCGCCCTAGTCACCGGACCAACCCTAGGCGGATTAGTCAATGCACTCTTCGGCAATGCAACCGAGTTAATCATTGCGATCGTGGCCCTGCGAAAGGGATTAGTCGATATTGTCGAGGCGAGTATTACCGGAAGTATTTTGGGGGCGCTGTTGCTATTGCTCGGTCTCGCCATGCTATCAGGCGGATTACGCTACAAAGAACAAGTCTTTCGACCCATTCGGGCAAGGGTAAATGGTATATCTATGACCTTGGCTGTGACCGCGA
>JAYVUU010000005.1:0-5922 GCA_043787635.1 Synechococcales cyanobacterium | reverse complement strand
CCAAAGTACGCACGTAGGGAATGTGGGTATGACCGCAAAAGAGAACATCTGCGCCTGTGGACATTACTCGTTCTAAGGCCGTAAATGCAGCGACTTCAGGCATTAAATATTCGTGTTGATTGTAAGGACTACCGTGAACAAAACATAGATTGTTATGACGCATTGTAATAGGTAAGTTCGCTAAGAAATCACGGGTTTCAGCATGAATTTCTTTGTCTGTCCATTCATGCGCTAGTTTTCCACGCACTTCACCAAGCAGCGATGGATAACTACATTCACAGGCATTCAAACCTTCGACAATATCTTCATCCCAGCAGCCTTGTACTGTGGGAATATCTAACGATCGGACCATCTCGACAACGGCATTTGGGTGCGGACCATATCCCACCAAATCGCCCAAACAAAAGATCCGATCGGCCTTCTGTTGGTCAACATCTGAAAGAACCGCATTAAGCGCTTCATAATTACCGTGAATGCAGGAGAGAACAGCGAGTTTCATGAGTTGGCTAGGGGATTAAGATTGGGTTTGAGATTGGTGGTATTCGAGAATGTTGTCAGCTAGAGAACACGCGACGATCGTGGCTTCTATGGAGTCAAGATCCAAATTTTGTCCGCTAATTTGAAGCATTGATGGTCGATCGGGTCGTCCGACTAAACAAGGTTCATCTTCGATTTCAATGTATTCACTCTTTTGTTCAGCAGCAATAAATTGGAATCCATAGCCCTGACCATTGACTAGATTAAATAACCCCTCCGCTCGATCGACGGTGCCATAGGCTCCGGAGGTTAATTCCATCCAGAATATATCTAAACTTGCTGGGTCTAATACGGTTTGAAATAGGTCGATTTGCAACATTAGAAATAGAAATAACTGAATAAACCCTAAAGTCTAGTAAATCACAATTCTTGCTCAAATTACACACGAGTTAAACAGTTTGTTAGCATTTGTTGAATCTGGAGTGGATTAATTTTTTGTCCAATACAAACAAGCTGATTATTAGGTTCAGTTTGCCAAACTCCATCGTCAATTTGAAAGCGCTTGCCACTTAATTGAAAAACATGTCGCGCATCACTTTCTTGGAACCAAAGAATTCCTTTCATTCGGAACACGCTTGCAGGAAGCTGATAGTCTAGAAACTCCTGAAACTTTTTCAAGTTAAATGGACGTTTACTCTTAAATGAAACTGAGACATAGCCATCATTTTTAACATGGGAAATCAGGACATCATCTTTAGATGCATTCTGATAGGTGGCGGTGTCTCCAAGCTGTACATCTAGAATTAGTGGCAAAGGAATATTTCCATTCTGCATTCTTAGAATTCGAGAATGTTCTTTAATATTTTCAATCTGACGATCGATTGCCTCCAACTTCTCCGATGAAACCAAATCAGTTTTATTGACTAAAATAATATCGCCGTAGACCACTTGCTGAAAAAGAACTTCGCTGCTAAGTAATGAAACTTCAAAATGCTCTGCATCAACCACCGTCAAAATAGAATCTAATGTTGTCATATCCCGCAATTCAGTTCCGAGGAGTGTCAACGCGATCGGCAGTGGGTCCGCTAGTCCCGTCGTCTCAATGATTACCGCATCAATCCGATCCCGTTGTTCTAAAAGCTTGTGCATTGCATTAAGCAATCCATCGTTTAATGTACAACAAATACAACCATTAGTAAGCTCAATCATATCTTCTTCAACAGTCACTAAAAGCTGACTATCAATGTTAATATCACCGAATTCATTCACTAAAATAGCGACTTTTAAACCATTCAGGTTATGAAGAATACGATTCAATAATGTCGTTTTTCCACTTCCTAAAAATCCAGTAATAACAGTAACTGGAAGCCGATCGTTCATAAAAATACACTCTAAAATAACAATATTTACTTCCAGCACTCCTTCGATGAGTTGCTGTGTGGGCACAACCTAATCTAGTCCTATTAGCATTAAAACCCGATCCCCCCTAGCCCCCTTGAAGAGGGGGAACAAGAATAAATCTTATTTCATAGTCCCCCTTTTTAAGGGGGATTTAGGGGGATCGAGTCTGGCTGATGTCTAATGGAATTGTGGACGATGACGAATTTGATCCATAAACTCTTGACGCTTACGATCGTTCTCTTCAAATAATCCGCGCATTGCACTCGTCACAGTCCAAGATCCAGGCTTCTGGACACCGCGCATAACCATACACATGTGCGTCGCTTCAACCACAACAGCCACACCCTTGGCATTCAATAACCCTAAGAGTGCATCTGCAATTTGATCCGTTAAGCGCTCTTGTACTTGCAAACGACGAGAATACATTTCACAGATTCTCGCAATCTTAGAGAGTCCAATCACTTTGCCATTTGGAATATAGGCAACATGGGCTTTTCCAATGATGGGCAAAATGTGATGTTCACAGGAACTGAATAGATCAATATCCCGAACCAATACCATTTCGCTAGATTTTTCAGTGAATACTGCTCCATTCAGCAATTCATCCAGAGAATCGGTATAGCCCTTTGTTAGGAACTTAAGCGCCTTGACCATACGCTTTGGAGTATCTTTCAACCCTTCACGATCGGGATCTTCGCCCAGCCCGATCAATAGAGTACGTATAGCTTGGCGCATTTCTTCCTCAGTTACAGGAGGATGCGATGAAGTTTTGACGGTCGCGATCGCTTGAACAGCGCTGATTTCATTCGCTTCACTAACTACATTTGCAAGCATTACTTGGTTAGGACTCATAGGGATTCAGTTTGGGATTCTAAGTTGTGTGTAATCAATACAAATCGCCTGCGAACAATCATGGGACTGTTGCAGGTTCAATAATAAATAAACAATCTCTTAAACTTTCTTGAATGGCATCTTGATCCAAATCTCTACCAATTAAGACCAGTTGATTTCCGTGAGGACGTTTTTGATCGGTTTCTAAGCTACAGCGCTTTCCACTGAGCTGAAAAATATGTCGCAGATAGCTTTCACGGAACCACAGAATTCCTTTACCCCGAAAAACATTGGGCGACAAATCATCGAGAAATTTCTGAAACTTTTTAATCGAAAATGGATGAATGCTTTTAAATGAAATACTCACAAATCCATCATTATCTAGATGGTTAGAATGATGATGATGTTTTTTCTGATGTGTATACCGATCGCAGTCCAGTAGTCCAACATCCAAAACTAGGGACAATGGGACATGTGATTGAACTGTTTCTAGAATTCTAGCTTGTGGTTTTAAACCTCGAATAAATTTCTCTAAGACCTGTACCGATCGACTATCAACTAAATCAACCTTATTCAATAAAATGATGTCACCATACACAATCTGATTGAGTGCTACTGCACTTTCAAAATGGTCTGGTGTAAAACTCTCACTATCCACAACAGTAATGACTGAATCCAATCGTGTCATATGTTTAAGATCGCTACCTAGAAACGTTAAAATAATCGGCAGTGGATCAGCAACACCCGTTGTTTCTACAATCAAATAATCAATTTTATCGCTACGTTCTAGGACTCGATAGACGGCATCTACCAAATCTGCGTTAATCGTGCAGCAAATACAACCATTACTCAGTTCGATCATGTCCTCATCGATCGAAACTAAGAGCTGACTGTCAATGTTAATATCGCCAAATTCATTCACGAGAACTGCAACTTTCAGATTCTCGCAGTTTTGTAAAATCTGATTTAGAAGCGTCGTCTTACCGCTGCCCAAGAATCCGCTGATCACTGTCACCGGAAGCCCCAGTTTCGGAACCCATTCACCTCCCAGACTATCAACAGCATCTAACACAGAATTACCTACGACTAGTCGAGTTGCCACTTAACGTCGATCGTCAACGGTTTTACTCAAGACGCTTATCACTATAACATGAGAATGATTCCTATTCTACTTTAATTCAACGACAACGAGCTGGGTCTGAACTGACTCCGCCTGAATATGGGATAATTTCCATAAAATGACTTATCTCTATCGCCCCACTTTTGAGGAGAATCCCTTGATTACTGAGACTTTCAAAACTACTAAATCTGAAGAAATCTTTGCTGCCGCACAAAAAATCATGCCGGGTGGTGTGAGTTCACCCGTGCGCGCGTTTAAATCCGTTGGGGGGCAGCCGATCGTGTTCGATCGGGTGAAGGATGCCTACGCTTGGGATGTGGATGACAATAAATATATTGACTATGTGGGCACTTGGGGACCCGCGATTTGCGGTCATGCACGGCCTGAAGTGATCAAAGCGATTCAAGCAGCCGCAGAAAAAGGGACTAGTTTTGGTGCGCCCTGTGCCTTGGAAAATGTGTTAGCGGAAATGGTGATTGATGCAGTTCCTAGCGTGGAAATGGTGCGTTTTGTCAACTCCGGCACCGAGGCTTGTATGGCGGTTCTGCGGTTGATGCGGGCATTTACTGGGCGGGAGAAGCTGATCAAATTTGAAGGCTGCTATCACGGTCATGCAGATATGTTTTTGGTGAAAGCGGGGTCTGGAGTGGCGACCTTGGGGCTGCCGGATTCCCCCGGTGTACCCAAATCAACCGCTGCGTCCACATTGACAGCTCCCTATAATGATCTTGAAGCCGTGCGCAAGCTGTTTGCTGAAAATCCGGGTGAAATTTGCGGTGTGATTCTTGAGCCTGTTGTGGGGAATGCGGGATTCATTGTGCCGGATGCTGGGTTTCTGGCGGGCTTACGTGAATTGACGACAGAAAATGGCGCGCTGTTGGTGTTTGATGAAGTGATGACGGGGTTCCGGATTTCCTACGGGGGTGCGCAGGCGAAGTTTGGCATCACGCCGGATTTGACGACGATGGGCAAGGTGATTGGTGGTGGGTTGCCTGTGGGCGCTTATGGCGGTCGTAAGGACATTATGCAAATGGTTGCGCCTGCTGGACCTATGTACCAAGCGGGGACGCTTTCGGGTAATCCCTTGGCGATGACGGCGGGAATTAAGACGTTAGAAATTCTGAAACAGCCGGGGAGCTATGAATATCTGCATCGGGTCACAAGCCGTTTGATTAATGGATTGTTGGCGATCGGTAAAGAGACAGGTCATCCGATGTGTGGGGGTTCGGTGAGTGGAATGTTTGGGTTCTTCTTTTGTGAAGGTCCGGTCCATAATTTTGAAGATGCAAAGAAGGCGGATACGGTGAAGTTTGGCAAGTTCCACCGGGCAATGCTAGAGCAAGGCGTGTATTTGGCTCCGTCCCAGTTTGAAGCTGGATTTACGTCCCTAGCACATACGGATGCGGATATCGATCGGACGTTGGAAGCGGCACGAACTGTACTGTCTAGTTTGGCGGTCTAGTTTGGTCGTTTGCTTGTAAGTGATGGCTTGACTTAGGGCGATCGGACCGAAACCCGATTGCCGAGGGACTCGTGACTTAGGCTTTTACGAGATTTCTGCGTAGCGGTGAGGTGCGGTTAAAACGCGCTCAACGTCTTGTAAGTCGGAAAGTGAAAGGTCGTGTGAATCGTCGTAAGGCTAGAGTGATTTTAGGTAAGAGACACCTCAAAATAAGTAGACAGCGTAAAGACCACGCCATTAAATTAGCGCGGTGCGTAATCACGTCCAACGACGTAGTGGTCTACGAAGATTTGAGAGTGTCTAACCTGGTTAAAAATCACTGCCTAGCCAAATCGATTAGCGATGCATCTTGGTATCAGTTCAGAGTATTTCTTGAATACTTTGGAACGGTGTTTGGACGAATTACCATTGCGGTGAATCCTGCTTACACGAGCCAAGAATGCAGTCATTGCGGGGAAGTGCTTAAAAAGTCCCTATCGACTCGGACCCATGTTTGTAGATGTGGATGTGTCATGGATAGAGATCACAACGCTGCAATTAACATCCTGAATCGCGGGATAAGTACGACAGGTCATGTCGGAACTTCGTTGCTAGACAACGTAAACGCTTAGGGAGATTGGGTCTCTGGGTT
>JAYVUU010000004.1:0-35430 GCA_043787635.1 Synechococcales cyanobacterium | reverse complement strand
CCAGGTGGTCGAGACCGGAAAACCGCTGGCTAAGGAGAATTCGATTTACTCGGATATGTTTGGGAATCAACGTTTGACGCGCGCCTATGATTTGCGGGTTAGTAAACTCGCAGATGGCGTTGTCGGCGCTTGGCGGGATGTCACCGATCGTAAACAAGCCGAACTTGACTCAAAGCTAGCCCATCAGCAAGCGCAGGAGGCTCAAAACCACCTAAGTATTGGAATACAGGTCGCCAAAGTCGGCTTGGCGCGGTTTGATTATGATGCCGATCGGGTCACACTTTCACCACAGGCGGCAGCAATGTTTGGATTTGCAGCCGACACCTCAGAAGTATCGATCGCCGATATCTACGCTACTTTTCACCCTGACGAACGCGCCGAACTGCTAGAAAGTCTTGAACAGGTGTTGAATCCAGAGAGCACGGGATGGTTTGCCCGCGATCACCGAGTCATTTGGCCCAACCATGAAGTTCGCTGGTTGAGAGTTCACAAGCAAGTTCTCTTTGATCGATCCAGTACAATTTCCCGTCCGACCTATGCTGTTTTAGCCGCCATCGATGTCACAGATCGCAAGCGAACCGAAGAGGCAAGCCGCCAAGGTGAATCCCAAATCCGGCGCATTCTCAACGGTTTGTCTAGTTTTGTCGGCATTATGACCCCCGACGGGACGCTGATTGAAGCCAACCGCACGGCGTTAGAATCCGCCGGACTGACCCCAGAAGATGTCTTGGGTAAGCCAGTCCCGGATACCTATTGGTGGTCTCACGATGCCACAGTTCAAGCGCAACTGTGGACGGCGATTCACCAGGCTGCTGCTGGTGCAATTGTGCGCTATGACGTGTTGGTTCGCTTAGGTGCCGATCGCTTCATCACCATCGATTTTGGATTAGCACCTCTATTTGATGAGTCGGGTCAAGTTGAGTTTCTGATTCCTTCCGGCATTGATATCACCGATCGAAAACGGGCAGAAGCGGCACTGAAAGACTCGATGGGGCAGATCAAAGACTATGTAGAACGGATGACCCTAGCCTTAGATGCGGCCAAAATGGCATCGTGGTACTGGGATTTAATCACCGGGGAAATCACGTGGAGTTCCTATTATGAAATCTTGTGGGGCTATCAACCTGGGACCCCTAAACGTCGCTATGAAGACTGGAGCCAGAGGGTTCATCCTGACGATTTGCCCAGAGTTGAAGCATCGATCCAGATGGCGAAGCAAGCCAAGACTGACTTTTTAGAAGAATACCGAGTGATTTGGGCCGACGGTACGTTGCGTTGGGTCGTGGGCTATGGCCGCTTTTACTTCGACAATCAGGGGGAGCCGTACCGTGTGATGGGCACGGTGCAGGACATCACCGATCGCAAAGAAATGGAAGCATCGTTAGATCTAAGTGAGGAGCAATTACGTCTGGCGACTGAAGCCGTTGACTTGGGCATGTGGTTCTGGTATCTGACCGACGATCGCTTGATCTGGACCACAGGCTGCAAGCGATTATTTGGCCTCGATGCCGATACTAAAATGACCTACGAGCGCTTTTTAGCAGCGCTTCATCCGGACGATCGCGATCGAGCGCATGTGGCTGTCCAGCAGGCAATCAACCAAAAAACAGAGTATGCGATCGAATATCGGACGGTCTGGAGCGATCAGAGTGTCCATTGGATATTGGCCCAAGCCCGGACATTTTATGATGATCAGGGTAGACCCGTTCGGATGATCGGGACTGCGCAAGACATCACAGTGCGTAAGCAGGCAGACGTTGTCCTGCAAACCTATGCCGAGGAACTAAGCCAGATCAATATACAGTTGATGGAAACCACAGAGGTCGTGACCCAACGCAACCAAGAGTTAGATCAATATGCTCACATTGTCTCCCACGATTTGAAGGCACCGCTTCGAGCGATCGCGAACCTCTCTAAATGGATTGAAGAAGACCTTGAAGGCACACTTCCAGAGAATATTCAAGAGCAAATGACTCTGTTGCGGAGCCAGGTCTATCGAATGGAAAGCATGATCAATGGACTTTTGGACTATGCTCGCGTGGGTCGCACCGGGACTACCATCAACTTAGTTGACGTGGGAGAGCTTCTGCTTGAGGTGATCGCGACCACTATGCCCCCTCATCCTTTTAGCGTTACCTTTGCTCCCAACCTACCGATCGTCTGTGCGAAACGCTTACTGTTGTTCCAGGTGTTTTCTAACTTAATTGGCAATGCGATCAAACATCACGATCGGGTTGACGGTTCAGTTCACATTAGCGTCACCGATCGCGATAATTTCTATGAATTTGCCATCGCTGATGACGGACCAGGGATTGCCCGCGAGTATCAGGATAATATCTTCACTATTTTCCACACCGCATCCCCTAAAAATAAGAAAGACAGCACGGGGATTGGTCTCGCAATTGTTAAAAAAATTGTAGAAACCGAAGGCGGAACAATTTGGTTAGAGTCACAGGTTGGCCAGGGCACAAAATTTTACTTTAGCTGGCCCAAGTAGCAGCATCCCTAGCTCCCCACAATCCCGATCAGTCCTCCCGCCTAAGACTGCCCCTAGCCCCCTAGCCCCTAGCCCCTAGACCGATCTCGGAGAATTTCGCAAGAAAAGCATAGGCGCTAAGGGGGACTAAGTCACTGCTACCATCAGCGCTGACTTTTCAAACTTTCTCTAAGCAAAGTAGGCTTCTAGGTCATCCGACCCACCAATTAATTTACCGTCAATAAAGACTTGAGGAACCGTCACCGCACCTGTTGCGGCTTTCAATGCCAGCAGACTAACATCATCACCCACCGAAATTTGTTCATAGGTGATTCCCCGATCGCTCAACATTGCCTTTGCTTTTGCACAGAATGGACAGGCTTTCTTGGTGAACAGAAATACATTCTTTGGCTTCACTGCATTCGGATTAATGTAGTTAAGCATCGTCTCCGCATCTGAAACCTTAAACGGATCTCCAGGCTCTTCCGGCTCAATGAACATTTTATCGATAACGCCATCTTTGACAATCATCGAATAACGCCACGATCGTTTTCCAAAACCTAAATCAGCCTTATCAACCAGCAACCCCATTCCATCGGTAAACTGACCATTCCCATCTGGAATAAACCGAACATTCTCCGCTTTTTGGTCCTTTGACCATTCTTCCATCACAAACCCATCATTCACCGACAAACAAACAATTTCATCTACGCCATTTTCCTTAAACACATTAGCCAACTGGTTGTAACCGGGCACATGGGTTGACGAACAAGTCGGCGTAAACGCACCCGGCAACGAAAAGACAGCCACGGTCCGTCCAGCAAACAAGTCATCACTTTTGATATCAACCCATTCGCCGTTCGATCTTGTCCTAAAGGTCACACTCGGTACGTTCTGACCTTCGCGATTTTGAAATACCATAAGGACTCCTAAAATTTAATTCAGTAACAGTGAGTTTGTTGACTGAACTAAAGCGTAGTCGAAGTGACTTCGAGTTGTCAAGAATTTTTAGCCGTGCCACACTGCGGTAGGATTGTGTCGGATCTTGGTGAGACTTGGAGAACTAGCATGGCAACCCGCGTCATTATTGTGCGTCACGGCGAAAGTACTTATAACGTAGAGGGTCGAGTTCAGGGCCACTGCGATAAATCAACCCTTACGCAGCGCGGGCAAGCCATGGCCAGCCAAGTGGGAACTGCGATCGCTGGGATTGCGATTGATGCCGTCTACAGCAGCCCTTTTCAGCGCACCCGCCAAACTACAGCGCTGATTATGGCCGATCGGACCGATCGCACGACCGTTCTCTACAATGACGACCTCAAAGAAGTAGATCTAAAACTTTGGGAGGAGCTGCTGTTTACCGACATTGAGACAGAGTTTCCAGAACAAATGGACCATTGGCGATCGGCTCCTCACAAGCTGTATCTCAAAGGGATTGCCGCCGATGGCACGAGCGTTGATTCCTATCCGATCGTGGATCTCTATGAACAAGCGACTCGCTTTTGGAATGACACCCTTCCAAACCATCCAAATCAAACCATTTTAATCGTTGCCCACAGCGCCATTAACCGGGCATTGATCAACACCGCCATAGGATTGAGTGCGATCGAACATCAACGCCTCGATCAATCTAACTGCTGCATCAGCGTCCTGAATTTTTCGGGTCAATTCGGTGAATCGGTCCAGATTGAATCCCTTAATCTCACGGCCCACCTTGGCGATCCGCTTCCTAGACTGAGACACGATCGGATCAAACGCCTATTGTTGGTGCGTCACGGTGAAACCAACTGGAACCGCGACGGTCGTTTTCAAGGTCAAATCGATATTCCTTTGAATGAATATGGTCAACACCAAGCCCAACAAGCTGGAGACTTTTTAAAAGCCGTGAAAATTGATGCAGCGGTAACGAGTTCGATGTCACGCCCAAAAGAAACGGCTGAATTGATTCTGAAACACCATCCACACATTGAACTACAAGAGCGAAAAGACCTTTGGGAGATCAGTCATGGAACCTGGGAAGGAAAGCTAGAGTCTGAAATTCGGGCAACGGATAGTGAGTTGCTGGATGCATGGCAAGCAAAACCAGAAACCGTACAGATGCCCGAAGGTGAAAATTTAAACGATGTGTTTAAACGAGCGATCGGAGCTTGGAACGATATTGTTCAAAATGCCACACCCGGCACCACAACGCTGGTCGTCGCTCACGATGCAATTAACAAGGCAATTCTCTGTCACGTTACGGGAGTCGGACCCGAATCATTCTGGAGTTTCAAGCAAGGCAACGGAGCAGTCAGCGTCATTGATTATCGGAAAGGCGATACCCATCCGCCTGTATTGTGCGCGGCGAATATCACGGTTCATCTCGGCGGCATCCTCGACAAAACTGCCGCAGGAGCACTTTAGAAATGCTCGAATTTCTCCAGCAAGTTCGTATCCTCGACCCCAGTTCAAACCACGATCGGATTGGAGACGTGCTGCTTGATCGTGGCATTATCAAAGCGATCGGTCCCACGTTGCCCATTCCCGATTCCGCGCTTGTCCTAGAGGGGCAGGGCTGTGTGTTGGGTCCTGGTCTAACGGATTTGTATAGCCGATCGGGAGAGCCGGGTCACGAGGAGCGGGAGACCTTAGAATCATTACTTCGCTCAGCCATCGCTGGCGGATTCACTACTCTCAATCTCCTGCCCAATACCACTCCCGCCTTAGACAATCCCGGTCAACTGGCTTGGATGCGACATCACGCGAATACTCTGGCAGCGATCGGACCTAAGCTTCAATTTTGGGGGGCACTCACCGCCAATACTTCTGGTCAGCAGCTATGCGAATTCGGAGAACTAGAATCCCACGTCATCGGCTTCTCAGACGGCAAACCCGCACCTGCGGCCCTCATGCTAAGGCGAATACTGGACTATCTACAGCCGCCCCTCGGCAAACCTATTATGCTGTGGCCCTGTGATGCGGATCTCACGGGGAAAGGCACCATCCGCGACGGTGTAAACGCGCTGAAATTTGGTTTGCCAGGGGTTCCCTCCAGTGCCGAGACGGTGCCGATCGCGATGATTTTAGAGCTGTTGCGGGAAACCCCGACCCCGGTTCATCTCATGCGTATTTCGACAGCCCGCGCTGTGGAACTGATTGCGGCGGCCAAGTCTGAGGGCTTACCCATCACGGCTAGTGTCACCTGGCAACACCTTCTCTACGACACTAACAATCTTCAGACCTATGATCCCAATCTTCGACTTTTAGCACCGCTTGGCAACCCAGCCGATCGGATTGCCCTAGTTCAAGCTGTTAAATCTGGCATAATCGACGCGATCGCCATAGATCACAGCGGCTACACCTACGAAGAAAAAACCGTTGCATTTGGAGAAACAATTCCCGGCGCGATCGGGTTTGAATTTGCACTAGCTGAACTTTGGAATGGTCTGGTTAAGCCTGAAACATTGACAGCCCTGGAACTTTGGCGCAGCCTTAGCCAACACCCAATGAGTTGCTTAAAGCAAACCCTGCAATCCATCCAGCCGGGAAGCGTAGAGTCTTTAATTCTGTTTGATCCAAATGAGCATTGGTCGGTGACTGAACAAACATTAAATAGCCGATCGCATAACACCCACCTTTTGAACCAAATTAGTCAAGGCAGAGTAATTAAAGCGTGGTGTCAGTGAGACCCGTGTTCGCAACATTCCGAACACGCTGTGAGCCAACGATCGGACCCAAGCTACTGTGTGCAATGTTTAAATGGAGCAGAACTCCTTGGCTGCCGATTTGATGCGTGATCCTTCCCCAGTGACTCGAACTGAACTCAACCAACGCCGTCGGCAGCTCAGAACGAATCGGCGTAACCGTTTGCTTCAATCCTCTTGGCGGTCCCTTGTGGTGCTGGGACTTGCGGCGGTAACGGTGTGGATTATTCTTCAGCCTAATTGGGTGATTCGACGATCGGAGCAGGTCAAAATCGAAGGTAATCGCTTGCTCTCCAGCCAAAGTATTCGATCGCTATTGCCCATTCAGTATCCCCAATCATTGCTGCGAATCCAGTCGTCACAAATCTCTGATGCCCTCACCACCAAAGCCCCGATCGTAGAAGCCGTTGTCGAACGTCGTCTGTTTCCCCCAGAGCTAGTCATCAAAGTTCGAGAGCGTGAACCCGTTGCCCAGGCTATCTATAGCAGTGGGAGCAAGCCGACTCAGAAGGATTCTAAGAGTATCGTAAAAACACAGAATGGTAAGTCTGCGATCGACTCGCCCCTACCAGATGCACTGTTGGATGAGAACGGAATGATTCTGCCCATTGAGGGCTTCGCTGCAGAATTGTATCGAGGGGTTAAATTGCCTGCTTTGAAAATTCTGGGGAACCCAGAGGTCTATCGTGGGCAGTGGACATCGTTTTATCCAATTTTGCAGCGAAGCCCCGTAAAAGTTCAAAGCATCGACTGGCAAAATCCGGCGAACATTCGGATCAAGAGTGAGATGGGCTGGGTTCATTTGGGTCCGCTGGGTCCACCCTTTGAAATTCAGATGCAGTCACTTGACAAAATGCGACAGCTTCCCAAACGCCTGTCCTTAGAACAAATTGATTACATTGACCTGAGAAATCCCAATACCCCCACCATCCAGCTCAAAAATAGTCGAAGCGCCCCCTTGAAATCCTCAGAAGAGACTAGCCCCTGAAAGTCTCTCCCTGAGATTGATTCAGGTTAGAGAGTCAGAAAACTTAAGTGATTCCAAACTAGTTTTTTGGAGATTTCTTACAGATTGAGTTGACAGGATTCAGTTTTGCTCACAGGATTTAGTACAATTGGTCATCCATTGAACATCACTGATTCATCACAAGATCCTGTGAGCAAAACTGCGACCACCAAACAGCAGTAAATTTGTAACAGATGGCAAGTTTGTGCTGTAGTGTACTTACTCTAAACTCCGTGTTTTCCACGTTGTGATCAGGCGACCCATAAGTCCACAGGTTAACTATGCCCCTTCCCGTCCGGAATCCCAATGATGCCTAGCAATGTCACCCCATCGATGATCCTCCATCACGTGTACTCGACGGTCGCCGAGACTGAACAGTCGCAAACCTCGGTCATGGGTTCTTCTATGGGGGCGGCAGATAACGCTTATACCTTTGATGATACGGGCAACCATGCAGGAGCGGAGGGAATTTCGACTATGGAGCCGAAGTCTGGAGAAAAATTAAAGAATGGTGACATTGTGCCGAGTAGCGTTGCAAAAATTAAAGTCATTGGTGTAGGCGGAAGCGGCGGCAATGCGGTGAACCGGATGGTGGAGTCCGATGTCAATGGGGTGGAGTTTTGGTCAATTAACACTGACTCTCAAGCCCTTTCCCAATCTGCGGCTGAAAAACGACTTCAGATTGGACAGAAACTCACCCGAGGGCTAGGCGCGGGCGGAAATCCGGCGATCGGTCAAAAAGCGGCGGAAGAATCCCGCGAGGAAATTGCAGCGGCTCTTGAAGGTGCCGATTTAGTCTTTATTACGGCGGGTATGGGCGGCGGGACTGGAACCGGAGCGGCTCCGATCGTGGCTGAAATTGCAAAAGAATTGGGAGCGCTGACCGTTGGTGTTGTTACCCGTCCATTCACGTTTGAAGGTCGTCGTCGGACGAACCAAGCTGATGAGGGCTTGAATGCGCTTCAGGGTCGCGTTGACACCTTGATTGTGATTCCCAACGACAAACTACTTTCCGTCATTTCAGAAAGCACCCCTGTTCAGGAAGCCTTTCGCACTGCTGATGATGTATTGCGCCAAGGGGTTCAGGGAATTTCAGATATTATTATTATTCCCGGTTTGGTGAATGTCGATTTCGCTGATGTTCGAGCCGTGATGGCTGATGCTGGATCTGCGCTGATGGGGATTGGGATCGGGTCGGGTAAATCTCGCGCTCGTGAAGCTGCGATGGCCGCAATTTCATCGCCACTGCTAGAAGCTTCGATCGATGGCGCACGGGGGGTCGTGTTCAACATTACGGGTGGATCTGACTTGACGCTGCGGGAAGTGAGTGAAGCCGCAGATATTATTTATGAAGTCGTGGATCCAAACGCAAATATTATTTTTGGTGCGGTTCTGGATGAAAAGCTCCAAGGTGAAATCCGAATTACGGTGATTGCGACGGGCTTTACGGCTGAGGTGCAAGCGCAACAACAAATGGCGGCTCGAAATCCAGGGGTGCCCCGATCGTTCGGCAATAGCCCTCAAGCTTCCGATGCAGCTCCTCCCGCCAGAACACCCCTTCCAAAAACGGCTCCTCTGCCCAATGCCGGACTTGATATTCCCGAGTTCTTGCAACGCCGTCGTCCATTGAGATAAGGGGAACAGTGCCGTCTCTCACAATGGATGCGCCGGAAACTCACGGTCCCTATTACAAACTAGACCCGATCCCCCTAAATCCCCCTTGAAAAGGGGGACTATGAAATAAGGTTTGATCTTGTTCCCCCTTTTTAAGGGGGCTAGGGGGATCGGGTTTCAATGCTAACAGGAATAAAACAGCAGATCTCTAATCTGAGGAAGGAAAAGATTCCGAAGCCTTCAGAATTGGGGGTTGGGGCATCCGATCGGTTTATTCTTGTAAATCGCTTAAACAGATATTCCAACTAGCATCACCGAAATCCGATCGCCCGCCTCCACGATGGTTTGACCCACAGGTATGATGGCTAACCCCGTACTGCCTGCAAGGTTGACGAGATTTCCCGAACTACCACTGCCGATCGCAGGACAAAATTGTAAATCGTCACCGCTGCCGAGGATTGTGCCCCACAGATAACTCTCCCGTTTGCCGTGGGATTTTAGGGGTTGATGGGTGATTGCGGTGACAACTAATGGCGACCATGGACTGGTTTGCCCCGATCGTTTTCGTAGTGCAGGCAGTACAAATCGCCAGAATGTCACCAATGCTGATACTGGATTTCCGGGTAGCCCGAAATAAAGTTTGCCGTTTTGAAAGGTCGCGAAAGTGAGTGGCTTTCCGGGCTTAATCGCGATCGATCGAATTAAAATTTCCCCGCCCAACTCGTCTAGCAATTCTTCAACATAGTCATAATCTCCCACCGATACTCCACCCGATGAGATCACAACATCACAACGATCGATGGCATCTTTCATCGCTAGTTTGAGACTTGCCCGATCGTCTTTGACTGAACCCAACGCGATCGCATCAAATCCGGCTTCGCTCAACAACGCTAATAAAGCAATTTGATTAGAGTCAACAATTTGCCCCGGCTGAAGGACTTGATCCGGTAACACCAATTCATCGCCTGTCGATAGAACTCCCACTCGAAGTTTCTTAAAGACAGGCACCATTAAACATTGGGCCGCTGCCAATACCGCGATTTCAGGCCCGCCAATCCGCAATCCCGATCGTAAAAGCGGTTCCCCCGATCGGTAAAAACTGCCCTGATGCCGAACGCAATGACCAGACTTGGGCGGAGCTTGATTGATGAATAGCCGATCGCCCGATCGGATTGTCCACTCCTGCATCACCACCGTATCCGCACCCTCCGGCAACATCGAACCCGTTAAAATTCTCGCTGCTTGACCCGATCGAATCGGACCCTGTGGAACCGAACCCGCCGGAATTTCCGTGATCACCTCTAGTTCAACGGGATTCTCCGCAGAGGCATCAGCAACATCCTCATAACGCACCGCATAGCCATCCATTGCAGAATTATCCCAATGGGGAAAATCTAAAACACTCTCCACAGACTGAGCTAACAGATTTCCGATCGCTCTATACAACGGCACCTGTTCAACCTCCAACCCCAAAGGCTGAGACGCATTCAAAATAATCTCTACCGCCGAGTCAACTGAAATCATCCTTAAATTTCCTCAAGAAGAATAGAGTAATGAAAATAGATCCTGAAATCAATGCGCGAAATGTCTACTCCTATGAAATAATGGATATTCGTGTTTGAAACAAGTACCTCCCCTTAGAGGTTTTAACCCCATGGCAAAAAGTAAAGGCGTAAGAATTGTTATTACGCTCGAATGTACCGAGTGTCGGACCAATCCGGACAAACGATCGGCGGGCGTGTCTCGTTACACCACGATGAAAAATCGTCGTAACACCACAGCACGTATGGAACTCAGCAAGTTCTGCCCCCACTGCAACAAACATACTGTCCATCGCGAAATCAAGTAAGAATTTGGGTAGGCAGTTGTGAGCTGAAGTGCTGAAATGCAATTTTCTCCCTGTCAATACATTTTCTACAGAACGCCGTTGGAAGTTTTGAACGGCTCTTGTGGCCCAAAAAACTCAGAATCTACAAATTCTGTCCAATTCATCGAGTAGGTAAATCATGGCTTATTTCCGTCGTCGAGTTTCTCCCATTAAACCGGGTGATCCGATCGATTATAAAGATGTTGAACTGTTACGTAAGTTCATTACGGAGCGCGGAAAAATTCTGCCCCGGCGCATCACTGGCTTAACTTCACGTCAGCAACGTGATCTCACAACCGCAATCAAACGTGCGCGAATCTTGGCATTGTTGCCATTTGTGAACCAAGAAGGTTAGTTTTCTCACTAGAAATTAATACTAAATTTTGGTAAATTCTCGCTCTTTTCTGTAATTAGGAGAGGGCGAGTCTTTTAAGTAAGGACTGAGCTAAGTTGTTAATCTGTATAGAGTGCTGTTCCCCATGGAAAAGGGTACGTTAGTTGAATTTCGAGTTGGAGGCGATCGGCGACTGGCTGTGATCGACCGTCCTGAGGGAAAAAAGAATTTTATTGCGATCGATGAACGCGACCATTCCCACACGTTACATCCTCGTCAAATCGATTATCAAATTCCTGGACAAGGATTTAAGCCCACCGAGATTGCGGCATTTCTGAACCGCATCCAAGATTATCTCGATCCATCTAGCTTAGAAATTGCTTGGGAACTGGTGACTGAAGAAGGCGGTGGGACTGTCCCGCAAGAACTCGCTCAACTGCTTTTTTCATCGATTGAGTCTGAGCAATGCTATGCCGCTCATATTTTGTTGTCAGACGATCGGCTTTACTTTAAGCAAAAAGGCGATCGGTACGAACCCCGCTCCAGCACTCAGGTTAACGAGCTTAAGCATCAGTCTCAAATGGAGCAGCAGCGTCAACAGGACTGGCAGAGCTTTATTGTTCGATTGCGTGACCATGTAGAAGCACGACGTGTTGATCCGACGGTGGCAGTTCCGAGTTGGTCTAGCTCCGATCGGTCTCGAATTGAAGCACTGGAAAAATATGCCACATTTGGCGATGAGTCCTCTTCAAAGACCAATGCCTTAGAGACGCTGACCGCCATCAATGCCTCAGAATCAATGCAGGGCGCATTCCAATTGTTGGTAGATTTAGGGGTGTGGAGTCCCCACGAAAATCTTTTCGTTCGACGTAGTTACATGCCCGTCCAATTCACTTCAACGGTTAATGACTTGGCCCACGATTATCTGGCCTCCGCCCCCCCTGACTTGGATACCGATCGTCTCGATCTGACCCATCTCAAGGTCTATACCATTGATGACGAGAGCACCCTAGAAGTTGATGATGGTCTCAGCATTGAAATAATGCCCGATGGTCGGGAGAAAATTTGGGTGCATATTGCCGACCCAACGCGCTGGATGACTCCTGGAGACACCCTAGATTTAGAAGCTCGGAAACGCTGCACGACCATTTATCTCCCAACTGGGATGGTCTCTATGTTGCCCGTCGAATTGGCGACCGGACCCATGAGCTTAAATGCTGGGGAAGTCTGTTGTGCGTTGAGTTTTGGGGTGTTGTTGGCAGATGATGGCAGCATTGAAGACTACAGCATCCATGCAAGCCACATCAAAGTTACCTATCGCCTCACCTATGAAGATGTTGAAGAAATGCTTCAGCTTGGATTGCAAACCGAGTCGGCTTTAGAATCTCTGGGGAAATGGGCAAGGCTAAGAACATCGTGGCGACAGTCCCAAGGCGCGATTACGATCGACATGCCCGAATCAAGTATTAAAGTAATCAATGGCGGCGAAGAAATTATTTTGCAAGTGTTGCAGGATATTTTCCCACGGGATTTAGTGGCTGAAATGATGATTATGACGGGAGAAGTTGCCGCCCGCTACGGTAGTGCTAATGGCATTCCGTTGTTATTTAGGGGTCAGACCCAACCCGACTTGCCCTCTGACGATGAGTTGTTAGTGATTCCGGCTGGACCTGCTCGCGCTTGTGCCCTGCGACGCTGTATGCCGAAGAGTGAAATGAGTGTTTCTCCGGTGCGTCATGCGAGTTTAGGGCTGGACTATTACTCCCAAGTCACCTCACCGATTCGTCGTTATAGTGATTTGCTGGCTCATTTCCAGATCAAGGCTCACCTACGGGGTGATGAATTACCGTTTTCTGAAGTAGATGTGGAACACATTACGGTTGGGATTCTCAGCACGGTTCAGGAGTCTAACTTCCTCGAACGTCAGACGAATCGTTACTGGAGTTTAGAATTTTTGCGACGCAACATAGATGAGGTTTGGACTTCCATGATGTTGCGCTGGCTCAGAGAACACGAAGGGCTAGCGTCGGTGATGCTTGAAGATCTAGGGCTAGAGTTTGCGATGCACTTCGATCGGCCTATTTCACCGGGCGATCGGTTACAGCTTCGAGTCTTACGCTCTGATCCAAGGCGCGACCAAGTGGATCTACAAGAAGTGTATAACCATCTTCCAGAGCAGATAGAAGGGTAGGGGAGTTTGAGCTGAGAACACCAGTGAAGTTGATTTGGCAGCGTTTAATCCTTGATCAGTCACATCGTTACACCGAGGCAAAAAACTCGAAGTTTAGCTTACACATTGTAATTACATCCCCATCAGCCAAGGCATAGCGCTTTAACACAGAGAGCCGCTTACCATTTAAGTAAGTCCCGTTCCTGCTGCCCACATCCATCAGATAAAAGCCTTGTTGAACGTCGTAGCCTACAACCGCATGACATCGTGAGACCGATCGATTGTGGACTACGATCGCACAATTACTGCTGCGTCCCATTAACCAGGTTGAACTCAAGGCGGTGACAAATGGGCTGTCGCCGTGACATAGATTGGTGGTTAGGAACGCCCGATGATTATGTTGAGTGGCTTGAATGTAGTAGGATATCGCCTCGGACCTATCCATCAAAGAGATGTGGGAATCTGAGCAATTTACCTCCGTTAAACCTCCAGGTTCTGCTCCACTCGGAACTGAGCTAATTCTGTTCAGATTGTCATAAGTATCTGCGGCTCTTGATGCTTTTATTTCAAACATCTCCAGAGCGTCGTCTTTTTTACTGGTCTGATCTGTATCCCCTTTGTAGGCAACCACTGAGCTACTCGCTGAATAGTTAGCTAGATAGTTGTGGCTTGAAGCTGCATTTATATTAAGGATCATGAGTAGAGGCAGTGTAATAACTACGGTGGAGGGGCGTATAAAGTTCAGGGGGTGACGATTTTAAAATGAAAAGGCTTACAAACAGGGTCACAGATTGACTATTTCAATCAGAGGAATGAAACATTTCTTCAGTAAATAATGTCTAACCAACTCTGATATCGATTTTTATCTGTGGAACTATGTGTGTTTAATCACGAACTCAATGTAATTAAACATGAGTTTCCGTAGGCTTGGCAATGATGTACGTGCTGTTCTTAGTTAAAGCTTCATACTGCTTGAGATTTTAGTCAGTTTGACAGCTTATTCTTCAGAGTAAATTCAAACTTCTCTCGCTACTTCCGATTTTAGATGGAGGTTGAAATCAATCCAAAGCGTGAAGGCAGAAGCGTCTGTAACTCTTTATACTCCTCGCTTGAAACAAGGTTTTGATCCGAAACAAGCTGATGTGCAAAACGTTTGGCGGTGGCGGGAACTAAGGCCATGGGGTTACTGAATCCAGAAAATACTTGGACACGCCGATCGGTCCCGACAGGCCCGACCAAGGGGAGATGATCGGCGCTAAAAGCCACGGTACATCGTACCCAGCGCCCCGGAACTTGGGCAACTTTGGGTAATATTTTAGCCAGTCCCGATCGTATCCATTGTTCACTGGCTTCAGGCGATGACTGTGGGACTAGACTGGTTTGGGTCCGGCTAATTTGCCCAAACCGAAGACTGGTATCAGCAAACTGTAAAGCTCCCACATCAAGAATGGGCGCGATCAGATCTTGACTGCGACCCGCGAGTCCCGCGTCCCAGGGTCCATCGTCCATAGCTGCCGATCGTTCTAATTCAAAGCGACGAATTTCGGCGGGCATCACCACCGATCGCATCTGAAGATCACACGCGTCTGTTTCGATCGATTCTGAATGACTAAAACATTGACGAAGGGCTAAACCTGAATCCCGTAATAAAGCCCGAGTTTCGCCTCCCGTACAAAAAACTACCCGATCGCCGTGATACGTCTCCAATTTTCCATGCACTCGAACTCCATCGGATTCGGAGGTAACGGTTAAAATCCGATCGTAGGTTTTGTGTCCCCCCTGCCGCACCATGGTTTGACAGTAAGCATTAGCCGTTTCGATCGGATTGATCTGGGCGTAGGGCATTAAAATTGCAGCACCGATCGCCTCTGGATTCAGTAACGGCTCTAGGTCTGCGGCTTCAGCCGGAGTCAGGAGTTGAGGCTGTTTTGTAAAATGACTGTAGGTGTCGAAAAGGGCGATCGGATCTTGGTCATGGTCAATGGTCCCAATCAGGGGCACTTCATGGAACTCTGTGGGTAGATCTAACGCACTCACATTCTCACGATGGATTTCAAGGCTTTCTTGAGTCAACGATCGGGTTAAGTCTGTCATACCCGCCCAATACGAGATCCCGCCGTAGCTATAACGTGTGGCGCTGGGGCTAAACTTATGCTGCTCAATCAACAGAACGCTAATCCCAAGCTTCACCAATTCATAGGCGAGAGAGGCTCCCGTGATACCCGATCCAATGATGATGACCTCGTAGAACTGCATGGGCTTCATATAGTTTTAGTGCGCTTTGACTGTATTGTATTGCCTCCTTAGGGTCGGGGATCCAAAACTATTTAGTACTAAAGAATTTTTATGCCCTAGTAGCTCGACTAGAAGCTTCACTATTCTGACAATCCAGAACCCACCAAACGGGTAGCAGTCAACTGAGAGGTTGGCGGAAATGAGACTTCCTGAACTGTACCAGCCGCACCTAGGGGTGAAGCTTTGCCGTTATTGAAGCTGACCATAATTGCTCCTGCGTTCCCAGCGCGCACCACAAGCTGTTTTTTTGCATCCCAACTTCGCGTTGTGCCTTCCGCCAATACCCCCTCGAAGGCTTCCTGACCATCAGCCATAACCCGCACCCAAGACTGCTCGGTCAAGGTCACTCCAACCCGAACGCCCTGTTTTGGCGCACTAACAGAAGGTTTCCCCACCGTTGTTTTGAGGTTTGGTCCCATCAACGTTGTGGATGGCGGTAGGCTTTCTTTAAATTTTTTCAAGCTTTCCTGACTTAATTCAGGCTGAACATTGGGCTGACTGACCAGTGCTGACACTCCTTGTATGGAAACTCCCACCAAGGCTAGATAGCCAAAGTAGAGATGAACCGATCGCAATTGACCAAACATCGGGAATTTTATCAGCCAAGGAGTCCGAACGTGTTGGAGAGTCCCAGAGTCAGCAAATTCGCTGGAAAAGTGCAGACCATTCAGACCGATCGCATTGGCATACTGTCGAATAAAGCTTTGGACATACACGGATTCTGGGAGATCTTTTAGGCGACCTTCTTCGATCGCCCTTAGGAGACGAGTTTGGATATGAGTCCGCTCAGCAATGTCTTCCAGGGATATGTCGAGTTGGCGACGAGATTGACTTAGCCGCTCACCGATATCAACGAGAGCGGCTGCCTGTTGTTGATTCACTATCTGGAGAAGTTTCTTTTTCCTCATAACGGGTGCCCCTAAGTTCCTGTCGCCCTAGTCGATGATAGATGAAGTGTGAATTTTAGGAAAGTGAGTTCAAAACAGGTGAGAGGACGGTATCTTCCCGGAGAGAGCGTTTCAGACCTAGGGGCTTGAAGATGAATCTCACCGATCGCAGTTCGATGAAGCCGCAGGACAGGATGACCGAGCTGTTGAGCAATCCGTCGAATCTGGCGGTTGCGACCTTCACGCATCACGATTTCAAGCTGGGTCTGATGGGTAAACGTTTGAAGCACATTAACCTCGGCAGGCATAGTTTTTCGCCCTTCTAGCCAAACCCCTTGTCGCCACTGATTCAATGTTTCTGGACATGGATAGCCCTCAACGTGAACCTCGTAGGTTTTAGGAACTTGATGCTTCGGATGGGTTAGCCCAAAAGTCAATGCTCCATCATTTGTGAGAATGAGTGCGCCTGTTGAGTCGGTATCGAGCCGCCCTACGGGATGAAGTCCTTGTCCAGTCTTCATCCTTTGGGGTAGGCAATCTAAAACGGTTCTCCGTCCTTGGGGATCGTCACAGGTTGAGACCATACCACGAGGTTTGTTTAACAGTAGGTAAATTAGCTCTGGCCGTTGGACGGGTGTTAACCCTTTACCGTTCACCTCAATTTGGTCCGAAATTGGGTCTGCCACTTGTCCCAGCACAGCCACCACACCATTCACACGAACATGACCTGCAAGGATCATGGCTTCTGCTTGACGACGGGATGCGATGCCCCACGATCGCAAAATCTTTTGTAATCGTTCGGGCTGAGCGGGAGTAGCGTGCACACCATAATTCGATTCAAAATTCGGTTTAGGCATACTCTTGTAGCTTGATTAGTAGACTTGATTGCAAAAATATTTTGTAGAAATGCCTGGTTAGATGCCGATCGCTGTGTTCACTCTAACCTAGTTTACCCATTGCTCTGGATAACCTATGCTTATGCAGACGATTTTTAAAAGTTACACTCAATCAGGAAGATCTTGAATCAATACATAGGGTTGGACGATTAGGGCTTTGAATCTGACTTGAGGATTCCATTGAGCAATCCGATCGGGTTCGGGTTTAATCAAAAATTGTTCCTCAATCCATCGGCGAACGGTACTGGCGTTGTCCTGTGCGATTGCCATTCCGACATCGACTAGATCCAAACTGTCATCGACCCAAATCACCACATCACGATCGATATGAATTTGTAGCCAATCGAGTTCGGCTTCGTCTAGGAGTTCAATTAAGCTTTGGCGTAGGTCTTGAGTCGGCGGCTCTGGCTTGTTTTCGGGCACGGGTTTATCGTCCTAAGTCGTGAAGTTGGTTAATAATGTCGGCACATTGCTGAGTGACTCGATTGAGTTCGGCACGATCGGTGCTGGTGGGCGGTGCGATCGGGACACCAATGCGAATCGTTAGGGGCACGCTTCGGGGTCGAGCTGAACCTTTTTGAAAGATTTTGTGGCTGCCCCATAGGGAAACAGGCAGAATTAGCGATTGGGTTTTGGCGGCAATCCAAGCGGCTCCAATTTTTGGATCATGAATCCGACCGTCATGTGTGCGAGTTCCATCTAGAAATAACCCCGTTGCCCAGCCGTTCTCTAGAGACGTGACCGCAGATTTCATCGCGGACCTGTCAGCAGATCCCCGTTTGACTGGATAGGCTCCGTAGGCGATGATCGCTTGTCTTAATACGGGTACCCGGAAAAGTTCTTCCTTGGCCATGAATGCAACGGGCCGACCGACACAGCTAGAGACGATCGGGGGATCAAAGTCGCTGGCGTGGTTACTGACAACTAGGAGACGGTTTTTGCGCGGGACATTTTGTGCGCCATAGATTTTGCTGCGGAAGTAGGTATGTAGGACTGGGCTGACGATCGACCACTTAAATAGGTGATAGAGCATCAGACTGACCAAGGGTTCTCGATCGGGTGTTTTGACTAAAGCATTAGACATTTTGGATTTTAGATTTTGGGTCTGTTTAAATCGTTCAACAGCTCATTGACTAGGGGATGGTTGCGAGTTCGGCTTGAGTCCCGATCGTTGTAAACACCATATCGGGGCAGGTTCGCTTGATAATTCCAATCAACACTTTGCCGGGACCAACTTCTGTTATTGCCGTTACGCCCAAATCAGGGAAGGCCAGAGAAATCTCGCGCCACCGTACCGATCCCGTCATTTGTCGGCTGAGTCGATTTTTTAGTTCTGTGGCGTTTGTGCAGAGCGTGGGGTCTGTGTTGGATAAAACCGGAATTTGGGCATCGCTGAAGGGCATATCTTTGAGGACTGTGTTGAAGTGGTCGGCGGCGGTGGCCATTAAGGGCGAGTGAAAGGCTCCGCTAACATTCAGTTTTACAGCCCGTTTACATTTAACCGAAGCAATAATATGGTCCACAGCGTTCGCTTCACCTGAAATGACGACTTGACCTGCGTTGTTGTCATTGGCCATCACCACGCCATCGGTAGCTTCGATCGCGGTTTCCAGTTCCGTCCGATCGAACCCCAAGAGTGCGGCCATGCTGCCCCCCGAACTGCTGTCCATCAGTTGCGATCGGGTTTGAATAATTTTAAGACCCGATTCAAAGGAAAAAACGCCCGCTGCATACAATGCCGAATATTCCCCCAAGCTATGACCTGCGACAAAATCTGGAGTCTGTCCGGCGGCTTTCAGTTGGTCCGCTAAAATCGCTTCTACTATGTAGAGACACGGTTGGGTGTAGAGGGTTTTGGAAAGTTCGGTAATGTCGCCCTGAATCCGATCGACAACAGACCAACCGAGCAATTCACTGGCCTTATCAAATTTTGCTTTTGCTTCAGGAATATCTAATAAATCTAGGCCCATCCCGACGGCTTGCGATCCTTGTCCTGGGAATACCCACGCTGTTTTTGTCATTGCCAACGCTGCCTTTTTTAAGTCAATTTTTCTTGTCGTTATTCTAGGATGTTTGGGGTTCTCAAACCGTTAACCGAACAATCGTGGTACCCGATCGTAATTTTCGTTGGCGACGTTTCCATTTTTCTCGCAGTGCAATCCCAACGATCGGAGCCAAGGTTTTTACCAAATTTCGCAACGCCGTGCTCCCATGTAGCTTCATTCCATCAGCGGCTTCTTGAGCTTGTAAGGCTTGAATTTGAAGAATTTCCGGTTGCCGATCGGCCTGGATTTGTAGCAATGCCCGATCGAATACTGTAACTAAAGACGGGTCTGATGCCGATCGCCAAGCCTCAACTAAATAATTAGCTGCAACGATCGCATCTCGCAGCGCCATATTAATTCCCTGTGCCCGAATCGGTGACATGGGATGAGCCGCATCACCTAATAAAAGACACCCTTGTTTTGACCATTGAGGGGCATTCCCGACAGTGACAGTCAGGCAGAGGGGACGATCGGGCATGGCTTCCACAACAGTTTGACTTCGGAAATAGTCGGCTAACCAAGGCGGAGATGCAGCAGCTAAGGTTTCAGGCCAATCCGTCACCGATTTCCAATCTTCGTTCTGGACACTCCAGCCCACTTGAATCAACGCTTCAGAACTACGAAAAAGACTGAATACGGACTCTCCTTTGACAAAAATTGTGAAGGGATTAGACTGTAGAATTAAATCAGTATCAGGCAGTTTAAACCACACCACATTAAAAGGTTTGGCTTCTTCAGTCAGGGTCAGACCCGATAATTTCCGAATCGCCGACGATCGGCCATCGCAGCCAATCACAAGTGCAGTTTGAATCGTCTCGCCGTTGCTCAACGTACAGCCTGAAATCCGATCGTTTTCCAGGACCAAACTCTGAGCCGTTTCCCCAGAAATAAATCGAAAATTTGGTAGTGCTTTCGCCCGATCGATGACCGCTTCTAGAAGTTGGGGTTGAGCAACCAGGGTACAGGGCAAATTGTTTCCCATAGGTTCATCAACAGAAAAAATCGATCGCCCTTCAATCACAAACTCCCAACTGCCGATCGTCTGATTTGGCACCTGGTGGACCAGTTCACTCAATCCCATTTGGTCCAATGCCTCCAAACCACTGGGCATCAGCCCCTCCCCTCGAAACACCCGCCGAAAATTGCGACTGGACTCAATCACCACGACAGGCAGCCCTCGTTCCGCTAGCAAAAGCCCCAGCGTTGCTCCCGTTGGCCCTGCACCCACGATCGCGATCGGTTTTGTATTCATCCCCACGTCCCTAGTCGAATTCCATACTGTCTCTAATGCCATCATACGCATCGGAAGCGATCGCAATCAGCTCTATAATCACTGAATAAGATCGTTAGTTTATCCGATCGTTTTGTTTTAATCTCCGTTTAGTCTCCGCATTGGTGAATGTGTCATGTCGTTATTTGATTGGTTTGCAAATCGTCGCAAAGAATCCCCCGAACCGTCCCAACCCGCCGATCGTGAACGGGAAATTGCCGACGGACTCTGGACAAAATGTGATTCTTGCGGTGCCTTGACTTACACCAAGGATCTGATCGCCAACCAAATGGTTTGCCTCGAATGCGACCACCACATGCGCGTGTACAGCGACGAGCGGATTCGCCAACTCATCGATGCGGACACCTGGCAACCGATGGACGAGACCATGCACTCGATCGACCCGTTGGGATTTCGCGATCGTAAACCCTACAGCGATCGACTTCGGGAAATGCAAGACAAAACAAAACTTGTGGATGCTGTCCAAACCGGACTAGGGAAACTCAAGGGAAATCCTGTAGCCCTCGGTGTCATGGATTTTCGCTTCATGGGCGGCAGTATGGGATCCGTCGTGGGTGAAAAACTAACTCGGATGATTGAACGCGCCACCGTCGATCGGATCCCAGTGATTATCGTCTGTGCCTCTGGTGGTGCCCGAATGCAGGAAGGAATGCTGAGCTTAATGCAAATGGCAAAAATCTCCGGTGCCCTCGAACGCCATCGCGAACAACGTCTCCTCTACATTCCCGTCCTCACCCATCCGACAGCGGGCGGAGTCACCGCCAGTTTTGCCATGTTGGGGGACATTATTATCGCGGAACCCAAAGCAACGATCGCCTTTGCAGGTCGTCGGGTCGTCGAACAAACTCTACGCGAAAAGCTTCCTGATGATTTTCAAACTTCGGAATATCTGTTGGCTCATGGGTTAGTTGACACCATTATTTCGCGAACCCAGCTTAAAAAGACCCTCGCCCAACTGATCAGCTTGCACCCAGCCCCTCAACTCATCCCATCCTGATCGGCCTTGGTATAAGCCTCAAATATGTCGAAACGTAACAGTCTTCTCTAAGAAACGCTGTGTTCTTGGTCCCTTTCCCTGATAATAATATCTAGAGAACTGTTGTGTTTTGTCTGAATCGAGCACGTCTGAAGGAGAACCATGCTTAAAAGATTGTTTGGGATTGCGATTGCTGCGATCGTGTTTCTTTTCCAAGTTGCCCCTGCCGCGCAAGCCGCCCAAATGGATGTCGCAACTCGGACAGTCCCCTTAAACCCAGAGGGTGCTACATTGACGCTGAACCTCAAGCAGGTTTCCGAAGGCAAGCGTCTGTTTCAATATGCCTGCGCCCAGTGTCATGCAGGCGGCGTAACTAAAACTGACCCAAATGTGGGGCTGGATCCTGAAGCTTTAGACTTAGCAACGCCTCCTCGGAACAGTGTTGCTTCGTTGATTGATTACATGAAAAATCCAACCAGCTATGACGGCGTTTTAGAAATTTCGGAAATGCATCCGAGCCTAAAGAGCAAAGATACGTTCCCTGAAATGCGAAATCTCACGGAGGAAGACCTGACGGTGATCGCGGGTCACGTCCTCATGATGCCGAAGGTGGTTGGCGATCGTTGGGGCGGTGGTAAGATTTTCTACTAATCTGCTTGAATTGAACTGCTACGGGACTTAACGTTAAGTCCAATTGTAAGAAGGTGACGCTTGGAATTCTAAGCGTCATTTTTTAATTGAATAGCGGCTTCAATAGTTTAATATTTGCGTTCTTTCGGTTCAAACTGGTTCACTACAACGGGCATGTAATCGATCGTCACCCCACTGTCCTGCTTGTAGGATGCCATGGTGTGCCGCAAAAATCGTTCATCATCCCGATCGGGGCAGTCTTCTCGAAAATGTGAACCCCGGCTTTCACGGCGATTAAGGGCTGAGGTGAGGATAATTTCCCCCACGCGCATGAGCGATCGGAGTTCCAAGGCTTCCACCAATTCACTATTCCAAGTACGACTACGATCGTCTAATTTCACACGTTCGGCTTGAATTTGGATTTCCTTCAGCTTAATCAGCCCTGCCTCCATGACTTCTTGGGTGCGGAAAATTCCACAGTGCTCGGTCATGCAGTCTTGATACGCTTGTCGAATGTCGTTGACGCGGTAGGTTCCAGGATTGTCTAGAACGGACTGCAACTGAACTTCAGCGGCTTTAATATACCGATTAGCATCCACATCCGGCAACGATCGGCCTTCAACATAGTTAGCCATCGCAAAGCCTGTGCGCTTACCGTAGACCACACATTCTAAAAGAGAATTACTCCCCAATCGATTAGCCCCATGGACCGAAACACAGGCTGTTTCTCCAGCGGAGAAAAATCCCTCAGTCAGTCCGGTGGAATTCCGACGGACTCGACCATCGATCGTTACAGGAATGCCACCCATGGAATAATGAACCGTGGGACGGATGGGAATAGGGGTAACAGCCGCATCAATCCCGAGGTGAACGTGGGCTTCCTCCCAACAAAACGGAATGCGATCCATAATTTTTGCGCGGCCCATATGACGTAGGTCAAGATATGCAACGGGACCGCCTGCACTGCCATCTTTAGGATGAATTCCCCGCCCCGCCCGAACTTCATAGTTAATAGCGCGAGAGGTAATATCTCGGGGGGCCAGTTCCATGCGGCTAGGAGCATAGTCAGCCATGAACCGATCGCCCGCTGCATTAATCAGATAGGCACCCTCCCCCCGCACCGCCTCAGAGATCAGTACGCCCACCGGATATAAGCCTGTCGGATGAAACTGGACAAATTCTAAATCCTCAACGGGTAGACCTGCCGCGACAGTCATCGCCAGCCCATCCCCGCAGGATGCATAATCGTTAGACGTTGTGTTGTAAACGCGTCCGTAACCGCCCGTGGCAAACATCACCGCCCTAGCTCGGAAGACTTCGAGTACGCCGTCTAGAATTCGATAGGCGACGACCCCTTTGGCTTGATTCTCCTCAAAAATTAACTCCATCACGTACCACTCGTCGTAAAGCGTGACGTTGTGGCGTTGGAGATTATTCACCAACTCATGCAGAATGGCATGGCCTGTTTTATCGGCAGCATAGCAGGTGCGGTTGTGAGAGTGGCCACCAAACGCGCGCTGGGCAATACGTCCGTCTTCGCTGCGGGAGAACAGTACTCCCATGTGTTCCAGGTCGATGACGACATCGGGGGCTTCTTGGGTCAGAATCGCGACGGCATCTTGGTCGGCTAGGTAGTCGCCGCCTTTTACGGTGTCGAAGGCGTGAGCTTGCCAGGAATCGGAGGGATCAGCGTTTTTTAGGGTGGCCGCCATTCCACCTTGGGCTGCGACAGAATGCGATCGGATTGGGTGGGTTTTGGCAATGAGTCCGATGCTCAGTTCGGGATTGGTACGCGCTACTTCAACCGCTGCACGGGTTCCAGCCAAGCCCCCGCCAATAATTAACACATCGTGATCAATCATGATTTTTAAACCCTCAACGTACTAACAGGAAATCTATCGGGTTAAACTTAACGGCGCTAATTCGGACGGTTGCGACGCTTGACGGCCCAAAACCCTACGAAAACGATCGCAACCAGTGGCATCCAAACCAATACTCCCGGCACATCAATCACGGTATCTGGATTCAGCAGGGCACTCATGGGGCTTTCTGCGGGATTGGGCTGCTGGACTGACTTCCCCGGTTGGACGGTGACATCGTAGTCGAATTTAAAACTCTCAAAGTCGCCGTCTTGCTTGGGCGTACCTTTAATTTCGACTTGATAAATCCCAGCCTTTGGGAATATCACCACGGCACTGGGTAAGGCTTTGTACCGCTCAGCATTGAGGGGACTGAGGGGAGGCTGAAAGAGAACCTGCTGGTTACTGTAGACCGTAATTTGACAGTTGCATTGGTCGAGGGCGATCGCTTCGCCGCCTTGCTTAGTCAGGGCAAACCAAACTTTCGAGGGGTCTCCCGCCTTGGGATTATGGTTGGGTTCAAGGTGAAATAGGGCGGCAACGTTGCCAGAGGTCTTGACGTTGTGGGCAAATGCCGGGGCAGATAGCCCTAAATCTTGATTTTGCGTACTCAGGGATTCTTCGGTTTGAGTCGGCATCTCAAACGTAGTCCGCGATCGTGCGGCATAGCGCTGTGTTTGAATAATCATGCCCGCTAATGACTTAATGCCCCAACTAAACTTGTACTGAATGCTCTATGGAAAAACATGGTTTTCACCCTAGTTTTTCACTCTACTATAGTGAGCGCCTTGCCCTAGCCATCGCCAAACCCATTCCGATCGGATTGCAATTAAGCCCAGAACAGTCATCAATAATAGTAACGTGTGATTCCATTGACGTGGCGTAAGTTCTAGATTTCCTAAATAGCTAGAGCCAACAATCACGGTGTGCCCCAGGGCTAAGGCTAATCCTGGCAGGCTGAGCAGGTGTAATTTTCGCCACCGATTGTTCCCTAAAACTTGCACCCACCAATCGAAACTGGTGAACAGGGGCGGCAACAACAGCACAAGAGCAGCGAAACCCGCACCATATCCCCACTGCTGCGATCGGGACAAAAAAACCACAGCGGCAAGATTCCAATTGAAACCGTGGGAAAGCATGTGAGTGGCATGGGCGATAGCCAAAATTCCTGCACTCACCCCCATCGCTCGACGGTAGGTCAATAGCTTAGGCCAGACCTTAGCCAAAGGACGTGCGGCCAAAGCTAGGATCCAACACCCGATCGCGCCATGCCCGGTTAAATCCACCATTTCACTGGTGCGAAAAATCGTTAGGAGTCCAATAATCACGGTGACGACTCCGCCCAGTTTGAACAACTGACGGCTCTGATCGCGGCTCCAGTGGGACACCAACCCACCGACACTCAGCATCATGGGCAACGTTCCTAGGCCAAAAGCAAGCATCGTCAGCGCCCCGGTCAGCGGAGTTAAGGTTTCGGCGGCTTTCAGTTGTGCCACGTATAAAAAACCACAGGGCATTAGTCCCCACAATAAGCCCAAAACTCCCGGTGAAGCCATGGTCCAGCGTCCCATCCAGCCATTTAGAGCATTGTGCAATCGAGCGGCTAAGGGATGGTGCGGCAAGCCCCGATCGTTAAGCGCTGCGAATCCGAATCCGACCAACATCAGTCCAGTGATCATCGCAAAGCCTTGTCGAAGTGGACTGCCTAACCCCACCCAAGCGCCCCCGGAAACCATCACAGAGCCAACTCCGCCCATGAATGCACCGACTAAGGCATAGCTGATCAAGCGCCCGATGTTGAGCAAGATTACGGGCAGAAACTTCAAGAATATGGAGTTGGTCTTGTTCGCAGAATCGCTGAGGAGTAATGCTGTACTGAGCGGTCCACACATGCCCAAACAATGTCCAAAGCTACCCAAAAACCCTAAACTCACCATTAGCCAATAGTCGATCGTTGCCATCATTTTTGCAGTCTGAGACTCTAACTAAGCTGAAATTCCCGTTTCAAGCCATTTCATCACTTGAATTCCTACGGTCAAGCCGCTTAACCGATCGATTTCTCGAATCCCCGTCGGGCTGGTGACGTTGACTTCTGTGAGGTTGCCGCCAATGATATCTATTCCCACAAAAATCAAGCCATCGCGTCGTAGAGCCGGAGCCAATTCCGCTGCAATTTCCCGATCGCGAGGCGTTATGTCTACCTTGTCCGCCCGTCCACCAACGGCCATGTTGCCCCGAAAATCATCGCCCGTTGGCACTCGGTTCACGGCTCCGATCGGCTCTCCGTTAAGTAATATCACTCGTTTGTCCCCCAATTTTGCATCCGGGAGATAAGTCTGAACCATGACCGGGATTGAGCCTTGCATGGTGCTGATTTCAACGTGGGAATTAAAGTTCCGATCGCCCGCTTCCAAAAATAAAATGCCCTCCCCAGCCTTGCCCCCCAAGGGTTTCATCACAACTCGACCTTCTTGGGCTAAAAAGTCACGGATGACCTGTTTATTTTGAGTAACGATCGTGGTGGGAATCGAGTTTAAAAATTGCAAGGCATACATTTTTTCATTAGCGGCCCGAATACCGCTCGGCGCATTCACCACACGGGTTTTTGCAGGATTCACATAATCTAATAAATAAGTCGCATACAGATAGGCGGTATTAACAGGCGGGTCGGTCCGCATCCAGACGACATCAAAGGTTTCTAGCGGCAAAAACTGAGGCGTACCCAGTTCAAACCAAGATTCGATCGTCACCCAACGATTTTCGCCCAATGTCACCGGGATAAGTTTCACGGGCGTAACGGTAGCCCAGGTTTTACTGGCCATCACGGTCAATGAATTAGCTAGCAACATCCACACCTCATGACCCATTCCTTGCGCGGCTTCCATCAAGGCCACACTGCTGTCGTGGGTGGGATCAAGACGATCGATCGGGTCAATAATAAAGGCCAGTTTCACAGCAGTTGCCACGCAGAATAACTAGCCTACTTTATCGCGAAATGCCCCGACGAAACGCAGCAGCTAAACATGCTTAGGTGATGGCGATCGGTTCCTTCCCTGCAACAACAGGCGCGATCGCGTTTAGAACTAGTTCAGGATGATCGCCCATAAGCTGTTGACAGTTCCACTCGTTTTTAAACAGCAAAACAGGCCGATCCCAACTATCTTTCACTACCAACGTATTAAACATCCGACCCACCGCCTCAACCGCAGCCCAACCGCCCTCAACCCAGCGCGCCACAGAATAGGGCAGCCAATCTAATTGAGTCTCAACCCCATATTCACTCTGTAACCTGAACTGCACTACTTCCATCTGCAATTGCCCCACCGCCGCTAAAATCGGGTCGCGTTTGGATTCATCGCTGGAGTACATGATTTGCACGGCACCTTCTTCGCGGAGTTCGGAAACGGCTTTGCGGAATTGCTTAAATTTTGATGGGTTGGGGTTACGCAGGTAGGCGAAGAGTTCGGGAGAAAAACATGGAATTCCTTCGTACTCCAATTTTTTACCCATATATATGGTGTCACCGATCGCAAATACACCAGGATTATTAAGCCCAATAATATCGCCGGGATAGGCTTCCTCAATCACCTCACGGTCTTGAGCAAATAGTTTTTGTGGGCGAGATAACCGGACCACCTTACCCGATCGGGCATGGGTGACAGACATATCTTTTTCAAACTTGCCGGAGCAAACCCGCACAAACGCAATCCGATCGCGGTGACGAGGATCCATATTGGCTTGAAGCTTAAACACAAATCCCGAAAATTCAGGATAAGTCGGCTCAATCACGCCTTCAGTGCTTTCATGGGAACCCGGCTTCAGGGCGTAGTTCAAGAAGGAATCCAAAAATAACTCGACCCCGAAATTGGTCATCGCACTACCAAAAAACACCGGAGTCATCAATCCTTCATGAATGGCCTCCAAATCCAACTCACAGCCGACCTGATCCAGTAGCTCTAGTTCTTCTTGAAACTGGGCATACAAATCCGGCTCAAACATCGATTCTAAATTTGGATCATCTAGCTCCACAACTGTATCTTTTGCAACTTTCCGTCCACCGATCGATCGTTCAAATAGATGAATTTGTCGCTTTTGCCGATCGAACACGCCCCGAAACCGATCGCCGCTCCCAATGGGCCAATTGACCGGATAGGTCATCATTTGAAATTCTTTCTCAATTTCATCCAGCAACTCAAGCGGAGCACGACCGGGTCGATCCATCTTGTTAATGAACGTAAAAATCGGCAGTTCTCGCATCCGACACACTTCAAAAAGCTTACGAGTCTGTGGCTCCAGTCCCTTTGCCGCATCAATCAACATCACCGCATTATCCGCCGCCGCCAACGTCCGATACGTATCTTCACTAAAATCTTGGTGTCCCGGCGTATCTAAAAGATTAATTGAGCAATTCCGATAATCGAACTGCAACACCGTCGAAGTGATAGAAATTCCCCGCTGCTTCTCCATTTCCATCCAGTCAGAAGTCGCATGACGCTGTTCTTTACGTGCTTTCACGGCACCCGCTTCATGAATCGCGCCTCCGTACAACAGCAATTTTTCGGTCAGCGTTGTTTTTCCTGCATCTGGGTGAGAGATGATGGCAAAATTTCGGCGACGATCGACCGCAATTTTAAGTTCAGCTAGCAATTCAGTAGACATAGTACGTTCGGGCATAATGCGAGGCACTTCATTCTACATCACCCCGAATCCAGCGAGATTCGATCGGTTAACTTCAGCCCTATTCCGCCCCATTCCCTCTGTCCAAAAACTGTCTGGGATAAACCTTCGAGCTGAAGCGTTATAGCCTACAATGCGATACTAAATCGCGTTCTAGGTCTTGGCTTTCCAAGAAAGTTTTTATGAGCAATGGATACGTCGCACTGGTTCTCCACGCTCACCTACCATTTGTGCGTCACCCTGAGAGCGACTTTGTTCTCGAAGAAGAATGGCTCTATGAGGCAATTACAGAGACCTATATTCCCCTTCTTCAAGTTTTTGAAGGCTTAAAGCGCGATGGCGTTGATTTTAAGCTCACCATGAGTATGACTCCGCCCTTGGTTTCGATGCTGGCGGATCCTCTACTTCAAGAGCGCTACAACGAACATCTCGGGGCCCTAGAAGAACTCGCAGAACTGGAAATCGATCGGCATCGGAACAATGGTCACATGAAATATTTGGCGGAATACTACGCCGAAGAGTTTCAAAAAGTCCGGCAGATGTGGGAAAAGTACGACGGCAACCTCATCACCGCCTTCAAACAATACCAAGATTCAAACAACCTCGACATCATCACCTGCGGCGCAACCCACGGATATTTGCCGTTGATGAAGATGTATCCCCAAGCGGTCTGGGCACAAATCAAAGTCGCGACCGAACATTATGAAGACACCTTTGGCCGATCGCCTAAGGGCATCTGGCTACCTGAATGTGCCTACTACGAAGGGCTAGAACGCATGGTGGCCGATGCGGGGCTGCGGTATTTCCTGACAGACGGTCACGGAATTTTATACGGTCGTCCGCGTCCAAAGTTTGGCACCTATGCCCCCATTTTTACCGAATCTGGCGTGGCGGCGTTTGGCCGAGATCAGGAGTCATCGCAGCAAGTTTGGTCATCGGAAGTTGGCTATCCGGGGGCGGCTGAATATCGTGAATTTTATCGAGATTTGGGCTGGGATGCGGAGTATGAGTACATCAAGCCCTACATCATGCCTAACGGTCAACGTAAAAATGTAGGAATCAAATACCACCGGATTACGGGTAAGACCGTCGGCTCCAGCGATAAGGCGTTGTATGACCCCTATTGGGCGAAGGAAAAAGCTGCGTCCCATGCTGGAAACTTCATGGAGAACCGCAAACAACAGGTCAGCAGTCTGAGCAATATGATGGGCCGGAAGCCGATCGTAGTTTCGCCGTATGATGCTGAACTGTTCGGCCATTGGTGGTATGAAGGTCCATGGTTTATTGATTATTTCCTGCGTAAGTCCTGGTTTGATCAAAAAGACTACGAAGTTACTCACCTGTCTGATTATTTACGAGAAAACCCAACTCAGCAAGTGGTGCGGCCTTCACAGTCAAGTTGGGGCTATAAGGGGTTCCATGAATATTGGCTGAATGATACAAATGCGTGGGTTTATCCTCATTTGCACAAAATTGCGGAGCGGATGATCGATTTATCTCGCATGGAGCCAGAAGATGAGTTGCAGTGGAAGGCGCTTAATCAGGCTTCTCGTGAAGTGTTGTTGGCGCAGTCGTCCGATTGGGCGTTCATTATGCGAACCGGAACGATGGTGCCCTATGCGGTGCGGCGAACAAAATCCCATGTCCAACGGTTTAATAAGCTGTACGAAGATATTCGGACTGGGGACATTGATTCGGGTTGGTTGGAAAAGGTGGAGGCGATCGATAATATCTTCCCTAATATCAACTACCGCGTTTATCGCCCCCTATAGTCAGTTCCCACTATCATTCTGAAATCTCATCCCTCGAAGGGTCGGGGGATTTTTGCGTGGTCAATTCACCATAAAAAAAACCGATCGGCTTAACCAATGTGCTTGCATTTCGCAAAACAAATTTAGTCAAACCGATCGGTACTTTCAATTAAAACGACTTCAAATCAATCAAGCACTCAACTCATTACTCACTAACCCGTGCGCGAGACGTAACCCGTTGACGAGTTGCGCGTTTGACAATGGGGGTTGTAGCACCACCCGCTACAGTACTAGACACAGCATTCACAGCTTCAGCCGTATTGACCACTTCAACCGCATTAACCGAACTCACCGTGTTGAGTGAATTAACGACGTTGATCGTCTCCGCAGCAGGAGCAACTCTAGCCACCGATCGGACCTTAGGAATTACGCCTGTACTCTGAATCCCATCCGATGCAGACTTAACCGAATTTCCACCCATGACTCCTGGGGTCGCAGGATTTTGCAGTAGGAATACAACCAGTGGGCTGCTCTGAACTTCACGGCGCAAGACCCGTTGAACATCACGCTCAATTTGATGTTGCAATCCAGCCCAATCGACATCCAACTGGCCTTCATCCTTAATCGGGCGAGCAAACTCAGACCACCGATCGCGCAGCAGTATTTCCATACCTGCTTGAAGTTTGAGTTGAAGCGTTTCCGTCGGCAATGTGGTCACGACTCCGCGAATATGGACTTCGGGACGAGTCATCAATTTGCCATCCCATCCAACCGTTGCTGCAACAGTAACAACGCCGTCGCCTGCTAAATGTTGACGCTCTTTTAGAACCCGATCGTCTACGATTCCAGATCTAGAAGTATCCATCAGTTCAATTCCAGACGGCACCTTGTCGCCCTTAGAAATGCTGTTTTCACGCAATTCAATCGTGTCGCCATTGTCAATAATAATCATGTTGTCCGCAGGAATCCCCATGGATTGAGCGGTCTGGGAATGCTTGACTAACATCCGATGCTCACCATGAACAGGCAAGAAGAACTTCGGCTTAGTCAGGGCAATCATCAGCTTTTGATCTTCTTGACACCCATGACCCGAAACGTGGATTCCAGCTTCACGACCATAAACGACCTTGGCACCCTGCATCATCAACCGATCGATCGTATTCACAACCGAGATGGTGTTCCCAGGAATTGGGTTAGCACTAAAGACAACCGTATCGCCTTCACGGATTTTAATTTGACGATGTTCTTGATTAGAAATCCGGGTCAGTGCTGACATTGGCTCACCCTGAGATCCAGTAGTCAGAATCACCAATTTGTTATCAGGAATCCGGCTGACCGCATTAATCGGGACCATCGTTTCATCTTTGCACTTGATATAGCCAAGATTTCGCGCATGGGCAATCACATTCAACATCGATCGGCCCAGCACTGCCACAGACTTGCCGTATTTTTCCGCCAATTCCAGAATCATATTGACCCGGTGAACAGACGAGGCAAACGTGGTGATGATCAAGCGACCTTGGGCCTGCATGTAAATCTTCTCAAGGTTAGGAAATACTGCGCGCTCAGAGGGCGTAAAGCCGGAAAGCTCGGAGTTGGTAGAATCGCTGATCAGGCACTGTACGCCCTTCTCGCCATATTCTGCCAAACGTTGAATATCAAACGTTTCACCATCCACCGGGGTATGGTCGAATTTGAAATCTCCCGTATGAATCACAATCCCAACGGGGGTATGAATCGCGACAGTGAAGCTATCCGCCATGGAGTGAGTGTTGCGAATAAATTCAACAAGGAAGTGCGTTCCAATCCGAATAAAGTCACGCGGTCCAACCCGGCGCAGTTCAGTCCGATCGGCCACGCCTGCTTCTTGTAGTTTCCCTTCGAGCAGTGCAAGGGCTAATCTTGGGCCGTACATGACGGGAATATCGATTTGTTTTAGGTGAAATGCAATCCCGCCGATGTGGTCTTCATGACCGTGGGTGATCACCATGCCTTGGATTTTGTGCTGATTCTCCCGCAGATAAGTCATGTCGGGCAGAACAATATTGACCCCATGCATTCCATCGGTCGGGAAGGCGAGACCTGCATCAAGCAGCATAATCTCGTCGCCATATTCAAACACGCAGGTGTTTTTACCGATTTCGTGTAAACCACCGAGGGGAATAATTTTCAGGGCATCGCTGGTGTCGCGTTTGACAATTGTTCTCGGTTCCCCTGCTTTAACAACAGGTTTGGCTCCGCCGCGAGTAACGATTTTACGATCGCTAGTAGCATCAGACTTAGTAATTGTGGGCTTTGAAGTACGATCGAGGGACATATAGGAATTCTCCGAAAATGATGTAGTTGTGGACTCAGACGTAGACTTTTTGATTGGAATCGAATTGGGCATGAGTGTTCTATTCGTAAATTAGGAAAGGGGTGGAAAACAAGATAGGGCTTACGATTGGAGGACTTTCTTAAGCTAACGATCGGCTTAACCCGAAACATTATGCCAATCCTAAACATCTGCCAGACAAATGAGAACTCTTTCAGAGGAGCTTGAGTTCTTTCATGACCCTCTGAAGCTCACTCACAACGTCGTCGGGGACCGCACAAAGCGGTAAGCGGCATCCACCAACCTCCCAACCCATCAGTCGCAGAGCAGCTTTGAGAGGAATTGGGTTGGAGGTAAGAAACAGGGATTTAAATAAGGGCAATAGTTGGGCATGAATTTCACTGGCTTGGGCGACTTGTCCTGATTCAAAGTCCTGAATCATTTTTTGAAGAAGATTCCCGACCAAATGACTGGCTACACTGACAACACCGCAGCCTCCGATCGCTAATATTGGCAAAGTCAACGAGTCATCCCCAGAATAAATTCCAAATTCAGGTGGGGTCAATTGACGAATGTTACTAGCTTGATCCAGACTACCACTGGCTTCTTTGATAGCAACAATATTTGCGACTTCCGCTAGCCGAGCCACGGTCTCAGGAGCCAACGACTGCCCCGTGCGTCCTGGAACGTTGTAAAGCATGATGGGCAAGTCTGGAACCGCCGCCGCGATCTCCTTGAAGTGTAGATAGAGTCCTTCTTGAGGCGGCTTATTGTAGTAAGGCACCACCTGAAGGGATCCGTCCAATCCCAAGGCATGGGCTTTTTGGGTCGCTGAAATAGCTTCAGAAGTACTGTTTGAACCCGTTCCAGCCATGACCTTAGCCTTGCCCGAAACCGCCCTCTGGACCACCCGAAACAGTTCAAACTCTTCATCCCAAGACATTGTAGGAGATTCGCCCGTCGTTCCACAAACCACTAGAGTATCAGTCCCGTTTTCAGCGAGATGCACTGCGAGTCGCTCGGCTACTTCATAATTTACCGTACCATCAGCGGAAAATGGAGTCACCATTGCCGTCAATACTCGTCCAAACTCTGTTTTCAAGTTCGTCACACTCAAGATCTACTCCTTAAACCCAAGTCTCGAGAAGCCTCAAGCCTGAGGTTTCAACCAACTTTTTTCAATTAACAATTCTGCAATCTGTACAGCGTTCAATGCTGCACCTTTGCGAATTTGGTCGCCGCACAGCCACAAATCCAACCCGTTCTCATGGGAAATATCTTGCCGGATTCGCCCAACGAGCACGTTATCCTTACCGCTGGCATCAATCGGCATGGGAAAATAGTTTTTCTGCCAATCTTCTACCAATTCGACTCCCGGCGCTGTTGCTATCAGCTCACGGGCTTTTGACACATTAAAGGGCCGATCGAATTCCAGATTTAAGGCTTCTGAGTGTGCCCGCAAAACTGGGACTCTCACACAGGTTGCTGTAACGCGTAAATCTGGATCACCAAATATTTTACGTGTTTCATTCACCATTTTCATCTCTTCTTCGCAGTAGTTATTGTCCAAGATTGGAGAATTGTGCGGGAATAGATTGAACGCTAACGGATAGGGCAATATCTCAGCTTGAGGCACTTCACCATTCAAAATGGCTTGCGATTGTAGCTTAACTTCTTCCATTGCCCGTGCCCCAGCACCACTGGCCGACTGATAGGTCGCGGCAACAATCCGACGAATCGGCTGAACTTGATGGAGCGGGTAAACAGCAACTGCCATCAATATGGTAGTGCAATTTGGGTTGGCAATGATGCCATTATGCCCCTTGGCTGCGATCGGATTGACCTCTGGTACCACCAATGGAACATCAGCGTCCATCCGGAATGCACTGGAGTTATCAATCATGACAGCACCCGCTGCAACGATGTCCTTAGCCCACTGCTTAGAAATAGATCCACCCGCCGAGGCTAGGACAATATCCACGCCCTTAAATGAATCCGAGGTTACAGCTTCAATGGTGATGGGTTGACCCCTGAACACAAGCTGGCTACCCACCGATCGTGGAGACGCTAGTAGTTTCAACTCAGAAATGGGGAAGTTACGTTCTTCAAGTAATTCAAGTAACTCAGTTCCCACTGCCCCAGTCGCGCCCAAAATGGCAACGCGATACAATTGACTCAAACTAAACCTCCTATTGTTTATCCAGTTGGATTGGGTTGACCGCTGAAATCCATGAAACGATGGTATGGATTGACAAGCGTAAAATATTTAGTGTGAAACCCGGAATCTGTCACTCATGGCTTACCGCTGAGTTTCTTGTGGGTTGCTCAATATGCATTGTAGTAGATGGGGTGGATCTTTTCCAGTATTTTGCTAGACCACAGCTAGTCGTCTTAATTTAAGTAACATCGGTTAACCTGTCCCCGGCATGGGATAGGATAAAAAATCGCAATCTTCGATTATTTAAAGTTAATACATAACTACCACGGTCACTAACCCCGCTCTAAAGAGACGGGGCTTGCATGAAACCCTGCCAAAGGTTAAACGCAAGGGAGGGCGAACGCCCGAACTAGGACTAGACAAGACCTGAGAAGGTCACTTGAGTTAGCTAAGGGATGGCACCCTACAGGACGTTGCGGGCGCTTTTCCTAACCTGCATCC
>JAYVUU010000003.1:0-6264 GCA_043787635.1 Synechococcales cyanobacterium | reverse complement strand
CAATGCCGAAACTTTCCCGTATCGTAGTCTTTCCCATCAAATCACTTGATGGAGTAGAGCTTCAGTCTGCTGAAATTCTGGCTAGCGGTGCATTGAAGGGCGATCGAGAGTTTGCCATCTTTGATGGTAACGATCGGGTTGTGAACGCAAAACGGACGGCAAAAATTCAAGGTATCCGGTCGCAGTATGATGTGGAAAATCGAACGGTGATACTTTCTACGTCAGAATCAACGCTGTTTCATTTAGATCGCGATCGTAAATCAATTGAGAGTTGGCTGAGTGAATACTTTGGGTTTTCGGTGCATTTGAAGCAGAATTTAGAATTAGGATTTCCCGACGATCCCGGTTCACCAGGACCGACGGTGATTTCGACGCAGACCCTGCAAGCGGTTGCGAGTTGGTATGATGGCATGACATTGGTTGAAGCCCGAAACAGATTTCGCACGAATCTGGAACTTGATGCCCCAACTGCATTTTGGGAAGATCAACTGTTTGGAATGGCGGGTTGGTTGCCTGAATTTACGATAGGGTCCACCGTATTTAAAGCCGTAAATCCTTGTCAGCGTTGCATTGTTCCCACAAGGAGCAGCAATTCGATCGGTGTGACTTCTGCGTTTCAAAAAACGTTTTTAAAAATGCGATCGGAATCATTGCCAGAGACAGTCGAACGATCGCGGTTTGATCATTTCTACCGATTAGCTGTAAATACTCGTGTTGAGTATCAGGATAATAACGTAATTAAAGTTGGTGACGAATGCAACCGATCGGTGAATAACTAATGTAATCCCTTACAGGTTCAGGTCGTAATGATAAAGCAACCACTAATTATTTAGCCTAAGTTGTGGACAGCGTTGTTTTAACAGTACTTGGAGCATTTTGGGATCAAACAAAATTGGGAGGAAATGAATACTATTGACTTCGCGGAAGTAGAACAAAATTGGAATGGGTTGCCAGAACACTTCCCAATGACTCCATTCGGAATAGGGAAAACTGCGAATGATTTTGCCATTGCGATAAACATCCAGGTTGGTGGCTGTAAATTGCAGCCGAAGCAGGGCTGATTGCATCAACAAAAAACCGCCAAACAATGTAACGATCCCACCGACCCAAGTCTGAAATGGGACGATCGCGGTCCCAATTAAAACGATCGCGATCGCTAAGGTGTAGCTCGGTGCAAGTTCGACGGTTTCCGCAATGGAGGGAGTTTCAGGAGTCATAAGCCACAATTAAGGAATCCAAACTGAATCTCTTAATTGTACCTCTCCATTCATCCTGATCTCCCTCAGATACTTTTAGTGCATAAAATGACGAACACCCGTCATCACCATCACTAATCCCAGTTCATTGGCTGCCGCAATCGATTCTCCATCCCGCATACTGCCACCGGGTTGAATCAACAGCCGAATTCCCGCCGCCGCTGCCGATCGTACACTGTCATCAAACGGGAAGAATCCATCACTCGCCAACACCGCCCCTTGAATTTTATTTGCGGCTTGCTCGATCGCAATTTTAGCCGAACCCACCCGATTCATTTGCCCCGCACCCACTCCAAGCGTTGTACGATCTTTTGTGATTACGATCGCATTTGATTTCACATGCTTACAGATCTTCCAAGCAAATAACATTTCCTCAAGTTCAGCCGGAGTCGGTTGTTGAGTGGTCGCCACAGTCCAGTCCGCTGGGTTTGCCATCAGAGTATCCGCCGCTTGCACCAAGAATCCACCTGCAATATTCTTAATCACCGACTCAGACCCACCACACAAATCTGGCAACACTAAAACACGTAAATTAGCTTTCTTAGCGAGAATCGCTTTTGCATCATCATCGCAACCCGGCGCAACCACACATTCGAGAAAGGTTTTAGATAGCTCCGTTGCCGTTGCAGCATCGATCGGACGATTGAGCGCAACAATGCCACCAAATGCTGAAGTAGAATCTGCATTGAATGCTTTGATATAGGCTTCAAGAATGCTAGAAGCCATAGCAGAACCACAGGGATTTGTATGCTTCACAATGATCGCCGTGGGGTCGCCATTAATGAATTCAACAATAATTCGACGAGCCGCTTCAAGATCAACCAAATTGTTATAACTCAGTTCTTTACCTTGCAGTTGAGTCGCTGCTGCCCAGCCTGTTGCGGTTGCCCCTGTTTGATACCAAGTTGCGGCTTGATGTGGATTTTCGCCATAGCGCAAGGCTTGTAATTTGGTTCCCGATCGGCTAAAAGTCTCAGGCAATTCAGCAGACAATTCAACGGAGTTTTCTGAAAGTTGCGCGGCTAGATAGGTTGAAATTGCGGTGTCGTAGGCTGCGGTATGTTGAAAGGCGGCTAGTGCTGATTGTTGACGGAAATTTAGGCTGACTTCACCATTTGCCGATCGTGATTCATTGAGATACCGATCGTACTGACTTGGGTTTGTCAAAATCGTCAAATGGGCATAGTTTTTCGCACTCGCCCGCACCATCGCCGGACCCCCAATATCAATCTGCTCGATCGCATCTTCTAAAACAACGCCCGGTTTTGAAATCGTTTGCTCAAATGGATAAAGGTTGACCACTACAAGGTCGATCGCCCGGATTCCATTCGCATCCAATTCCGTCAAATGTTCAGGAATATCGCGTCGTGCAAGAATACCACCATGAATTTTGGGATGAAGCGTCTTGACTCGGCCTCCAAGAATTTCAGGTGAGCCAGTGTAGTCAGACACTTTAGTGACAGGAACACCTGCGTCCTTCAGAGTTTTGGCGGTGCCGCCACTACTGATGATGTCAAATCCAAATTCAGTCACGAGCGTCTGGGCAAATTCTACAATTCCAGCTTTATCGGACACGCTGAGAAGGGCTAGACGGGGCATACAGAGTTCCTACGATATTTCCAAGCTTTATACGGTAACGCATTATGGCGATCGGGATCTGCAGAAGGTAGGAGAAATTTTGGCATTGAGAAATTAGAGATTTGAGTTAGCAATCCTAAACTTGGAATCGGCTCGAAGCTCTGAAATTTTTGAATGTTTGCCACATAATGTTGAAGCTGTATGGCGACAGATCTCTCGAACTCCCACCGGAATCCTCTGTTTAGTCCCTACCACATTGTTGTCTGGCTTTCTCCATAGACTGGCTTATTTTTTACTAAGGTTCTTGTGCAAGGGTTAAGACACGCTGATACAGCTGGGGGCTGACGCGAAAACCAGCCTGGTTGATTAAGGCATCCATAACAGGTTGGACTTGAGAAATGAGGCTTCTTTGTTTCGTAACGAGCAGAATACCCAGAATGCCAATGATCGAAAGGCCGAGTCGAAGGGCTTCTTGTCTTCCCAAGCGTTCATCAATGAGTAAATCATCGGCTTGTAACTCAAGCGCTAGCGCGATCGCCTTGGCTTCTCCAGCATCCAATCCTCGTTCTTGTTGCAGTTGATCGGCAAGTTGGGAGTTTTCGAGGGATTGGGTTTGAATCCATTCCAATTGGAGAATAGCTGAGACCGTTGGATTACTGGCGGCAGCTAATTCACTGGCAACAACGTCAGGAATGATAACGGTTTGGTAGATGGCTTCTAGCAACCACAGATGATCAACAAGAGCAAGATTAGAAAGCGCAGAAGTATCGCTGATAACGATCATAGCCAACCGCGATCGCGTAGATGCTGAACGTCCTGCTCAAATTCTCCCACATCGTAATGGACGCAAATGCCACGATCGGCCAGCAGCCTCTGAAAATTCATAGTTTCCATCCCTGCAATTTTACTGGCACGACTTAGAGAAATCCGCTCTTGCTGAAAAAGGACAATGGCAATTTCCCGGAGCCAGTCGCTCTGGTTAAAGGTTTCGGTTTGGCTGAGGCTGTCAGGTAGATTCAGGGTTATTTGCATCGAATTTTCCTCACGGTGCCTTTAATTTTATCGATTCTGTACGGTTCTTACTTAAGCGAGTGGTTAATTGCAATAATTCCAAATGCAGAATCGCCTCCAAGCTCTGAAATTTTTGAATCTCTGTACATAATGCTCTCGTTCAACAGTAGGAAACAACCTTAGGCGTAGAATCAATCGGCGTACTCGTGAATCCGCTGCAAGGGGGTTGTCATGCTGCTCTATATCTGATCAATTATTTTCTTGCGCTTCTCTTCGTATTCTTCTTGAGTTAGTAGACCCATTTGATATACTTCGTTAAGTTTTTCCAGAAGTGTAAGAGAACGGCTAGAAGATTGAACAATTTGAGTAGACTTCCTAGTAGAGGAAAGTGATTTTCGTTGAGATTTTAAAGTCCTTAACTTATCTTTTAATAAACTAATTTGAGCCTGGATTTACCGAACTATCTCTTGGGCATTTTGTTTTCCCTCTTTAATCCTGGCACTTTTTTCAGCCACTTCACGAGCAATGTTAGCATTGACACTAGCTGCAGCCCTTCTAGATGCAGCTCGATATTTTGACCCAAGTAATGCTCCGCCAAGACCTCTACCCATTGATTGAGTTTCGGCCCTTGCCGTTTGCGCAGATAAAGATAAAGAGGAATTTACATCTACCCACTCTTGCACATCCCTCTTTGCGTTTTCAAGTCTTACAATCAATTGAGATATTTGAGTTTCTGTATTACCTATTTGCTTATCTATGCTGCTTGATGTTAGAGAGTTATCTGGTTGAATCATAATTTAATGCTAAGGTTAATACCCTGATTAGAGTCTGAGCTAGAAAGTCTGCTTGCACCAAGCTCAATTCCTATTTGTATTAGGAGGGTGCCCAAAATCAACTACAACCTAACTCAACATTCCTGGCACCGACAATTAGTCTCTTGGCTGCGCTGACATTAATTAATCCAAGCTGCGTAACGTTTCGAGTCAGCAGGTGCCACGGTGTTTGTATCCCGCTCAAGAGGTTGCGGTCAAGCTGCTGCACCCGAATTGTTGGGCTGGGACGATAAGATGTTATCAAGTGGTCTTACATTATACTCAGCCAGCTTTAACCCAATACTTTTTATTTCTACAACTGCATCCATTACTGAATCTGATAGAAAAGCTGGGCTGGTATATCGTGAGTCTGATATTTCATCTAATTGAAATCTAATTGAAATCTAACATCATTAGGTAATCGTTTAAGAGCTTCATGTTTTACTGCTAATAGTTTTGGGCCTTCTGAAAGCCATTCGTTATATAGTCCGGTTTCAATATGTACACTGCTCATATTAGAGTCTTGCCTTTGACCCGATAGTTAAATTGATCGTTCAAGCTTTCTTGACATTTTCTGAGCTTCTTGGCTGAGTTCTGGAATCGAAAGATGTCTCAAATGGTTTTCATAATCATTATTTTGACGACCTAGATTGCTTGTAGAAGTTTGTTTCTCTTTGCGGACCTTCTCAATCTCAGCATTTAATCTTTGGATTTCACTATCTTTCTCTGTCAACCGATCTTCTCGAAGATTCAGCCGTTCCTTCAGGGCATCATTCTGATTCTTAAGAAAGATAGTTCCGGTAACGAACCCAATCAACGCCATAACTATGAATGTTAAAGGTGCTTGCAGGAATGCCACCCAATTTGAGGCAAGGAAATCGACCAAGACTTTTAGCATCTTTCAACAGACTAAGCAACAACATGATTCATTTTAGCCATAACAAACAAAAATGCCATTTTCTTCCAACTTTAAGGATCCAATAGCACTCCTGTACTTATCTGCTGAAACTAATACTTGTGAACGGCTACCCCACAGGAGACTGTGCAGACTAACAATTGCATAGCCGGAAAGTTTCCGCATAAGTGTCCCTTGAGGATCTTAGACCGACTCTTTCTATCTAAGTCCAGTTTATGGGCTTCGACTTCTTCATTATGTTGCAACGAGAGAGAATATCTCTATTCTACTAAAAATTCCAAAATTAGGCACTATGCAGAATCAACGATCGAGTCGATCGTTGATTCTGCATACTCAAAACCGAGAGCCGATCGCAATCGTTTTTGAATTTCCAGTCCAGCAGGCTCTGATGATCTTTGAATTGGGAATTGGTAGCGGAGAACACTCACCCTAAAAAAAGACATCGCCCCGAAAAACCGCTCCCTTCTTCCGATAGAATTAAGGATTACGAAACCCTAGTTAGTTCGGATGTCACTGCGGTCACTAACCCCGCTCTAAAGAGCCGGGGCTTGCATTAAACCCTGCCAAAGGGTAAACGCAAGGGAGGGTGAAAGCCCGAACTAGGACTAGACAAGACCTGAGAAGGTCACTTGAGTTAGCTAAGGGATGGCACCCTACAGGACGTTGCGGGCGCTTTTCCTAACCTGCATCC
>JAYVUU010000002.1:0-30047 GCA_043787635.1 Synechococcales cyanobacterium | reverse complement strand
GGGAGACATTGAAACTCGCGGCGGCGCGATGACGGTTTCGACGTCAGGAGGAGCGCTGGCATTAGGTAATAGCAACATCACGACCAGTGACGGCAACGTAAGTCTTGCGGGCACGGGAGTGACGAGCACCGGAGGGACGGTTAATGCAGGCGGCGGAACGATATTGGTGGATGGCAATGATGGAGCGGTCAATTTGGCGGGTGCGTTGACGACGACACCCACTGGGCACAGACCCGACAATGGTGACACCCTGGCGGGCAAAGTCAAATCTCCAACTCGCGAGAGTCGCGACGACGACGGCTAGCAATACGCCGGGAAATTTTGGGATAAATCGCTCGACTAACTGAATGGTAATTAGGACAGCGAGAGAAATTCCGATCGCCCAAGGGTTCGCATGGGGAAAGCCTTCGATCGCAGTGAGAATTTGTTGGAGGGGCTGATGTCCACCTCCTTTAAGGTCGAGCAATCCCGTTAACTGACCGATCGATACTTGAATTCCGACTCCAGTCAGGAAGCCAATTAGAACAGTGCGTGACAGAAAATCGGCTAGGAAACCGAGCCGAAATAGCCGCGCAAGTAGCAACAGACCTGCAACGAGAATGGCGACTGCTTCGGCTAAGGCTAGATAATGTGAATCATTAATGGATGCCAAGCCAGACAGCCCAGCGGCCAGAATCGCCGCCGTTGCAGAGTCAGCCGCAACAACGAGATGGCGAGAGGATCCCACGATCGCAAAAATAATCGCGGGTAGCAAAAGCGTATACAGTCCGGTCGCGATCGGCGTACCAGAAATCTGGGTGTAGCCCATTACTTCAGGAATACCAATGGCGGCGAGAACGATGCCGCCAAGGATATCGCTACCTATATTGGATGGGTTGAAAGGTAAAATTCCTTGAAACAGACGAGAGCGAGGTTTGACAGGCGATTGGGTTGTATTTTTGGTCAATTTTTTCATATATCTCACGACCTAAAATCGGACTGATCCGATCGAAGGTTTTGGCAAAGCCGCGATTTTTCCGCTGTTGGGGTTGTCCGAGGGAAGTGGTGATCTTGAATCAGCTTTTAATGATTGCATTAGATTTAGATTTGTAGACCGATCGCCCCTTTCATACTGTCCGATCGCTTTCCAGTGGATATCGTCAAAGATGTCACGATCGGTTTAAGGTTGACGATTTACGAACAAACTAACATTGGTTTATGAACAAGCTGATTCAGCTTTGGTTTTGAAATGGTTTCCATATTCGGGAGGGAATTACTTATGACGATGGAAATCCATCAGTGAAAGGGAACAGGCTGCTTTCGATTCATCATTGAACTTTCACAAGGGAATCGCTGGATTAAAAATAATCGCAGTCAATCTTCAGAAAAAAGATTATCGCACATCAATTTTATTGAGTTTGGTATTCTGGAAAAAATGTAGGGAAATTTGTTTGTAATTGAATCCTTGTTCCGCCATACCTTTGGCTCCATATTGACTCATGCCCAGTCCATGGCCAAAGCCTTTGCCCTGGATGACGAATGATGTCGTCTGGTCTTTGCTGTTGCTTTTGGTGGTGATGGTTTGAGGGACGATCGTAATTTTGGCGCTGCGGAGATTGAGACTATCGCGGAGGTTTTCAGTAGTAACTCGTTTTCTGCTGCCACTGCTGACGAATTCGAGCTGGCGATAACTGCCCCCGGCGGTGGGTTTCCCGACAGGATTAACGGCGATGATCGGCCCGAGTCCGACAATATTGCCGAGTTCGCTACGGTTGATGATCTTGTTCCAGCTATAGACGGGGGCGCTTTGGTCGTAGTCTTGGACGGCGCGCAGGTAGGGGACGCGGGTACTCCAGACATCTTCGACATTTTCGGTGTGGCCGCCAGAAGAGGAATGAAACAGGGCTTCGATGATGGTGCCATTGTAGGTGAGGACTTCTCCTGCGGTAGCGTTGACAGCAGCTTGGGTTCCAGTGGATTCGTCTTGGACTCCCCGATAGACTTGACAGCGGGCGGTGTCACATAGATCAAAGTTGCCATTGCCATCTCGGGTGCGACGAAAGAGGGCATAGGACCGGGCAGCGACGGCTTGGGCTTTGAGCGCTTCTTGGGGCCAGTTGCCGTTCATCTCTCCGCCTAGGACGCTGTAGAGGTAGCTTTCCAGGTCCACATAGTTGATGGCCGTGAGTCCGCCGCTGCTAGGCGTGATGACGGTGCGCCCTCGGTACCACCGATCGCCGATCCAGACGACTCCGTTGGGATCTGTGGGGTTAATGGCAATTTTAGGGGCGCTGAACTTATCAAGGGCGATGCCGCGTCCACCTGTTGTGGCCGTGAACCCGTTCATGCCTTGGATTTCGCCGAGGGGTTGGTTGGTGTTTGCGTCGGTAACTGTGGCGTTGACGGAGCTACCAATGCGGACTTGAGAGACGTTTTCTTGGATGGCGACGCGGAGTTCTAGGCTGGAAGCGAGCGCATTTTGGGGTGAGAGGAACGCTAGGACGGCTAGGATGAAAAGTGTGGTTTTAGTGGCTGAAGGCATGGGTTAGGGGCGAATCTAAGGGTTGAGTTCTTTAAATGCTTTTGCTTTAAGCGCAGGGTAAGCGTTTCAATCTAGACCGTTGCTTAGTTGTTTTGGAATTAATGCTTTTCCCGTTGCTAGGATAGACGAGTTTGACGGGTTTTGTTTCATTTTGTTGCGGAGATTCAGAAAACCTTCGAACAACAAGTGCCAGGTTTGTAGGTTTGTGTTGGAGACTTATAGTAGTTTCACTGGGATTTTGCTGAGGGAGTTGGGGGATGGAGATTACTTTTTTGGGGACGAGTTCTGGGGTGCCAACCCGATCGCGGAATGTGTCGAGTGTGGCGTTGCGGTTGCCCCAGCGATCGGAGGTCTGGTTGTTTGATTGTGGGGAAGGGACACAGCATCAGTTTTTACGAAGTGAGTTGCGATCGAGCCAGATTCGCCGAATTTTTATTACGCACATGCACGGCGACCATACGTTTGGGTTGATGGGGCTATTGGCAAGCTGTGGGTTAGCGGGGGCGGTATCGGAGATTGATATTTATGGTCCGCCTGAGTTGGGGGATTATTTGGCGGCGGCGCGGCGGTTTTCGCAGACTCATCTGTCCTATCCGGTGCGGGTGCATGTGGTGAAGCCGGGATTTGTGATGGATGATGGAGAGTTTCGGGTGGACTGTGCGCTATTGAAGCACCGGGTGACGGCCCATGGGTTTCGGGTGACAGAGCGCGACAAGGTGGGAATTTTTGATGTGGACAAGGCGCAGGCGTTGGGGATTCAGTTCGGTCCGGTTTATGGGCAATTAAAACGGGGGGAGACGGTGACGCTGGCGGATGGGCGGGTGTTTGAGGGGGCGGATTTTGTGGGTCCGACGGAGCGGGGACGGAGTGTTGTTTATTGTACGGATACTGTTTTTTGCGATCGGGCGGTGGAGTTGGCACGGGGGGCAGATGTATTGATTCATGAGGCGACGTATTCCCACGCGGATGCAGAGATGGCATTTGCGCGGCAACATTCAACGTCTACAATGGCGGCTCAGACGGCACATTTAGCGGGGGTGGCTACACTGTTGATGACGCATTTCAGCCCTAGATATGCGCCGGGGAATGGGGGGATTGAGTGGAAGGATTTGTTAGCGGAGGCTCAGGCGATTTTTCCAAATACGCTGATGGCGAAGGATTTTTGGTCCTTTGAGGTGCAGAGAAAGCGAGAGGGTACAGTAGAGTCTCAAGGTCAGGCGCAAGTTTTGCCATCCGTTGAGCTTACAAAATCTGAAGTTAAGAAGAAGATCGTTGTTAAAAAAAGGGCTTGATGATGCCGAAAAATATAATAGTCCGGTGGCTCCTCTCCAGTTCCTTACTGGGGTTCTATGGTTGGGCTGCACTGCCGATCGCTGCCCGTGAGGTCGAGTATCCAACAGTTACGTTACCCGATTCCCAGCGGTTTCCGCCCAATCCTTTGGGGCAATTGCTGCCGGATCCGTTGATAACTGATCCTATATTGCTGATGGAACCGCGCCGATCGCTCAACGATCTAGAAAAAGAAAAACTGCGATCGGCGTTGGATGCGCTTCGCCTTGAAGGGCAAGTCCAATTTTCTCAGAAAAAACTTGATGAAGCGTTTCTAATTTGGTTTCGAGAACTAAGATTGCGGAGACTCCTAGGGTTTCGGGAGGAAGTTTTTGCGCTGGCTAATATTGGGGAAATCGCTTGGCAAAACAATCGAACTCGCGATTTACGGGATATTACTGAGCGTCTTCAGGCTATTCAAATCAAGCTTCAGCCCCAGTCTAATCCCACCACTCCGAATCCTTTGTTTGACGATGCTACTTTTTCTGAACTAAATGAATATTTAGCGATCGCCTATCAAGTTCTGCGCGCCCCTGAACTTGCCCTCTCTCTCTATGAACCTCGACTGCAAACCCTTCGATCGGATGCTAATAACCCGATCGAACTTTTTAAAACCCTTAATGCCATCGGACTCATTCATCTCGATTGGTTTCGCTACACTAAAGCGCAGCGAACCTATAATGATCTGCTCCAACTCTCTCGGCTTGCCCAAGACCCATCTCTTGAAGCCCTCTATTTAATTCAATTGACCTATATCGCAGAACAAAATCGTCAACCCAAAGATGCGATCGGTCCCTTGCAAAATTTGATTACCCTTTACGCGGCTAGACCAGAACTGCAACCTGCACTGACTCTACGTCTGGCTGAAAACTATGATAAAGCTCAAGACTTTGAAAATGCGGAAAAGAACTATCAAAAAACCTTTACCCTCAGCCAACCCCTCAGTCAAAACTCCTATGGCAGTAGCGCCCTGTTTGCTCTGGGTGATCTGTACCGTCGCACCGATCGTTTCCCCGCTGCTGAACAGGTCTATGATTTTCTTGTGGACTCGGAGCAAGCGGTCTACAACCTATACGACGCGATGAAAGCCTCAGATTCCCTAGGGCAAATGCGTGATCGTCAGCAGAATTATCCCGGTGCGATCGTTGCCTACGAACAAGCCTCCGCCATTGCCCAGCGCCTCACCATCAGCCAAAACCTGCTCCAACCCCTCCAGAATCGCCTTGAGATTGCCCGTAAAAAATCAACCCCAATTCCCTCAAAGTAACAGATTCCGAAGCCCCCAGAATTGGGGGTTGGGGGCATCTTTAATCAAACATCCTTCACCTTCGGACGATGCGTGGAGACAACGTGCAATTCTTTGAGCTGTTTGTCTTCAACACTTGACGGGGCATTGGTCAAAACACAGCGGGCTTGCTGAGTTTTGGGGAAGGCGATCGCATCTCGAATGGATTCTTCGCCTGCAAGTAACATCACCAACCGATCGAGTCCAAAGGCGATTCCTGCATGGGGCGGTGTGCCATATTCAAAGGCTTCGAGTAAAAATCCAAATTTACTTTGGGCTTCTTCATCGGAAAGACCGATCGTAGTAAACACTTTCGCCTGTAAATCTGGTTGATAGATCCGTAAACTCCCGCCGCCAATTTCATAGCCATTTAATACAATATCGTAGGCTTGGGCGCGGGCGGTGGCGAGGTCGTGGGCATCTTCAGGGAACGGAGCCGTGAATGGATGGTGTAAGGCTTCAAGACGTTTTTCGTCGGTGTTGTATTCAAACATTGGAAATTCGACAACCCACAGTAGATTGTTTTTGCTTGAATCAATTAGATTCATTTCTTTTGCAACAAATTGACGAACCCGATCGAGCGTTTTATTGACTGTGATTACATCTGCTGCTGCAAATAGTAATAGATCGCCGGGTTTTGCATTAGTCCGATCGAGAAGTTCTGTTTTTTGGGCATCGGTCAAATTATCTTTGATGGCTCCGATCGTATCAATTTCACCATTGTCTCGGACCCGGATGTATGCCAAACCTTTTGCGCCTGCTTCTGCGGCTTCGCGGAATATATCCCCACCCGGTTTGATTCGCACATTTGAAATGGCATCATTCCCACCCGGAATCGGTAGAACTTTGATGATTCCACCTTTCGCCACAGTGTCAGAAAAGACCTTGAACCCGGAGTCTTTCAGCAAATCAGAGACATTCACCAGCTTTAGATCATAACGAGTATCAGGTTTGTCGCTGCCATATTGATCCATCGCTTCTGCATAGGTCAGACGTGGGAATGGGCGGGGAATGTCAATGTTTTTCACATCTTTGAAAATATGACAAATGAGACGTTCATTTAGATCAAGAACTTCCTCTTGCCCCATGAAACTCATTTCTATATCGAGCTGGGTGAATTCAGGTTGTCGGTCGGCCCGCAAATCTTCGTCTCGGAAACATCTCGCCACTTGGTAATATCGATCGAATCCGGCAACCATTAACAATTGTTTGAACAACTGCGGTGATTGGGGCAAGGCGTACCATTCACCGGGATTTACGCGGGACGGAAGCACGTAATCACGGGCACCTTCGGGAGTTGATTTAGTGAGAATTGGGGTTTCGACTTCCATGAAGTGTTCTTGGTCTTCAAGGAATCGGCGAGAGGCTTTGATGACGTTGTGGCGCAACTGTAGATTCTTGCTCATCCGATCGCGGCGCAAATCTAAATAGCGATATTTTAGGCGTAGCTCTTCTTTGACGGTTTCGGTTTCGGAGCTGGAGACTTGGAACGGGAGCTGTTTGCGGACGGCGCTGAGGACTTCTATTTCATCGGCGTAGATTTCGGTTTCGCCTGTGGGGAGTTTGGGGTTCAGCGATTCTTCGGGACGTTGGCTCACTCGTCCTGTTACTTTGATGACGTATTCGTTGCGGATTCCTTCGGCGATCGGGTGGGATTGAGGGGTCCGATCGGGATCGCTGACGATTTGAACGGTGCCATATTTGTCGCGTAGGTCCAGAAAGATGACAAATCCATGATCTCGGCGACGATCGACCCAACCGAAGAGGGTAACGGTTTCTCCGATGTTGGCTGCTCGAACCTGTCCGCAATAATGGCTACGCATATGACTAAATCTGACTTCTGACTAAATTGAAAACGTTCCCATTATGCCAGGGTTTGGCGATCGTATCGCACCCAGATTCTTATATTGATAGCTAGAATATACCCGCAAAATTCAAAAGCCTTGTAATGCTGCTCGGCAATTCGGAGTTCAATCGCAGGGGTAACTCAGCGGTCGATCGGGATTGAACATAGCCTGAGGTTAGAAATGGTTTGTATCGATCGCCATCAGTCATAAACTGTTTTACAAATGCTAAACTCGTACCCCGCACAACCGCACGAAGATTTTCAGTATCTGACCCCACCCGCTCTTTAATTAACGCTCGATCATCATTCTTTGCATTAAACCGATCGCTCACACTTAGATGCGTTGCCCCGATCGCCGTAATCAAATACTTAGGCGCAGGCAATTGCATAAAGGGCTGTAGTTGCTGGTCAAAGGTCGGCGTTAGGGCATCTTCAGTGCTCGTTAACATCAGCGTCGGTGTGGTTAATTTTTTTAGTCCTGACTTGCCAAAAATTTGACCTGCAACCGGATTCAGTAGAATTGTTCCAATAACTCGATTATCTTTTAAATTAAGACTGCGCTGTTGAATTGATGTCCCCGCACACTGCAACCAATCCGCTGGCGATCGGGCAATCAAACGATTAGGCTGCTGGCAAAACTGACGCAATTCGTCAAGCTGAAGCTCACCCCCCGCCAACGCCAGCGCATCATAGCCGCCCATAGAATGCCCTAAAACTACAACTTGATTTAAATTGAGCTTAGAATTTGAAGACTTGCCCAATTCATTGAGTGCAAACTGTAAATCCTTGGGACGATCGATCAATTCTTGGGAAGGTAACAACTTCTCGAAATCAAATGCCGATAGCTTAAATAAATTCAGCACTGACGGATGTTCAACAACGATCGCATTAATGCCATGGGAAGCAAAATGATTTCCTAGATAACCCAGAAACGTTTTACTCGCTTCAAATCCCGGCGAAATCACCACCGTGGGCGATCCGACGATCGCCCCTTCACTCAAATATAAATCCACTGCCACTTGTCGATCGTTTCGCGCCCCGTCCACCAGCTTCAAGCTCTGGCGCTGATATGCGATCGGTCCTGGGACGCTCGGATCGATCGCATTATTAAAATTTGCAGTGTCCTCCACAAACAAACTTTTTTCAAGTAACCCGCCTAACGCTTGGCTTTTCCAATAGTTCAGATTTATTTTCGACGCGATCGCCGCCGCTTGGGACAAATCAATTGTGACGGTTTTGGTCGGAATCGTCTTCAGAACTCCGATCGCATCCACCGCGCCAAACTGAGCCGCCGCCAACGAAACCCCCACCTGCAATAGTTCAGGCGTTAATCCCGGAGAGGCGGTCTGAACATTGGTCATAAGCTGCTGACCTGCGGGCGATTTGAGTAAATCTCCCACAACACGGCCTACAATTTTAGGATTCAGATCTAGTTTTGTCGTGAGTCCTTTACGAACAGACGACGTTAAGAATGGGCTAAAAATTTGCAGGTTCGGAGACAGTTGCCCCGTTCTTGCATAGGTCTCGACCTCTTCGACCTTCACAGTCTGCTCAAAGGGTCCAAACCGTAACGTAATTTCTTCGGCAGCTTGGCTACTCCCGATCGGTCCTAAAACCAACCCAAGACTGAAGACCAATGTCCCCGCAAGTTGTTTAATTACACTGTCCCTGACACTACGCATCAAAATTCTCCTTGAGTCGGCGGCACTTAGATTATTGCGACGTAGACCTAGGGACGTAGTGAAAAATGCATAGTTCCTCAAATCAGCAACTGTTTAAACCAGTTCTCCAACTCTGTGATGTCAGTCAATCTGAGTAATGCTTTGCTCCATGTCCGTAAACGATCGACCTAACTACTTGCAGGAGTCGCAGGCTTAAACCATTTGGTTTGATGGAATGGGTACTCAATTAATGTGGGTTTGTCTGGGAGATAACGATCGGGCAACAATACTTTTTTAGTCAACGTCTGCATCCGACCAATAGGCATTCCCGCAACTTGTTTTTTTAGATCCATCATCTTCCAGAATACCGCTGAAGGTTTTTTCCCATCCAAAGTCGCCGCAGGACGATGGATCGCTTTCCCCCTATATCGTCCACCCCCAGAAGCGGCCTCAACCCCCAAATAAATACCCTTCCACCACACTTCAGGATTAAGTGGCAAATCACCCACCGCATTAGAGGCATGAATCTCTTGTTCATACTGAGTCGCGAGGCATTCCAGACCCGATAGCAAGAAGGATTCAGGGACGGATAGTAAAACAGCAAGATTACGCGAGGTTTCCATGAAAATTTAGCAAATGTCCTAAACAGAGCAGGTGAAAAATAATGGTTAAAACTAGGTCCCTAAAGTCCTAATTTTAAACTCGTTTCACAATACTAGAGAACGCAAAATAACGCTACAAATCCCGCACTCACTCCGAACCTTTGATGGCTGTAATACTCAGTGTACTAATATTCAATACCTTGCAATGCTAATTTTGCTGCACCATACATTCCGGCTTGATTGCCTAACTCTGCTTTTAACAATTGAGTTCCTTGCGATGGGGATGAAACCCGCATCTTTATTTCAGTCATTGCACTCTTAAAAAAGAACTCACTACTACCAGAAATTCCACCACCAATCACGATCGCTTCTGGATTCAGCACATAGATCAATGTCGTTAGTCCTATTCCTAAGTCTCGACCATAGCATTCCCAAAAGGCGAGTGCTTCCGGGTCTCCAGCTTTTGCAAGTTGTCCTAATAGGGCTGGCTCTTTTCCCGATCGTCGCACAATTGCACCAATACAAAGCTGTTGTTCCAGGGATCCTTGATTGCCACTATTACAGGGATGCCCATCAGGATTAAAACTAATAGATCCTAATTCACCTGCTGCCCCGTTGTGGCCTATAAATAATTGTCCATTCAGAATGATGCCGCCGCCGACTCCTGTGCCTAGCGTGAGCATGACAATATTTTGATAGTCGCGTCCTGTGCCCTGCCATTGTTCTCCCAATGCTGCACAATTTCCATCATTTCCAATGATGCAAGGGATTTTGAATTGAGCTTCTATCCGATCGGCAACCGGGACATTCACCCATGCAGGTAAATTGATTGCTAGTCTGGCAATGCGACTAGTTGCGTCGGTGGGTCCGGGCGTGCCGATGCCAATGCTCACGGCTTGGTGGTTTGGGTCTATTGTTGGAATGGCTGTAGCTATTGCATCTAGTATTGCATCGGGGGTTGCAGGGTGCGGGGTGGCGATCGTCAGAAATTGAAGGGCTTGACCTGTATGATCAAAGCGTCCTAGTTTAATTGCGGTGCCGCCGATATCGATGCCTAGGACGATCGGTTGGTCAGACGAGGTTAGTCTATGATGAATAAATGATGTGGGCATTTTTATGATTTATTCGAATAGGTATTTAAGCTTACTGATTATGCCTCTGGTGGCTGTCTTGAATCAATCTCCAATACAAGCCTGTCCAGCTTTGATTCGTGATTTGGATAAAATTGTGAATCAGCCCCAATTCCGATCGGCACAATTTGGCATCTCAGTTCAAACCCAAGGTCGTAATCCATTGGCATTGTATGCCCATAATACCGATCGGCTATTGCTTCCCGCTTCCAACGCAAAACTTCTGACTACTGCTGCGGCAATCAAAGCACTCCCTCTAGATTTTACGGTAAAAACGACTCTTTACGATTTAGGAGATAATCAATTTCAGTTGGTCGGTGAGGGAGATCCCGCTTTTAAAACAGTTCATCTTCAAACCCTTGCCCGATCGTTGAAAAATCGCAATGTCAAACAGATTAAAAAACTCATCTTAGACGATCGGTACTATGGTTCAGAATGGTTAAATCCTCGCTGGGGTTGGGATGATGTGCAAGCAGATTATGCACCGCCAGTTAATGGATTGATTCTGAATGAGAATGCGATCGGTCTCACTTTAACTCCTGAAATCATAGGTCAGCCATTGATTGTAAAATGGGATGAAGCGGAGAATAGTAAACGTTATCAAATTGAAAATTTAACTAAAACCGTTGCGATCGATCAGCCTGAATTTGTAAATGTAGCCCAGCCTGAACTCGGATTAGTGCGGGTCACAGGACAGCTTCGGGTTGGTGGGGAGCCTGAACCCATTGGAATTTCAGTACAACAACCCACTAAATATATTGCCGAAGAGTTCCGCCGATCGCTCTCCCGATTTGGTATTGAAATCGAAACAGTAGAAATTACCCCCACCAACAATCTTAATCCACTCATGTCCCCCCTTAGTAAGGGGGCTAGGGGGATCGTTGCCGAAATCACCTCACCGCCGCTTTCTGAATGGGTTGATGAAACCAATCAAACTAGTAATAATCTCTATGCTGAAGCATTGCTTAGACAATTAGGTCGATCGGACTTGCAGCCCATGGGGACAGGCTACAGCAGCGATCGGGGATTGGTTGTATTACGTCAGCAGCTTATGAAAATGGGAATTTCGCCTGAAACCTATCAAATGGTAGATGGTTCAGGATTGGCTCGATTAGATTGGGTGAGTGCCAGAACTTTGGTACAGGTATTACAAGCAATGGCGGAGAATTCTACCTTTAGGAACTCTCTACCGATCGCAGGCAAAAGCGGCAGCCTTACTGGGCGATTTAAAGATACTCCAGCTCAAACTATTTTGAGTGCAAAAACGGGCTTCCTGACGGGTGCTGTTGGGCTTTCTGGCTATGTGAAGCCTAAAAACTTTTCACCTATTGTATTCAGTATCTTACTCAACAATTCAACTCAATCCTTAGCAGAACAGAGAAAAGCGCTAGATACGATCGCAATTCGATTAGCCGATTTGAAAGACTGCAAATTATGAACGAGTTCCGGTTAATTTATCTCGAAGTTTTTTAATCCGATCGCGATGTTTAGCCGCCTCTTCAAACTCTTGCTTTTTCGCAGCATCTTTCATTAGGGCTTCTAATTGCTGAATTAAATCAGGGATATTTTCCAACGGCACATCGGCAACGTGTTCAACAACTTGATCTAATTCCTGAGAATTCAATCGTCTCGATACATCTAAGAAGGACAAAATTGAATTGGTTGATCGTTTAATAATTGCCGTCGGTGTAATGCCATACTTCTCATTGTGGGCCATTTGAATCTCACGACGACGTGCTGTTTCTTCGATCGCAACTGCCATACTATCGGTCATATTATTTGCATAAAGAATTGCCTTACCTTCCACATGTCGAGCCGCACGACCAATGGTTTGCAAGAGCGATCGTCTAGCTCGTAAAAATCCTTCCTTGTCTGCATCTAAAATTGCCACTAATGAAACCTCAGGCAGATCTAATCCTTCTCGTAACAAATTCACCCCAATCAGTACATCAAACACGCCTTCTCGTAAATCTTGCAGAATCTCAATTCGTTCGATCGAGGTAATTTCTGAATGTAAATAACGAACTCGAACGCTGCGTTCTTGGAAATACTCAGTCAAATCTTCCGCCATCTTTTTAGTCAACGTCGTGATTAATACACGCTGACTTTTCGGCACCCGAATTTGAATCTCAGCCAGTAAATCATCCACTTGACCTTCACTAGGACGAACAAAAATTTCGGGATCAAGCACACCCGTTGGCCGAATGACCTGTTGAACAATATGATCGCCTGAAATCTCCTGTTCCCAATCACCAGGAGTTGCCGAAACAAAGATACATTGTTTGACCTTACTCCAAAATTCATCGGCTTTTAACGGTCGGTTATCTGCAGCGCTGGGCAACCGAAAGCCGTGATCAATCAATACTTTTTTGCGCGCTTGGTCACCATTGTACATCGCCCGAATTTGAGGAATGGTAACGTGGGATTCGTCAACCACAAGCAGCCATTCTTCAGATGGAAAGTAATCCACTAAGCATTCCGGCGATTCCCCTGCTCCGCGTCCGGCTAAGTGTCTCGAATAATTTTCTACACCCTGACAAAACCCTACTTCCCGTAGCAGTTCCAAATCATATTTTGTCCGTTGTTCCAAACGTTGCGCTTCAACCAGTTTTCCCTGAGTTTCCATAACTTCAAGTGAATCTTTCAATTCAGCTTCGATCGCATTACAAGCTTCTTCTAGTCGGTCTTCTGGCGTAACAAAGTGACGGGCCGGATAAATATTAATCGATTCCAATACTTTTAATGTTGAACCTGTGACTGGATCAACATATTTAATCGCATCGATTTCGTCACCAAAGAATTCAATCCGAATGATTCGATCTTCGTAGGCCGGACCAATTTCCAAGACATCGCCTTTCACCCGAAACCGCCCGCGCCCAAGGTCTAAATCATTACGAGTATATTGAATTGACGCTAAATCCCGCAGAACTTGCCGTTGATTGATTTCTTCGCCAACTCTAAAGGGAATTGCAGCTTTGAGATATTCAGTCGGGATTCCCAAACCATAAATACAGCTAATAGAAGCGACTACAATCACATCACGCCGCTCAAATAACGATCGGGTAGCGGAGTGACGCAGCATATCAATTTCTTCATTAATGGAAGCCGTTTTTTCAATGAACGTGTCGCTAACAGCAATGTAGGCTTCAGGTTGGTAGTAGTCGTAGTAGCTGATGAAATATTCAACGGCATTGTCTGGAAAAAACTCGCGCAACTCATTGCACAATTGGGCCGCGAGGGTTTTGTTGTGAGCGAGGATTAGGGTTGGCTTCTTGACTTTATCAATCACACGGGCAATAGAGTGAGTTTTTCCGGTTCCGGTTGCGCCCAACAATGTCTGATACTGCACACCATTTTCAATCGACTTAATCATGGCCGCGATCGCAGTCGGCTGGTCCCCATTGGGTTCATAAGGCGCTTGAATTGAAAATTCTGGCATGGTGTTGGGGCGTGGGTACAATGGCGGTCCATTTGTGATCATGCAACAGATTTACGAAGACTGCAACTGTACGATCGAGAATTTATGCCCTATCCCCGAAGCCACTTGAGGAGAGTTCCACCTCTAAGCTAGGCACTGCAAAATCCTGATTTAAGTAGTCTGGGGTTCCAACGGTGATAGGAATAGATGAAGTTGTGTATGTACAGTACCTATTTATGTATACACAGCACTTATCGAAATTGAGATTCATTGGTTTCCACAGTAGAAGATATGTCTAAAGGAGTAGAGACTGAATATATAATTAATTTTGTATGACTACTCATACACGAATTCAATCATTTGTAGTCTACAATTGCGGCTAAGTGACATCAATCACAGTCCTTTGGAGACAAATCATATGCGAAGAGATTCTCACGAGCAACAGAATGACGATCGTCGGCAAGCGCTTCGATCTGACGAAGAAGCATTTCAACTTCAGCAAGAGGAATATCGACTAGAAACAGGCAAACGGCAATCGGCATTCACCTGGATAATTAATAGCATTTACTTTTTAGTAGGATCTCTGGAAGTCCTGCTTATGCTGCGCTTTTTTCTACGCGTCTCAGGCGCTAACACCCAAAATACGGTTAACCAGTTTATTGCAATGTTGTCCGCACCGTTTGTTGCACCATTTTCTACACTCTACGTCAGCCCAGCGGCTAGCGGTCGGTCAAACATTTTTGATCTCAATGTTCTAATTGCCATGATCGTCTATTCAATCTTGGGTTGGCTCGGGGCCAGACTAGTCCGATTTATCTACACTCGCTAAAAGCCAGGACGATGCGTCTGGGGGTAATGGGTTGGCGCTTGTGTCTATTCGGGGAGTTTGATTGTGCAGGGCATGAGTAATCAGAGACGGGCTAGTTTTCCTCGTGCTAGTCCTCCATGTGCAATTTTTACGACGGTTGTTTAGTCTTTTGTTTGGCATCCGATCGGTCTTTAAAACAACAAATTAACCAACTAAACCTAGAGCTAAACGATCGTATCGGCTCCCAAATAAGATTACAATCTGAACATAAATTTATTCCTAAAGAGAGCTTGAAGTGTTGAGGTGCCCCAATGAAATTCAGTGAAGTTGTGGAACAGTTAGGAGCCTTGAAAAGCTTTGGAGATGGCAATCTTGAATTGAATGGGGTGGGTGCGATCGAAGAGACTAAGCCCGGTCAGATTAGCTACATTGGCAGCGAAAAATTTGTCCCTTTGATTGCTACGACCCAAGCTAGTGCTTTAATGTTACCGAAGCACGACGAGTTACAAGCCTATGTGACATCGCTCGGAATTGCTTGGATAGAAGTGGCAGATCCACGGCTAGCTTTTGCCCAAGTGATTAACTTATTCTATACCCCCTACAAGCCAGCAATCAGAATTCACCCCACTGCTGTGATCGATCCCACAGCAAAAATTGGTCAGAATGCCTCGATCGGGGCGCATGTCGTTATTGAAGCAAACGTAATCATCGGCAATGATGCTTGTATTCATCCAAATGTTGTGATTTATCCGGGGGTTGGCATTGGCGATCGGGTCACCCTTCATGCCAACTGCACCATTCAAGAACGATCGCAGCTTGGTAATGATTGTGTGATTAATAGTGGCGCGGTGATTGGGGGTGAAGGGTTTGGCTATGTGCCGACAGCAGATGGTTGGGTGGCAATGCGGCAGTCAGGCTATGTCGTTTTAGAAGATAAAGTAGAGATTGGCTGTAATTCAACGGTCGATCGGCCTGCGGTCGGTGAAACGAGAATTGGACAAGATACAAAGCTTGATAATCTAATCCATATTGGGCATGGAGCAACCATTGGCTCAGGCTGTGCGATGGCGGCTCAGGTGGGGTTGGCGGGCGGCGTGACTGTGGGGAATGGAACAATTTTGGCGGGTCAAGTTGGGGTCGGAAACAATGCCAAGATCGGAAGCGGTGTAATTGCTTCGTCGAAGACTGGCATTTATGGAAGTATTAACGATGGTTTGGTAGTCTCAGGCACGCCTGCTGTCGATCACAGAACGTATCTGAAAATTTGTGCGATTTATAGCAAGATTCCAGATCTGTATCAGGATGTTCGACGTTTGAAGAAGCAAATGAAAGAGTCCCAGCAGGAATAAGTCCTATTTATGAATCTTAACCACAACTTTTTGCCAATCTTCCTTTCCCTCACAAGTTTGGTCCTACCAATCCACTCCGCCCATGCTAATAAACCTATCGTTAAAGATATCCCCAGCCTCTTCGCTATTCCTCAGACCCCGATCGAAACCCTAAAATCCGATCGGCTCCTAGATTATGAACCGCTGCAAACACTATTGCGATCGGGCAAGTGGAATGAGGCAGCAGGCATAACATCAACCCAGATGCTAAAGGCGAGTGGTCAATTGGAGCAAGGGATGTTGACTGAGGTAAACACAAGAGCTTTTCCCTGCAACGATTTGCTGACGATAGATAAGTTGTGGCGTTATTACAGCGGCGATCGATTTGGACTGAGTATACAGTCAAACATTTGGGTGTCGATCGGCGGAAAAAATGAGAAAGACGCACGTCGTTTTGCACAGCAAGTGGGCTGGAGAAAACCGATCGGACCTGTGAGAGATGATAGGATTCAAGTCCCATCGGGATACTTTCCACTGCGACCAGCAGGGAATGGTGGTGTAACCGAGGCGTGGGGAGGGAAATGGATTGCAGAAATGCCAAAGCGGCTTATTGTTTGTCAATCTCCGCTCTACCCTGTTGTAAAACCTACTGTCAAACCTAAGCCTCTGAAAAAAATTAAGCCGAAGGCATAATATCAAATCTAAAATCTCCAGCTTGCATCCTATGGCAACCAGGGATATTGACTAAAATCAGGTTGCCGCTTTTCGAGGAATGCCCTTTTCCCTTCTGCGCCCTCTTCTGTCATGTAGTACAACATGGTTGCGTTGCCTGCCAATTCTTGAATGCCCGCCTGACCATCACAATCTGCATTGAAGGCTGACTTAAGACAACGAATTGCGATCGGACTTTTTTCTAATATTTCCCGTGCCCATTGAATGCCTTCTGCTTCCAATTGATCGATCGGCACCACTGTATTCACCAGCCCCATTTCTAGTGCTGCCGCCGCATCGTACTGCCGACACAAATACCAAATCTCCCTCGCCTTCTTTTGCCCAACAACCCGCGCCATATAGCTCGCCCCAAAGCCTCCATCAAAACTTCCAACCTTCGGACCTGTTTGACCAAAAATGGCATTCTCAGCGGCTATTGTCAAATCACACAGCAAATGCAATACATGCCCCCCTCCGATCGCATACCCTGCAACTAGAGCAATTACAACCTTAGGCATCGATCGAATTAACCGCTGCAAATCCAACACATTCAAACGCGGCATTCCCGACTCATCAATATACCCACCATCCCCGCGCACACTCTGATCGCCGCCTGCACAGAATGCATATTTCCCATCAGTATGTGGTCCTGCACCAGTGAATAAAATGACTCCAATCCGAGTATCTTCGCGGGCATTGGAAAACGCTTCATACAATTCCATTACAGTTTTGGGCCGAAATGCATTGCGCTTGTGGGGGCGATTAATTACAATTTTTGCAATGCCATTCGCTTTAAAATATTGAATATCTTCGTAGTCTTTAACAATCTTCCATTCTATTGTTTGATTCATAATTAAAAGTTCTATTAGCTATTGATAACACTATAGAAATTCTTATAGCAGTCCGAAATCATTGGTGATGGCTCTAATCTTTTGCCCCCAAACCCCCAATTCTGGGGGCTATGATTGTTTCTTTGACTCCCCCAAACTTGGGGACCGGGGGCGGATCGCCAGAGTCTTAATGGCAAGGGGAACATGAGTTTTAAACATTTTAAGCCTCATCATTCCCCTAGTCTCATCGCCCTACTTTTTCCACTTCGGAACCATATTGGTCGTTCCAGCATAAACCGCCGTATCACCCAGTTCATCTTCAATACGAAGCAATCGGTTGTATTTCGCCACCCGTTCACTCCGGCTCAATGAACCTGTTTTGATCTGACCAGCCCGAGTCGCAACCGCTAAATCGGCGATCGTAGTATCTTCTGTTTCACCCGATCGATGGCTGATGATCGATCGGAAACCATTACGGGCACCGAGATCAATCGCTTGCAATGTTTCAGTTAATGACCCAATTTGATTGAGCTTAATCAAAATAGAGGTCGCTGACTTCTCATCAATGCCGCGCTGCAATCGTTCAACGTTAGTGACAAACAAATCATCACCCACCAATTGAACCCGATCGCCAATTCTTGCGGTGAGGTCTTTCCAGCCTGCCCAATCTTCCTCATGCAAACCATCTTCAATGGACACGATCGGATAAGCTTCCGTCAACTTCACCAAATAATCAATCGTTTCGGCAGTCGTATGTCCTTTCCCATCAAACGTGTACGTTCCATCTTTGTAGAACTCACTCGCCGCCACATCAAGCGCGATCGCAATCTGGGTCCCAGGTTCATAACCAGCATTGGTGATTGCAACCATGAGCAAATCAAGAGCCGCTTGGTTAGAAGGTAGATTCGGTGCAAATCCGCCTTCATCGCCCACACCCGTCATTTGCCCTTGTTCTTTGAGAACTTTGCTCAGCGCATGAAATACTTCCACCCCCCACCGCAGGGCTTCGCTGAAGGTCGGCGCACCAACCGGAACAATCATGAACTCCTGGAAATCCACATTGTTGTCTGCATGGGAACCACCATTGATTACATTCATCAGAGGCACAGGCAACAGGTTTGCCAAAGGACCACCGAGATAGCGGTAAAGCGGAAGACCCAGTGAAGCCGCCGCTGCCTTTGCAGTTGCAAGAGACACGGCCAAAATTGCATTGGCTCCGATGTTTTTCTTGTTTTTGTCCGAATCCAAGGCAATCATGGCTCGATCGATACGTTCCTGCTGGGTCGCATCCATATCTAAAAGCTCAGGTGTGATCAATGCCTCGATATTTTCGACAGCCTTCAGCACTCCAGCCCCGCCATAACGCTTGGGGTCGCCATCTCGCAATTCATGGGCTTCAAAGGATCCAGTCGAGGCTCCACTCGGAACCTGAGCTAGTCCCTTGGCCCCGGAAAGCAGCGTCACTTCGGCTTCCACAGTCGGACGACCTCGGGAATCAAGGACTTCACGGGCAATGATCGAGTCGATCGCAGTATCCTGTACATCAAACATAGAAAGAAACCCTCTGAACTCGGCAGTAAGTTAACGCTAGACTTCCATAATCCAAAGTTTAGGATACGTTGGAATGACCTGTTAGGGAAGATTTAATAGGGTTGTGGGCAAAATCATTTTTGAAGGTTGAATGTTATGCGGTTATTACACACAATGTTACGGGTTAAAAATCTAGACCGATCGCTTGCGTTTTACTGTGAGCAACTCGAAATGACGCTTCTCCGCAAGAAGGATTATCCCGGCGGTGAATTCACGCTGGCATTTGTGGGCTATGGCGACGAATCAGAAAACGCAGTTCTAGAATTAACCTACAACTGGGGAAAAGAAGACTACACCCTAGGAGATGCCTACGGACATATTGCGATCGGTGTGGATGACATCTATGCAACCTGTGTGGGGATCAAGACCCAGGGTGGAAATATCATTCGGGAGCCGGGACCGATGAAGCATGGAACAACGGTGATCGCATTTGTGGAGGATCCCGATGGTTACAAAGTTGAGTTGATTCAGACGAACGCTAGCTGAGCCGCTTACGGGCTGAGGGGTTGCGAGGCTACCAATCCTCAGCCTATAAATCTTCCAATGACGCACCAAAAACTTCGTTCTCTAATTCCATCCGTTGTTCCATCTGTCTCAGAAAATAGCCCGTCAACATCGCCGAAGCCAACAACCCCGCCAAATTCTCACGATCGGTTGTCACCCGTACATTAAATCCTTCGCTGGGCAACATACCCAAAAGACCCTGTACATTATGTCCAACAATTTGTTTTGCCTGAGAACTGACGGACTTAGCCACTCGATCCAAAACTTCTGGCGGCTGGAGTTGCAAATATTTCAGCAATGAATTTGTATCCATGGTCTCCACATCACCGCGCAGAAAGTTTGCATTGTCTGAATTAAATGACATTAGACCTTATCCAAGACAGTAAACGACAGTGTTGAAACGACATTGTACCCAATCTCTGCACGAATTACAGGCTGATCCCTCACAGACTCATACGGTTTTCATCAGCTAATTGACGATCGGACTCCATTTATCGTCAATTAGCTGCTGTTTATTTCTCGTTTATTTCTCAGTCAAAGTCCAAGATCCATTCCAGTCATCCGGGGGCGGATTGGTTAGCCAGTGACGACAACGCTCAATGTGTAGAGCAGCGGCTTGATCGTGACGATCGATTTCTAATACGGTGGCAAATTGGCCAATGGCTTGGGCAAATCGGCGGTTTAGATATAGATCGCGAGCAATTTGATAATGCTCTATGACCTGTTGTTTTTGTTCAGGAATAGTTTCAGTCCTGAGACCAAGTAGTTCATAAATCGCCACGGGCTTTGTTTTTCCCTTGACTCGGATGTAGTCTAATTCTCTCGCCCAAACCCGATCGGCACAAGGGCGATAGGTGGTCTCGCTAATTAAAATATCGGTGCCGTAGAGCTTACTTGTACTTTCTAGTCGCGCACTGAGATTCACTCCATCTCCGATCGCCGTGAATTCCATTCGTTTACTAGATCCAATGTTGCCGCTAATCACCACATCTGAATTGATCCCGATGCCAATTTTAATCTCAGGCTGTCCTCGACCCGCACGTTTTAGGTTGAAATCCACCAGTCGATGCCGCATTTCAATAGCAGTCTTCACGGCCATCCACTCATGATCTTCCAAGGGCAATGGCGATCCAAATACGGCCATCAAGGCATCGCCAATGTACTTATCTAAAATTCCTCGATGGGCAAATACAACATCCACCATCACCTCAAAATACTCATTTAGCATTTCGACCACGTCTTCGGCGGCGAGTTCTTCGGTCAAAGTGGTGTAGCTGCGAATATCCGAGAACATCACCGACACTTCTTTACGATCGCCGCCCATCTTGGCCGCATCCGGGTTCTCCAGCAACTGCTCGGCTAGTTCTTGGGTCATATACCGATACATGGTGCTCTTTAGTCGTTTGGCATCAGTGATGTCATCCATCACCACTACCGCGCCCAAAATATGGCTTGGATCGTCTGTGGTGGCTATTGTATTGATTGCTAAATTGACGCTATGTTGATCGCCGCCATTATCCGGAATCATGGTCTGGTCTGGATAATATTGCTGTCGATCTCGCTCAAATCTCGGATTTAGGGACATATTGATCCAGCGGCGGAAGTCGGCTCGCTCAATCCGAATTAAATCCGTGACTAGCAACCCGGTTAAGTTACTACTGTCATCTAGTCCTAACAATTTTATTGCGCTTTCGTTAGCGGAAACGATGTTGCCCTGACGATCGGTAGAAATCACGCCATTGGAGAGCGATCGGAGAATGTCGCGCTGGAGCTGTTCTTGTTGCCTGATGGTTTCAAACAGCTTGGCATTCTGTAGGGCAATGCCTGCCTGAATGTTGAAGGTGTGCATGAATTCCTGGTCGCTGCTGTTAAAGCTCGCTAACCAGCATTCGGGGGCTTGGGGCCAGTCACGGGGATCATACTTGGCATAGTCTCCCTGACGACGTTTATTGACAAGTTGGGTCACGCCGATCAGTTCGCCTTCGGGATTATAGACGGGCATACAGAGGAGCGCGCAGGTCCGATATCCGGTGGCTTGATCGGTTCGCTTAGCAGTTTCGGCACCGGGATCATCGTAGAGATCAAAGGAAATATTAATCGGTTTGCCCGTAGCGGCAACTTGACCTGCAAACCCAGTTCCGATCGGAATCCGCATTTCTTTTTGACTACCATCCGCGACGGTCAGTCGGGTCCAAATTTCCCCAGACTCGTTGTCCATCAGCCACAGCGTACTGCGATCGGCATTCATAAGCTGTTTGGCTTCATCCATCACCCGTCGCAAGGTATCGCCTAAATCCAGCCGACTTTGGCTCAACGATTGAGTTGCCATCATTAAGGAATGGGCGGCTCGTTGGCGTTGTGCGGCGACATAGAACGATCGGGAAGACTCTAAAATTAGACGAATGCAGGGCGCAAATTCTCGAAAAATCGACTCGTCTTCTGTGGTAAACCCGCCATAGTCAATCCGATCGGTCAATGATTCGGTTGAGACTTGTAATTCTTGTAGCTTATTAACCTTGAGTTTGTTAATCAGTTGAACTACCGCCACCAGCTCGCCCCCTTCATTCAATAACGGTAGGGCCAGCATCGTATAGGTTCGATACCCGGTTTTCTCGTATTGTTGTTTGGCTTGGTGCGATCGTTCATCATCAAAAAAATCAAAGGGGATATTGATGACTCGCTTACGTTGAGCCACTTCCCCGGCGATCCCTTGATTGAAGGAAATACGAATCTCACGGGGGCGACCGTCGTTCCCCATGACCGTGGTGTGAAGTTCGTTTTTAGATTCGTCCAACAAATAAATTGTGGTCCGATCGGCATTAAGCAGTTCACCCGTCTTTTCGGTGATAGACCTTAGCATCTCCTCCAAAATCGTGTCAAACCCCTCCATGTCTAGTAGAGACAGGGTTTGATTGACAATTTTTAATTTATATTCAACATCACTGACCACTTCCCGAAACCGATCGGGGGTTAGCGGTGCTAAGAACGATGAAAAACTTCGTCCAGATGTTAATTCATGACTCCCCTGAGTGGCTAATTGTCCTAGATCAGAATTGGGTAGATGCGAATTGGAATGGTTCATAAACGTTTGGAATACTCACATTCTAAAGTACCTAGACTGCCCAGAAGCCACGCTATTCACGCCTCAATTTCACTCAGCCGTCGATATACAGTCGCGAGAGCTAGAGAATCGCCTACATTACCCGGAAACAGGACAACAGGCAACTCCGGAAACTGTGGATGGCTTTTCTCTGTACATACCATGGAAACGCCGGGGCTGACTTGACCCAGTAGCCGGACGGTTCGCAGCGATAGCCCTTGACTGAGGGTATCGTTGGAGGTGATGCCACCTTTACTAATTAAGAACCCTAGAGTTGGGGGTAATTGCTTGAGAATTTCCATTAATAGCGTTGAAACGCATTCCCCAAATCGTAGTCGAGTCTCCACATCATCAAAGGCTAATTCGCCCCGACTGCTATAGATTACCGGAGTTTTCCCTGCTAGGTGAATCGTAGACGATTTTTCTACAACTTCAGCTAATATCTGCTGAAATCCGGATGATGTGACGGTTGGGTCTGAGGTCAACCGTTGAATCTCGACCTCGACTCCGACCACACCGGGGACGGTCAGCAGTTCGTTCAGTTGCTCGGTAGTTTTTGCAACATAGGATCCGACCAACACCGCACCGGGTTTCCCAAAACGCACATAGGTCGCCATTTCATCAGGGGCGATCGGTTGTGGGGGCAGTTTTGCTAAGGCTGTAAGAATGCTGGCGGCACTGCGAAACAAAAAGCGCTTGCCTGACTGAGCGGCAGTTAGGACATCGGCTGCAAAGCGGTCTAAATCTGATTGCACGCGACCATCCACGCAAGCGCATTGGTTCTCGGTTAGCGCTTTCAGGCGATCGACTACGCCCGCTCGAATGTCTTTCAAAATAAATCGATCGACTTGGTTGGCTTTAATTCGACCTGCGGTTTTTTCTTCAACGTAATCAGGCAAATAGCTATGACTATAGTGAAACACAGAATCCTGGGCAAATTCAGTCTGATGAACAGGTGTATCGATCCCGTTGACCTTCAGATAGTGGATACTGTCAATGGTGGTGCGACCTCCTTCAAAAAAGGCAGGGACTAAGAAATGGGCATCAAATGGACCTAGCTCATCAGCGATCGCATCGGTCTCAACGGGGTAATGACCGCGCAAGGTTGAATCCGATCGGCTCACCACTAAAAAATCTTTTATCTGTTCAAGCTCTATCGCCTGCCGCAAATTTTGGCAAACTTCATGGGTGATCCTGTGGGCACTGTCGGGCGTGAGCGATCGGGTGTTGGTCAATACAAAAAAGATCGGAGCCACATCGCGCAATCCTAGCCGTAGCGTCTCTACATCCCACTGCATTAATAACAAGCAGCTATGAACAGTCTGAGATCCTGTTGGATCATCGTCAAGTACGATTATCTTTGGAGCAGTGGGCTGGGTAATCATAAGAGACGTGAGAATTATAAACCTTATCCTATCTCGATTTTCCTGCACCGACAGCCACAAAAATGGAGACCATTAACTTAGTCTCCAAGTCCTTTTTATTTCTACCGATCGACAGGATGTATCAACCCTATCGATCGACATGCCCTATTTCTTGATCTTTTTGGCCATATTTCGGAACATGTCCATACTGTCATCTGATTGACGACGTTTTTGAGCCTCTTCGTTGGACGCAGATAGGCTTTCCGTGGGGGCTTGGGGTGCAGGAGCAGAATAGGTAGGAGCTGCACTGCTAAAAGACGATGCTGAAGAAAAACTCGGTGCCGGAGTGAAAGAGGTGGGAGCCTGATTCTCAACACGCTTTGGAGTCAAATCTTTACGGCTATCGTTGATTGACGATTTAAGAGCCGAGACCGTCACTACTGTTTCAAAATGACCTTCACCAGCACCTGCGGGAAAAGTCCGACGAATTGACTTGGGGGCTTTCATGTATTCTGTATCACCCATGGACTTTGCCGACTCATCGTCGAGGAAAAACGCATCCTTAGGTTGAAGATTTTCTTCTTCTTCTTTTTTTTTGTTAAACAGACCGAAAAAACCAGCCATTATGATAACGCTCCTAAGACGACGTAACAATTTATTAGAATCTGTTTCTAATCTTATCAATAAAATGTCGATTGTTGAAGGGCTTGCTGTGTCTATTCTGAATTTCTCGCGGCGATGCCGAAGAGTACAGCGCTGTTGACTTGCCCTTAGGTGTTCTCTAGAACAGTCATTCCTCGTCAAGGATCACCGCGCCTTTAGGACGGTGAGTATTTCAACCATTAAAAATCACCTCAGCCGCCCCAAATTTTCTCCAGGATCATTGACGGCGAAATATCTGAAACTTGGGGGCTGGGGGATCTAATTCCGATTACCCGATCGGTTTGAGGCAACAACATTTTTGGGTCAGATACACTACTCAAAAGCACCAAAGTAAAGGATTTTGATGCGGCGGCAAGGTGCATTTCTGGTCCTTCGCAACACAATGACAAGCTCGCCCCTGCAAATAATGCAACCGTTTGACCAAGGCTCGCGGGACTGGTCACTTTGAGACTAGGGAAAGTCTGAGTCAAGCTACTAATCCATCCACCGGAAATTCGATCGGCTAAGACGATCGGCATGTCGGGTTGTTTTTTCTGAAAATCCTGGATCACCGTGCGCCATTGTTCTGCTGGGTAGCTAGCTGCAGTGCCATCGCCTTGACCATAGATTAGAACGTACCCCCCTGCTTTTAGCCCCAGTCGTCGCCATTCAACGTCAGCCCACTCTAAATCTTTGGCGGGGATGCTGACGATCGGATCTTGGCAGGGCGCGCTAATGCCTAAGCTCTTCAATACGCTGTAATAGCGCTTTGCTGTGGACTGTTTGGCGCTATCAAGCACCACAGAACCCGTCAGGTATAGTTCACCAGGGCCAGCCGCCGCTCCGACTCTAGTTGGAATGCCGCTGAGCCAGAGCAACAGTCCGGTGGGCCAGCGATCGTCAAAGGAAAGTGCCACTTGGTACTCTCGATCGCGAATTACGCCAAGGAGGTTTCCCCAGTCTGCCAAACTATTGCGACCTTGGAAATCAAAAATCACAGTATCGCGAACGGACTTACAGATGCCATACGCCTCTTTCGCACGCGGCTCAACCACCACATCAATCTGAGACTGGGGAAACTGAGCCTTGAGACCTTCGATCGTAGGAAAGAAGAGAATCTGGTCGCTGATTCCGCCGGGGACGAGAGCAAGAATGCGCATAAAAAATGAATATCGAATCTGCCGAGACTTATTGTATGGGATTTATGGTCCCAACAAACCGAGGTCGCTTCGCTTCGTCGATTTGTTACGATTTTTGTGTTCTTTACCGATCGATCCCAGATGTCGCCCTAGATGCTGTGCAGACATAGCCTGATCTATTTCGATTGGCATTGGACCCCGATCCCCCTAGCCCCCTTGAAAAGGGGGAACAAGAACAAACCTTATTTCATAGTCCCCTTTTTGCAAGGGGAATTTAGGGCGATCGAGTCTAGCGGATGAAGTCTTGCCATGAAAAAGGGGGCGCGATGACCGGTCGGGCGCGATTTGTGGTTATGATGATAAGCCTGACATTTAAAAAACAGTAATAAGCGGAGAATAGTCATGTCGCGCGTATGTGAATTAACAGGCAAGAAGGCGAACAATGCTTTCGCGGTGTCTCACTCCCACCGTCGTACTAAGAAATTACAAGGTGTGAATCTTCAGTGGAAGCGTCTCTGGTGGGCTGAAGGCAAGCGTTTTGTCCGTTTGAACCTTTCAACCAAAGCTATCAAGACTATTGAACTTAAAGGTTTGGCGGTCTATGCCAAGCAGTTGGGTGTGAACCTGAACAAGTTCTAGGTTCGGCTCCTGATGACCAGACTATCGTCTAACCCATAGATCCAATAGATAACTGAGTAGCTCCGGTGGATATCCACGGGGGCTATTTTATTGCCGTGGAAAGTAGAGAATCTCAACTTTTTAGTTTTATTTTGGATCTGATGTTAATGAAATGCGATCGTTTTGGGTAGGCTATGAATATGAAGCTCTCGTGAAGCTCTTGGAACGATAACCAATAGAAATGTTCCAGGAAGTTTGTACATTTCTATTAGGATCCGGTACAACTAAGTCAGGTTTAGAATTGGACCTCAACACTTCTTATGGCACATTTTTTGACTCAGTATCAGCGAGCTGGTTCTCTCTGATTAGATAGATTTTCGTCTACCTCTGAGTTCATCGACCAAGCTGCTTTCCTTTTCAGCGTGTTCAACAATCGCCCCGGACAAGTCCATTTTTTGATGAGTGGAAGTCCCGCGCTCCGTACCTTCTGCACTATCGTCTCCCTGGCACGTCACCGCTATGTCAAATCGTAACCTTTCCAAAGCATTTCAGACCCTCACCCGCGAGGCCACTCGTCTGTGTCGATCGATGACTAAAGGTACAATAGACTGGCTATTGAGGTCTGCTTTTGTAGTGAGTGGCAAAGTTTCACAGAATTCAGGGATCGTTTTACCGACGGTTGTGATGTTGGTCTTGGTGGTGTCGTTGTCTGTGGGCGCTCTCACCTATCGCGCTTATACTCGCAATATCCAAGCTATTAGCAACAACCAGCAGCGGGTTATTTATAATGCGGCAACCCCAGCCCTCGATCGGGCCCGATCGAAGCTGGAATTTATGTTTGACAGTAGCCAAGATAATCGTTATCCCACGGGTGCAGTTCCCACAGAAAGCCGTCTTCTGGGAATGATGTTAAATGACAACGTGACAGAAGGAATTCGAGAACTCAAGATTGGAGGTGAAGATCCCTACACCCTACCCGGAGAGACTAGGCTTGATCTTGATCTTGCAAATACGACAACAGCCACCGACAACGCTTGGTCGTTTAAAGCAGATACTGATGGCGACGGAAAAGACGATGCAACGGTTGTATACTCAATCATCTTCAAGACCCCAGCCGCAAACGATCCGGCTGGCTCTCAGCGCTTACTTGTTACACAAAGCGATAAACAAAAATCAGATCAGGGGGTTGTGCGCCACGGACCTCTAACAACAGAAACGGGTTCGGCTTGTGTGCTGCCCTCCACCGCTTCCGTTGCTCCTACGTCTATCGGTTGGTTTAATGACCCGACCAACACGGCAGTAGTTCGTAAAAACTTCCAAGTCGATGTTTTAGTGGTCCCCTACAGTGCAAAATCTACCGCGACCACCATCGAGTTTCATCAAGATCGCGAAATAGGTAAAGGAAATAAATGGGGCGCATGGTTCCGCAATGACTTGGAGGTGTTCCCCGGTCCCGAGTTCCGTTTTAATGGCGCTCTGCATACGGAAGGTAACTTGATTGTTGGCAGTATTGCGGGTGATAGCGATAAGTTCAAGGCTTTTTTGATTAGTTCAAAAAACTCTTGCTTGTACCCTCCGATCGACAACTCTGAAATTTCAGTCACAACGGGTAGTGACAAAGACAAGTTTCAAGGTGTTATTGCTTCCGGGTTGATGGGAATTTCGAGTGATGGTGGTGGATTCACGCCTCATTATCAGCAAGCTGGGCAGCCTAAGTACGATATTCGTATCAACAAGGATAATGATACGAGTAAGGACGGGATTAAGCCTGAGGATGTTTACCTTGATCCCGTTGCTATTGTGACTGAAGACGCGCGACAAACGGTCAAGCCTTTAACGGGTTCTGCTGCTAATCCAAAGAATAATTCACTAAATTACAAGGCTCCGGCTTACAGTGACTCCCTAAAACAGCGGATTCAGTTCAAGAGTTAGGCAACTCCTTACATTGATGATCTATCAAGAGCTGATGCTCGTTGGGGACCAAAGCCAACGTATCCTGAGTCTTCTTCTGGGGGGTCGGCAGCTACGGCGGCACGAATAAAACAGATCCCTGCTGGCAAGTTTGGGGCTGCAATTGAAGCTAGCGATAACTATTTGACTCGAACCAATACCTTTATTCCCCTTGCTACCCAAAAAGATCGTACAGATGAAGCTGTTGGGGCAGATGGCTATTGGGAAGCCCGTGCCCGAAATGAGGGGCTTCGTATTATGGTGGGTGAGCGTCTGGAGTTGGGAAATCCCTTTGGTTGGGTCACACCGCGAGATCAACCTGTTAGTGGAGTTGCTGGTACCCCTGGTGATGGCTATATATCCTCTGACCCAACAAAAAATGAGCGTGAGGGCGATCCGCTCTATCCGCCTGAAGTTAAGCCATATCCTGTAGCATCTCTTGCTACGACCATCTCCCATCGGCAACAGCAGCGTAGAACCTTGCGTGACAATCTAGCGGCTGTTCAGGCAACCGCTTTGTATCACACTGATTTCATTAACCAGGGGTTAGGTCGAGATTATCCCTTTGCTTGTTTAGCGACAACGACCCATCCCGGTACTCCGACGACCTTACGCCAGTCTGTTAACTTCGTCCCGACTCGATTTAACGGTGGGTCAGTTGATTTATTGTCAGACTTTTTCTTAGGGCGCGGAACCAATGGTTGGGAATTTGAGCCGCCAGCGGGTGATTTGAGCACATTTACAACGGCGATCGGACCTGGTCAACCGTTAAGAATTGCCTTACGAAATTTGGCAAACTTTGCTGGAGACCCCAAAGGTGCATTCCCAGCCACCCAAGATGGTGACATGCATCCTTATCCTGCATTGAGCATGTGGGGCAACTTCTCCAATCTTCGTCGGGCGCTGGATCTCATGGACAGTGGCACGCCTTACAACAGTCTTTCGATTGCAGACAAAACCTATATTCAGACCGCATCCTGCACCGTTGGAATGCTTGCCTACGAAATTGATACGGTTCAGAAATTCGACCCAACCAAGCCGATCAACAATACTGCTGACGGACTAGGGCTAGATCCCACTAATGGAAAATTGATGTTGGACTTGGGTTTAGAGCTGTATGACTTAATGGATGAAAGTAAGAGTGAAACGAACCGAGTTTTACCAAAAGCGCTAACGAAATTATACGAATACAAAAACTCAACGACTACGCCAAGTCCTGGGAATAGAAATCCTCGTGACTACTACAGCGTGCCGCCTGAGGCATACATTGAAGCACTGAGACATAGATATACTAGTGAAACTGGCAGCGGCAAGGGCGTTGAGGCGGTCAATAATAGCAAGCTGAGAATGGCTGAGTTAATCATGCTTAACTTTCAGATTCGACGCGATCGGACCTATGGATTCAAACCCTCGCCTGCGTTTGGTCACTATGCAATTCAATTATCCCCTACACCACCAAGCACGACCCTCGTCGATACCGAACTTGCTGTTTATCCATCCGCCTGTGATCCAGACCGATTCGCCATAGGCGTTCTTGACGAACCTTCGCCCCTGCTAAACCCGCCCACCACTCCACCACCAAGTCCACCGGCCACAACTAGTCTAAACCTGGTGAAGGCTCGATTGGGCCTATCTCGCCTTTGTGGTGCGTTAAATATCCCACCCATAACG
>JAYVUU010000001.1:0-18937 GCA_043787635.1 Synechococcales cyanobacterium | reverse complement strand
CCCGAACAGAGTAAATCTGTGAAGGCGGGTGCTACGAAGCAGAAACCCTAAGAAGTGATTCTTAGAATCCCTGTCTCTTTAGAGCGGGGAGTAGTCAATGTTCTTAGTTGTTCAATTCTCCCAAGCCGCCATGACAAACCGAACTCCTGACCCTGAACATACCTGGGAAGATTCACTTCAAAAGTTATACCGACGCAAATCGGATGAGCGAAAAGGGGTGATTCATCCAATCCAGGAAGGCGATCCGCAATTGTTTAGAGCTGCGGCTAAAGAACTGATGGAAAAAAGTCAGACCGCTGCCGCCACGAATGAAGCCCCACGGTTATTGATCAATGGTTGGGATGAGATTTTGCCTAGAGCCTTCATGGATCATGAGATTATCCTGGCGGATCCTGACACTCAAAAAGCTGAGACATTGCTGGGAAAGGCGCTGTGGGAAATTCTGCAAAATTTTGGCGCAGATGAAGCCTATGTATTTCTGGCGCTGATTGCTAAGGCGGGCGAAAATAATGCCCACTGGCAAGCGCCGATTCATATTCAATATTCTGAACTGATTCAATTGTTGGGTTGGGAAAGGAGCAAAATTACCGATCGCCCGATCGCCCAATTCACCAGCATTCTTGATTTAGTTCAACGGGTTTGCAAGCTTAGCGCCAATATTACGGTGACGGCGATGGATGCAAAAAACGTTCATGAACATACGGCATCCCAAATTAACAGCCCGTTTTGGACGTTGATTGGAACTAATTACATCAGCCGACTCGGACGCACTAGCAGTTCCCGATCGTCTGATGGATCCTACCGAAGCGGCTACCCGAAGGATTTGACCTTTACCGTTGTTCCTGGTCATTGGCTGACTCCGTTTATCCAGCACTCGCCGACTCAGGTTGAGGCGTTAATGGAGTTCAGTGAAATTGCACGGAGCATCTTGCTTATTAATCCAACTCGTAAAAAGCTAGCGTCACGCCTCGCTATTTTTATTACGGCCATTACGCCGCTCCACCAAAGTGCGACTTATAGAGTCCGTGATCTATTGGATCAGATCGAGGACAAAAGTCTTGAGACTCACCACAAGACTGATGAAACTCAAACCCGATTGTTGTTGCGCTGGAACAATGCGTTGCAGCGGTTGAAGCATTTGGACTGGGTGATTGAATTTGATGATGATACCTATCCGACGGCGTTAAGACCGATCGGTCGTGAGGATGGTGAGGATGAGGATGAAACGAGTATTCCAGGGCGGTTTGAAAATTGGTTTAATACTTGGCTGAATGGTCGTTTGATGTTGAGAAGTTCCTCTAGCGAACTCCGCATTGAGGATATTCGGCTGGGGTCACGTTTGCTTGGGTCCAGGCTTTCGCGTGCTAAACGTCAGCGGGTCAGCGCACCCCAAACGCCGGGTCCGATCGCGGGCAAGATGTTGGATGTGGCGTTGACGTTGAAGGGTTGGAGTAAGGCGCAGCTTTCCTATCAGCTCCACATGGACCGATCGATGGTGACGCATTGGATTAAGGGCAATCGTCCGATTAGTACGGACCAACGCAAGCGCCTTTGGAAAATCTTGGGTAAGGAGCTGATGGCGGCGCAGAAGATTCGATATTAAAAATAGTGGCTTGGAGTTCCTAGGTGACGAGATTTAGCCAAGATGCAGCAGGTTCGATCGCTTTCCCTTCTTCTCAGTTTGCTGTGTAGACACAATTTGATATTTGTACTGGCATTGAAACCCGATCCCCCTAACCCCCTTAAAAAGGGGGAACAAGAGTAATCCTTATTTCATATTCCCCCTTCTTAAGGGGGATTTAGGGGGATTGGGTCTAGGAGATGACGATTTTCAGATTTGTGCGTACACAGCCATCGCTTTAATACAGCACAGAATGATTTTGCGTTGAGTCTGCGATCGGATCCATGCACGCTTGAATTTCTAGACACTCTGCGGTCTAATGAGTCAATCACCGATCGTCCCTGTTTCTGCAAGAACGATCGGCTGACCTCAAACCCGAATATCACTAAAGGTCAAGGCTAAAAATGAATATCACACGAGTCGAGCGCGACGGCGTAGAATTTTTCACGATCGACGACACCGGGGAATCAGGAATGTCCCAAGTTGGATTAGCGCATTTATGTGGTGTCGCTCCATCCTCATTACACGAATTTATCAGAAATATGTCGTTAGGCTGGGAGCATGAAAAAGAGATGAACCCCGCATTCCGTAAGGTTTTACAGTATAAGGCAACTCTTCCCAAAGGCGCTAAACCTGGGCAAACTTCCAATATTAAAATCTTGAGCGCCACCGTCTGCGCTCGGGCGATCGAACACTACGCCTTTGAGTCAAAACACAAAACAGCAGAAGCCCTTTTCGCCTATCGAAAATTTGCAGAAGGAGGAATTACTGCTTGGATTCAAGAAATGACCCACTGGCATGGAAACGCTGTTCCTAGAACTGGAATTGCCATCACCTACGACACCATGGAAACGCTACTAGGCACAAAACTGGACGGCACCTCTCACCGGGTATTTCTGGTTTTGCAAAAAGCCATCCGAATGCGAGTTCAGCTCAGCGCTGACGAAATCATGCAACAGGCGAGCATTTCTAGATCGGCCTACAGCAACGCCGTCAACAAACTCGCCGACCTAAACTTACTCCCCGACTGGTGCAGCATCAAACGAAAACGCCACCCAGAACGAGAGGTCCGCGATCGGCTGCAATCTCAACTCGGTGGAGTCACAGAAGCCTATACCAAATATGGCCTAATCGACTTGCTGACCGACACTGAACTGATTGAAGTCAAAGCCGTCGATCGATGGAAAGACGCGATCGGTCACATCGTCGCAAAATCCGAAAAATACCCAACCCACAAAAAACGGTTGCACCTCTTTGGATCCGAAACCCCAATTATCGAACATATCGAAAGCGTCTGCGATCGGCTCAATATCCAAGTCACCTACGAAAAAGTCGATCGTCCAGTCCCCAACCTAGCTCCACAAGTCTAAATCGCGTCATCCGCTAGACCCGATCCCCCTAAATCCCCCTTAAAAAGGGGGACTATGAAATAAGTGCCGAAAGGATGACTATGAAACAAGGCTTGCTCTTGTTCCCCCTTTTTAAGGGGGCTAGGGGGATCGGGTTTCAATGCCAGTACGAATAGATTTAAAGTATGTACACAGCAGCAAGAAAAACAGAAATCATTAAAACAGTATTTCTGTAAATCTTTAAATTTTTAAAGCATTCCATCCATCAAATCCATCACGCGCACTGCCCCCGCCGATCGGGCACCTTCAGGATTATTTGTCACTTGAAACTCTAGCAAGCCCTTCATCGAAATCAGCTTCACACTATTTTCAGCCAACGTCTGCGAAATAGCCTCCGCCGCAGGTAAATAGCCGATCGCCCCCACATCCATCAACGCCGCCCGACGCAGCTGTAAATCTGGACCCATCAACGCCACAATCAACCGATCGCCATATTGAGCCTCGCCCGTCAGTTGATACATTGCCCGCGCGGCTGCGTATTGAATTCGCGGGGTGGGATGCTTTAAAAATGCCTCTACTTTTGACAGAGACCCGATCGCCTTCAACGTTCCCAACGCCTCTAACACCGAATCATAGGGCTGTGAGGCATCAGGCTGTTGCGCGACTAATTCAGACGAATTCGCAATCAATCCCCGATCGAGTAACGCGGTTAGCGGTCCGATCGCGCTCTTGTCTCCCAACATTTCCAACGACTGTGTGGATCCTTCCCGGACATAATAATCAGAACAGCCCAACGCCTCAATCAATGCCCCAACCGATTCCAACGCTCCAAGCTTGCCCAACGCCCTTGCCGCATTTCGTCGTAATGGATACCCGCCCTCAGGAGTTCGATCGTCTTCGTCACTTAATGCCTGGATCAATAACCTGATTATTTCTGGCGTAGCCACCTTAAACTTCCCAAACCACCACGCTGCATAAAATCGTAGGCTCTGATCCTCGCCTTTTAAATGGTGGATCGCCTGATCCACCGTCAATGGCTCTGCGTATGGAATAGTTTCGGGTTCAGTATTCATAATATTTTAGCTGCAGAGAATTTGTATCAGCTCAAAAATGATCCACCATCCCATGTGTATATATATAGTGATCCACTCGAGACGGTGGATCATCGGCAAGCCACTACAAGGTAATAATTTATACTTTAGTGATCCACCCCCCGTAAATTTGTCTAAACCTAATCCCTAACCGATCGCCATTTGTCGTTCTAGATCAAACAAAAAGCCATGGATATATTCCTCGGTCCATCCTTCCCCGTAGAAGCGTTTAAACATGCCACGAGCCGGGTCTTTCTCCGATCGATAGCGTAGATACCTCAACTGAGAGTCTTGAATCTCTGAGAGCCGCTGAGTATCTGTGATCGGTTGAGCCGTTTCGACGAGTTTTAAATAGGCATCCAAATACTCTTTAAACGCCGCAAAGACATGGGTTTCTAATGCGTCCGGTTCAGTGGGTCTAGTCCATAAAAAAGCTGGAGAGAAAAAAGGTTGAGCTTCGGCTGGAAAATCACCGCCCCAGGGTAGAAGCTGTTTGTATTTTTCAAAAATTGGCATTACCGGGTCTGAGTACGTCGCCCTATATTCCGGAGTATGAAACAGAGGCTGCATATCGATCGCGATTAAATGTCCACCCGGCAATGTCACCAAATCCGCTCCAAAAAAGGGCAAGTCATAATTAAGCCTTGGGAAAATTACAAAGTTTAAGACCTGAAGTGCGTCACCTCCTTGGACATGAGCCGATCGGATTTGTCGCAGTTTTTCAGATTGAACGCCATAACTCTCCGTCAAAACCGTGGTGGTCCGATCGCCCTTTCCCACTACGGCAGATTTTGATTCATAGCCCTCTGGAATTGGGTAAGGTTTAAGGTCAAGCCGTGAATTCAATTGTCCGATCGCATGATCTAGAAATGGTTGATAAAGAGACATAACTAGTTAGTAAAAGGTCTTTAAGCGTAAAAGGTATTTTAAGCCGTGACTAATTGCTTTGCATCTTCAAACAAGAATTCAAATAAGAATTGATTTGCCCAATCGGTTCCAAAATGGCTGCTGAATAATCCATGAGCAGGGTCACGATCGGCACTGTATTGATCGTATTCCTGTTGAGCTGTCGCAACTCGTGCGATCGAAGCTGGGTCGGTTAGTGGAGTTGCGTCGCCTAACATTTTCCAATACAAATCTAGATAGGCTTGGAATGCTTCAAATACACGAGTTGGAATAATATCGGGTTCTACTTTTGCAAACAACAAATACTTAGAAAAATATTGATTTGCATCATAGAATTTCATTTCTAAATTTTGTGATAGGTCCGGATATTGTTCATGCAATGACTTCAGCGGCGCAATATATTTTTCAATGTATGCGGCATCTTGAAACAAGGGCTGAAAGTCCATCACAATCAAATTTTTGACTTTCCCAAAGGACAGAAAATCAACGCCTAAAAATGGCAATTCATACTCATGGCTGGGATACATGACGCTGTTGAACACTTCCAACGTTTCGCCTGCGACCATATGGGTATAGCGAATTTTGCGAAGTTCGGGACATTGATACGCCCAGCTTTCGATCGTTGATGGAGATTTACCCCGATCGCTGACTTTGCGTGCAAGTCCTTCGGGAATAGCGCGGGTTTGAAGATCGAACTTTCGGAACAATTCCTGTTGGAGATGATCCACAAACGGCTTATACATAGACAATTTTTAGGGTTTGACAATTGTTATCCCAGAACTCAAGCCTAGAAGACTCAATCGCAAAAGTCCTGTTCTGCTGAGACTTAGATATATTCCGTTACGTCCGGCTCGTGCTGAGTTGAGGCTCAATCCCAGTCGTCATCGCTGACGATCGCGTTTTGGAGTTGACCGATCGCGAGGTGGATCACGGGCAGTACGATCGGACTTGTTTCAATTCCAGCCGCAGTCTTCAGTTCGGGAATCGCTGTTTGATTTCCCATTTTCATCAGGGCTAAGGCTGCCGCTTTACGAGTCTCAGGGTCAGGATGTTGGTGCAAGAGTTCCAGCACTTTTGGGATAGCGGGCTGATGTTGGATATTACTAAGGGCTGTTGTTGCTTCGCTGCGAGCGTCCGGGTCGGGGTCGTCTAGGGCTTGAATGAGAAGCGCGATCGTTGCCTCGTCTCTAGTTTCTAGGGCGATCGTACCCAGCGTCGAAATCACAGCGGTTCGGACTTCGGGAATCGGGGAATCGATCGCCTTCATGATGTGAGTTTTGGCCGCGCTACCAATAAACGCTAAGGCCCACATTGCCAGTCCTTTAGAATCTTCCGATGTTGCAGGTGAAGCAAGAAGTTCCAGAACTCTGGACACGGAGGCTTCACCACTTCGAGCTAATGCGCCTGCAACTGACGTTCGCACAACGGTATCGGGGTCGTTGAGCAAACTCTGGACGAGAGTGGGTACAGCCGCTGGGTCGCCGATTAGGGTGAGGGTTTTGGCGGCGGCTCGGCGGACGACGGGGTTGGGGTGATGGCTGAGGGCTTGAATGAGATACGGGGTGGCGCTGGTGCCGATCGCTCCGATCGCTTCTGCAAAATGAAGTCGAGTGATGCCGCGTTGGTCGCCTAGGCTTTCGACCATTTTCTGAAGCGTGATTTGATCCTGGGCGTTGGTCGTGGCATCAAACGTTTTGCCCGTAATTTGATGACGGACGGCTTCGTAAAGTGCGTCGGTTTCTTCAGGATTTAGGACATCTGGATTGAGTGAAGTGTCTGACATGGCGATCGGGGTTCACTAATTCTGAATTTGGTTGCGGAGCTGAGTCAGTGCCGCTTCGATTTTTGCGAGTTCTGGGTCTAGCTGCGCCATCAGCATTGATTTTTTCAGCTTTGCTTTTTTGGCGGTTTCGGTGCTTTCTTCAATCAAACGATCGCGGTAGTTCTCTAATTCTGCAATCACTTCAGCAATGTCTTGGGTAGTTGCGGGGGTGGTGTTGGTCATGGCGGTGTCCTAGGGTTATTTTTAAATTGAATTGAGTCTCCATTTTCTGCGATCGCCTGTCCTTTCTGTCTAGTTGTGTTCGCAAATGTTGAGCGATCGGAAAAGGGTGTTCATTGTTACGGATCATGTCTTACTTTCATTTAACCGGGGTTTCGGTCCAGACGTAGCTCTAGTCTGATGGAGGCTTGAGTAATCAAGTTTTAAGTTATCCATCACTGACAAGGAGAGCGAAATGCTTGACGCATTTTCCCGCGCGGTAGTTAGCGCAGATACGAAGACTGCTTGTATTAGCGGTTCTGATTTAGACGCTTTGAAGGCTTTTGTTGCTTCTGGTAATAAGCGTCTGGATTCCGTAAACGCGATCGCTAGTAACGCTAGCTGCGCTGTTTCTGATGCTGTTTCTGGCATGATTTGCGAGAACAGTGGTTTGATCCAAGCGGGTGGAAATTGCTACCCAACTCGTCGTATGGCGGCTTGCCTGCGTGACGGCGAAATCATTCTTCGCTACGTTGCTTATGCATTGTTGGCGGGTGACGCTTCGGTTCTTGACGATCGTTGCTTGAATGGTCTGAAAGAAACTTACGCTGCATTGGGCGTGCCTACCCAGTCGGCTGCACGTGCAGTCCAAATCATGAAAGCGGTGTCTGTTGCGCATATCAACAACACTAACGTTATGTATCAAGGCACTGCTAAGTATCGCAAAATGGACACCATTCAAGGCGATTGCTCGGCGTTAGCTGCTGAAGCGGGTTCCTACTTTGATCGCGTGATTTCTGCACTGAGCTAGTTGCATTCGCAGGTGTGCGTTTCACTTTGCCAGTTCAATATTCAATGCTTGATCAAACATTCCATTCAGGAGAAAAACAATGAAATCTGTTATCACGACTGTGATTGCTGCTGCTGATGCAGCGGGCCGTTTCCCGACTACTTCCGATCTTGAGTCTGTACAAGGTTCTATCCAACGTGCGGCGGCGCGGTTGGAAGCAGCTGAAAAGCTTGCGGCGGGCATCGATGGCGTTGCTAAAGAAGGCTATGACGCGTGTTTCAAAAAGTATCCTTACTTGAATGAAGCGGGTGAAGCGGGTGAAAACCAAGTCAAAAAAGACAAGTGTATGCGTGACATCAAGCATTACTTGCGTTTGATTCAGTACAGCTTGATTGTTGGCGGCACTGGTCCTTTGGATGAGTGGGGCATTGCGGGTGCGCGTGAAGTGTACCGTTCCTTGGGTCTTCCAACGGCTCCTTATGTTGCTGCGATGCAATACACTCGCGATCGTGCTTGTGCACCTCGTGACATGTCGGCTCAAGCGTTGGTTGAATTCCGCGCGTTGCTTGACTATGTAATCAATTCCCTTTCCTAGTTTTTCTAGGGTTGCGGGTTTTTTCATAACTTAAGACTTACATTGTGCGCTGTTTCTAGCTTTGGCTCTGGTGTGTACCTACAAATCTGAAGTCTGTCATCCGCTAAATTCGATCCCCCTAAATCCCCCTTGAAAAGGGGGACTATGAAATAAGGGTTACTCTTGTTCCCCCTTTTTAAGGGGGATCGGGGGATCGGGTCTGGTGGATAGGAATAGATTAATTTGTGTGCGCACGGCAGGACTTTAGCTCGGGATGGCGCATTTTGTTTGGACTTGAATTTTAGGTTGGACTGCGCTCTAATTGTCCAAGCGCCGATCGCCTCTGAAAACAACAGAACCGATCGGCTGACCAAGTACCTTACGAAACAAGGCAAAGGCTAAAAATGAATATCACACGAGTAGAACGCGACGGCGTGGAATTTTTCACGATCGATGCAACAGGTGAGTCTGGAATGTCTGAAGCTGGACTGGCTCGTCTGTGCGGTGTTAGTCAACAAGGAATGAATTCTTGGCTAAGATCGGTCAAGAATTTGATAACAAGTAACTCTGACGAAAATGACCTGTATCGCCCGCTGGACGGGAACATTTGCCTACAAGCAAAAGGCTTAAATACGGTAGAAAAGAGCAAAATCCGCAAGCTGTCGATCGTCCGTGCGGAAGCTTGTGCAGCAGTAATTCAACACTATGCTTTTCATTCCAAACACAAAACGCCAGAAGCTTTATTTGCACTGCAAAAATTTGCGTCACTTGGAATCACAGGTTGGATTCAGGAAGTGACGCATTGGCATGGAAACGCCGTTCCGAAGAATGGGTTTGTTATCAGTTATGACACGATCGACACTCTCGTAGGACAAAAACTAGACGCAAGCTCCTACCGGGTTTATCTGATTTTGCAGAAAGCGATCCGAATGCGAGTTCAGCTCACCGCCACTGAAATTATGGACCAGGCGAAAATTTCCAGATCTGGGTATTCGACCGCGATCGGAAAACTTGCCGATGCCAACTTACTCCCCGAATGGTGCAGCATCAAACGAAAACGTCATCCAGAACGCGATGTCCGAGACAGACTGCAAGCCCAACTCGGCGGTCAAGTCGAGGCCTACACAAGGTACGGCCTAATTGATTTGCTGACGGCGACTGAACTGATTGAAATTAAGACTGTCGATCGGTGGAAAGACGCAGTGGGGCATATTCTAGCCAAAGCCCACAAATACCCAAACCATGCAAAACGGCTTCACCTGTTCAGTTCAGAAGAACCGATATTGGAGACGATCGAACAAGTCTGCAACCCACACAATATCCGCGTCACCTATGAGAAGGTCGATCGGCCCAAACTCAACCCTGCCCAATAGACCTAGATAAAAAAATTGCCGTAGTCCTAATTACAGGGCTGCGGCGATCGTTCTAGAGTATTTAAGATTCGTTCTATCGAAGCGGTGAGATTGAATCTCAGAAAAATTGTCAGCCATAAAGAACTGAAATGCAGACTAGGTTAGCGTTTGGTATTTTTAGCGACCCGAAGGCGAACTAAGGTTGAGAGGATTTGTAAAATCACGAGTCAATACCAACTGAGGAAATCTGTGTCTTAAAGAGTTGCTTGAGTCATCAGGCGCTCTCTATGTAAACTAATGTAACAGACTGTGTTGAGTTTTGTAAACAAAGTTTTAATCTTTTTCACAAAACCCGATCGCCTCTCCCCCCAAAGCTGAAATTCCAAGCCCGATCGGCTCACAAAAATTCGTTCCAACCTCAGTATTTCCCCACAAACGTCCCCAACAATCCGATCGAGACCACTTCTCCCAACAGCCCATCTCCCGTCGCGATCGCAACAGTGTCTAAACGCTCCCGCAATCTGCAAACCCTTCAACACTCCACCGATCGCTAAGCCCCATAATCACTGCAAAAAATGGCTGAAACCCACGACTGGCGGGCACTCAAAAACAAGTCTAGAATTTGCAAACCTAAGAATGAAATATGAACTAATGTTAAGAAATCTTAAATTCCAGTACTTTGTAACATAAATGGCTGCAACGGCATTGTATAAGAGATTTTGAGGGTTTAGATCACAAGCAAAAGTTGACAAGCTTTAAAACACCTAATGTCGCCCGCTACTCAAATGAGATTTCAGATGAGCACCGATAAATTGACTAGATGTTTTACGATTTAAACGATGCTGTCTTTTAATCTTCCGGTCTGTGAGAACAGGCTGAAAACCGGGGCGATCGCCCTAGGTGAAGCAAAACACAAACATTTACTAAACAGTAAATTTAGGAGAATTAAAAATGCTTGACGCATTTGCAAAGGTTGTTTCCCAGGCTGACGCTCGCGGCGAATACCTCAACGCTGGCCAACTCGACGCTCTAGGCGCAATGGTTGCTGAAGGCAACAAGCGTATGGATACCGTTAATCGCATCACCGCAAACGCATCTGCGATCGTTGCCAATGCTGCACGTTCCCTATTTGCTGAACAGCCCCAACTCATCGCTCCGGGTGGCAACGCATACACCAGCCGTCGCATGGCCGCTTGCTTGCGCGACATGGAAATCATTCTTCGCTACATCACTTATGCCGTCTTCGCGGGTGACGCATCCGTCCTCGACGATCGCTGCTTGAACGGTCTGCGCGAAACCTACCTTGCATTGGGTACTCCCGGCGCATCCGTAGCCGTTGGCGTAAGCAAAATGAAAGACGCATCCCTTGCAATCATTGGCGATCGTAACAACATCACCTCCGGCGACTGCTCCGCAATCATGGCTGAAGTAGCGAGCTACTTCGATCGCGCTGCATCCTCCGTTGCATAGATCTTCTCTGATGTGAGTTTCAAGCCCTGCCATAGGTTGCGGGTTTGAAACTCATTTCAACGCTTCACCACACACCGCTTATTCACTGGGAGATACCAAATGAAGACCCCTCTTACCGAAGCAGTTGCAGCTGCTGATTCACAAGGCCGCTTTTTGAGCAGCACCGAAATGCAAACCGCATTTGGTCGTTACAAGCAAGCCGCCGCATCCTTAGCCGCCGCAAAAGCATTGACCGAAAAGGCTACCGCCTTAGCTGATGGCGCAGCAAATGCGGTCTACAGCAAATTCCCCTACACCACCACCATGTCCGGCCCTAACTACGCGTCCACTGCGACGGGTAAGGCGAAGTGCGTTCGTGACATCGGCTACTACCTGCGGATGGTTACCTACTGCTTGGTTGTGGGCGGAACAGGCCCAATGGACGACTACCTGGTTGCAGGTATCGCTGAAATCAACAAAACGTTTGACCTAGCCCCAAGCTGGTATGTCGAAGCGCTGAAATACATCAAAGCAAGCCATGGCTTGACTGGAGATTCTGCTTCGGAAGCAAACTCCTACCTTGACTATGCAATCAACACCCTGAGCTAGTCAGACCTGTCAAAGATGGGGCAAGATTCTGGGTGAAAACTACAGATCTTGCCCCTCTTTAATAGCCTCTCTTTGATAGGGCGCTTGGGTAGAGCTTGACTGAGTTGGGACTGGATTCGATTTACTTCTTACGATTACGGAGGCTATAGCATGGCGATTCCATTGCTTGAATATGCTCCGTCTAGCCAAAATCAGCGCGTTGCTGGTTTTGAAGCTTACGGCGATGAGCAGGCGAGAGTATTCTCCGCTGACAATCTTTTGTCTACTACCGATATGGACGCGCTCATTGAAGCCGCCTATCGTCAAATTTTCTTCCATGCGTTCGCTGCCGATCGCGAGAAGTTTTTGGAATCTCAACTTAGAAGTGGGCAAATCACTGTTCGCGATTTCATTCGTGGTCTGTGCTTATCCAGAACCTTCACAGGCAGCTTCTTCAACCTAAACAGCAACTATCGCTTCGTTGAGCATTGCATCAATAAAGTCTTAGGACGTGTGCCCTACAGCGAAAAAGAAAAAATCGCTTGGTCCATTGTCATTGCGACAAAAGGCCGATCGGCATTCATCAATCAATTGCTGGATAGCGATGAGTATTTGACGGCGTTTGGTGATGCGATCGTGCCCTACCAGCGTCGTCGGACCTTACCGTCCGGTGCCAAGGAAGTGCCCTTTAACATCCAAAATCCTCGTTATAACGAGTACCACCGCGCCCAGCTTGGGTTCCCGAAAGTGGTCTGGCAGACAACCGTAAAACGCTTCACCCCTCAAGAAGCCGTACCCAAAGCTGGAAGCCCTGCCAACTACCTGGCCATGGCGCGTAGTTTGAATACGCCGAAAGTGAGCCAGCCCATGGTGTCTGCGATGAATACTGATATGAACAAGGTTCCTTACCGCACCGTGAAGTACTAATTGAAAAATTAGAATTTACGATCGTAGTTTGATCACTACAAAACTAAGGTCAGGACAGTAACAAACAACGGTTGGCAATGGTCAGCCGTTGTTTGTTTTTGGAGATCTTGGCATCAAATCCAAATTTCCGAGCAAGCCTTATGGATAAACGTTTTTTTAATCTCTTTAACCTAACTGAAGACCAAGCGATCGCACTTCTCGAAACCCCGATCGCCGACCTAGCCGACCCTTCCGAGAAATACATTGCTGTTTCTCACCTCATTAATTTCAATACGGAAAAGACGATTAAAGCCTTAATTCATACGATCGAAACGACGGACATCAGCGACGTTGATGAACGAATTGTGCGACGTAAAGCAATTGAAAGTTTAGGGCGATTAAAAGCAACATCGGCATTAGAAGTAATCTATCAATGTTTGCAAGATGACGACAAATACACCGTTGAAAATGCAGCCTGGGCGATCGGTGAAATCAGTGAAACAAATCAAGTCAACCTACAAAGTTCCCAAACTGTGGAACTTCTTGCTTCAGTACTAGACCGCGACGATCAAATTTATCGAGTCATTATCCAAACACTGGTAAAACTAAACTATTCACCAGCATTGAACAGAATTCGACGGTTTACAACAGACTCAGACGAAGCAACTCGCAGCGCCGCGATCGTCGCAGTATGCAAATTCACGGGAGACTACAGCACAATCGACCAAGTAATTTCACTGCTCCATCACCCAAACGTAAACGCAAGACGTGCCTGCCTTCAAGACTTAATCGATGCAAATTACTACGCCGCAATTCCTAAAATCGTCACCTGCCCCGTATCCGTTGTTTTTAGATTACGAGCCATTCGATTATTAGCCGAATCAGGTGTAAAAGCAGGCAAAATAAACTTCAAAACCGATGTCCAACCTTACCTAGACATCACGATCGCAGACCACCCAAAAACCCTAAAACTAATTCACTTCTACCAAAAAGAACCCAACATTGAAGAATTAATGAGCTTACTCTATGAAACAGACTTCGGCATCTGCTACCTAGCCACCCAAACACTATTAGCCAAACACTCTGACACAGCCCCCGCAGCACTGCTCAAAACCTACCAAGAAGAAGGTCACAACGATTACGGCGCGCACTACCACATCATCAAAACCCTAGGCTGGCTTGACCATCAACCCGCCTACGACCTAATCCTAAATGAAGGGCTACACAACAAAGAGCCACAATTTCAAAAATCCCGTGCCGCCGCCGCGATCGCATTAGGAGAACTCGGCAACATCCAAGCCATTCCAGAACTTAAAAAAGTACTAGAAACTAGAGTGTGGGATTTGAAATACGCGGCTCTAATGGCACTAGAAAAACTCAATGACCTGAGCGGACATTCGATCGCGCAAAAAGACACAGACTGGCTCATCGCAGCTCGTGCCAAACAATAAATAAATAAATAAACAACAAAAAGCACAACCATGAAACGCGGTTGTGCTTTTGCTTATTAGAACCCTGGCATCGAGCTATTTTGACGGGCCATTACTAGCCAACTATCGTCGCCGCAACGTTGTTTCACCGCTCAGTTCGGGATGGATGAGCGTGGGTCCAACGTGCCATAGACACCAGGAAATCTGTTGAATTGTGTTAAAACACAACCCAGAAGGCTGCATAAAGATTAGTCAATACTTAATTTGAAATGAAGAGGACAAGCCCTCGGTCTATTAGTACTACTCGACTGCACTCATTACTGAGCTTCCATCTATAGCCTATCAACGGGTGTTCTTCCCGTGACCTTACTGGGTTAACCCCATGGGAGTACTCATCTTGAGGTGGGCTTCCCACTTAGATGCTTTCAGCGGTTATCCACTCCGCACATGGCTACCCTGCGTTTACCGTTGGCACGATAACAGGTACACCAGAGGTGCGTCCTTCTCGGTCCTCTCGTACTAGAGAAGGCTCCTCTCAATACTCCTACGCCTGCACCGGATATGGACCGAACTGTCTCACGACGTTCTGAACCCAGCTCACGTACCGCTTTAATGGGCGAACAGCCCAACCCTTGGGACGTACTACCGCCCCAGGTTGCGATGAGCCGACATCGAGGTGCCAAACCTTCCCGTCGATGTGAACTCTTGGGGAAGATCAGCCTGTTATCCCTAGAGTAACTTTTATCCGTTGAGCGACGGCCCTTCCACGCGGTACCGTCGGATCACTAAGGCCGGCTTTCGCCCCTGCTCGACTTGTTTGTCTTGCAGTCAAGCTCCCTTCTACCTTTACACTCTTAAGCTGATTTCCGTCCAGCCTGAGGGAACCTTTGCACGCCTCCGTTACTTTTTAGGAGGCTACCGCCCCAGTAAAACTGCCCACCTGCAACTGTCAAATGTCCTGATTCAAGGATCATCATTAGGATTCTAGCTTTTTCAGAGTGGTCTCTCACGGACGGCTAAAATTTTCCCAGAAGAAAACCATCATTGCCTCCCACCTAGGCTGCGCAAAAAAAGCCCGAATCCAATTACAAGCTACAGTCAAGCTTCATAGGGTCTTTCTGTCCAGGTGCAGGTAGTCCGCATCTTCACGGACATGTCTATTTCACCGAGTCTCTCTCCGAGACAGCGCCCAAATCGTTACGCCTTTCGTGCGGGTCAGAACTTACCTGACAAGGAATTTCGCTACCTTAGGACCGTCATAGTTACGGCCGCCGTTCACCAGGGCTTCAGTCGTCAGCTTCTCCACGAATGAATAACCAACTTCTTTCACCTTCTGGCACTGGGCAGACGTCAGCCCCCATATATTGTCTTGCGACTTAGCGGAGACTTGTGTTTTTGGTAAACAGTCGCTTGGGCCTGGTCACTGCGGCCTCCTTCAATTCAAATAGAATTGAAACAGAGGCACCCCTTCTCCCGAAGTTACGGGGCCATTTTGCCGAGTTCCTTAGAGAGAGTTATCTCGCGCCCCTTAGTATACTCTACCTACCTACCTGTGTCGGTTTATGGTACAGGTAATTTTTTGTGAACAATATTACGAGCTTTTCTAGGAAGTATAACAAAGAATTAAATTTTATCATAAATATAAATAAATACATTTACTACACTCTTAAATTAAGTATCAAAAAATAAATTCTAACACTCAGAGTGGAAAAATCGTATCATGCCTCAGCTTAAAATTAGTTTTTTTTCTAATTTTACCTTGAACATTTCCACCGACAATCCATTTTTCGGCTAATTTTTGCTTTCTTCGTCCCTCGATATCTTATAAAAATTAGTACAGGAATATTAACCTGTTTCCCATCGACTACGCTTTTCAGCCTTGCCTTAGGCCCTGACTAACCCTTCACGGACGAGCCTAGTAAAGGAATCCTTAGGTTTTCGGGGCATTGGATTCTCACCAATGTTTGCGTTACTCAAGCCGACATTCTCACTTCCGCGTCGTCCATACAAATTTTCATTTATACTTCACCCTAAAGCGGAACGCTCCCCTACCGTAAAAATTAATCTAAAATTAATTTTAACCCACAGCTTCGGCAGATTACTTAGTCCCGTTCATTTTCGGCGCAGGAACGCTTCACCAGTGAGCTATTACGCACTCTTTTAAGGGTTGCTGCTTCTAAGCGAACCTCCTGGTTGTTTTAGCATTCCCACCTCCTTTGCCACTTAGTAATCATTTAGGGGCCTTAGCTAATGATCTGGGCTGTTTCCCTCTCGACAATGAAGCTTATCCCCCACTGTCTCACTGATTAATGGAAAGCTAATATCTAGTATTCTTAGTTTGCCACGATTTGGTACCGCTCTCGCAGCCCGCACCGAAACAGTGCTTTACCCCTAGATAGCCCATATTCATTAATCGCTGCGCCTCAACGCATTTCGGGGAGAACCAGCTAGCTCCGAGTTCGATTGGAATTTCACCCCTAACCACAACTCATCCGCCGATTTTTCAACATCGGTCGGTTCGGACCTCCACTTGGTTTTACCCAAGCTTCATCCTGGTCATGGTTAGATCACCCGGGTTCGGGTCCATAGTAAATGACATATCGCCCTATTAAGACTCGCTTTCGCTTTGGCTTCAGATGTTTTTCTTTAACCACGCCACTTACTATAAGTCGCCGGCTCATTCTTCAACAGGCACACGGTCAGGTTTTCAAATATCTATTAAAATATAAAAATAAACCCTCCCATTGCTTGACAGCTTACGGTTTCATGTTCTATTTCACTCCTCTATCGAGGTTCTTTTTCACCGTTCCTTCGCAGTACTATTTCACTATCGGTCACCTAGGAATATTTAGCCTTACGAGGTGGTCCTCGCAGATTCACACGGGATTTCACGTGCCCCATGCTACTCGGGATAAGAAAAAAAAAATGTTTTGTTTTTTGATTACGGGACTTTCACTCTCTATGGTGCAGGATTCAGCTGCTTCATCTAATCGCATTTTTTTTTAATAATAATTTTATACGCAATTGTATAATGAAAAATTATTGTATATTCTTCCCACAACCCTCAACTAGTTTAAACTAATTAAGTTTAGGCTGTTCCCATTTCGCTCGCCGCTACTAAGGGAATCGCGTTTGCTTTCTTTTCCTCTAGCTACTAAGATGTTTCAGTTCACTAGGTTACCTCTTTCTCATTTATGAATTTAATAAGAAGTTTAAAAGGTTGCCCTATTCGGGAATCTTTGAATCATAGCTTGTTTCCAGCTCCTCAAAGCATTTCGTTGGTTTCCACGCCCTTCATCGTATCTAGGTGCCTAGGTATCCACCATAAGCTTTTATTCATTTGATCTTTTTTTTGCAGTTACTATTTCTAACTGGTGGAAGTAAGCGGATTCGAACCGCTGACATTTGCCGTGCAAGGACAACACTCTACCAACTGAGTTATACTCCCTGGAAATTTATATCTATGTTTTCTTTTTTATAATAAATATAAAATAAATTTTTTTATATAAAATTTTCTATACAGATATAGTATATATTTCAAGGTATAATTTCGTCAATACAGTCTGCCTCTATTATTTTTTATACAAAAAAACAAATAACAAGCTACTAAAAATCTAAATATAAATCTAAAATTTATTTTTTACGTAATATTAAAAATATTTTTTGCCTCTAATCTTACTTTCGGTTTTGCATAAAATAAACTTAATTTTTTATGTTTTTACTAAATATAGCAACAGATTAATTTTATGTTTTACATAAAATTTCTAGGGCTGCTTGGCTTGCTGAAGTCCGGAGGACCTTAGGTAAAACACAAAAATTTTCTTCACTTTATTTTTGCTACTTTCAAATAAAAATTTTATTTTTACAATAAATCTAGATCTTACCCTAATGTTTTTTTATTTATGTACGACTTTGCTAAACAAAGCGAATATAAAAATACTCGTCTTATACTGAAACTTTATAAAGGTGCTCCGGACTTCAGCAAGCCAAGCAGCCCTAGGAAATTGGGAAAACTTTTATTATAAATACTGTCCGACGATATTACTAAATAAGCCGATATTACTAAACAAACTCGGATTTTTAATTTAACAAAAAAAACAAATTAAATTTTTTATGCAACAATTGTAAATTTATTATAAAATGAAACAAATATAAAATTTTATACAATTTTGTTTATTATAAATTTTTTCTCTATTAAATAATCATATTTTCTAATCTTTTTATAGTTGGGTTGACCGGGACTCGAACCCGGAACAAATCGGTTAAAAGCCGAATACTCTACCATTGAGTTATCAACCCATTTAAATAAAAACTTAAATTTTTTTAATATTAAGCATACTTTACATTGATTAATTAAAATATAAATATTTTTTGTTTTTTTATCAACTATATATTTTACAAAAGAAATGCTAAATCATTATAAACATAATTATTCTCTAAAAAAATCGATTGGTTTACAAAATCGGGAATGGTACTCGTTTTCCTTATAAGATTGGTTTTTCGATAAGAAAAATTTTGTGCGTTTTTTTAATTAAGTCTAACCTTCCTTATTTTTCTATAATAAGTTCAACAAATTAAAAAAAATAATATTTTTAATAAGCTAAACAGATCTTAAGGTAAGCTTCTAAATAGCTAACGAAAAGCAACTTATGTTAAAAAATAAAACTTTATTTTATTTTTTTAGGAAGCAATTCTAGACCTTTTGAGAAGTCTATTTGGCCCTAGAAGCTTAAATAAAGACTTAGGCTGCTTTGTAGAGCTATTTTGTTTTCATAACGCTAGACCTGCTTCACAAAAAAAACAAAAATTTTTTTATAACTTTTTTGCTATTCTTAAATGTCCTTATATAGATTTTTTATAATAATCAAGTACTTTCGTATTAAAATTATCATATGTAAAT